>JAVBSF010000156.1:0-29755 GCA_031556925.1 Pararhizobium sp.
CATGCGAGAGCTTTGGCTCATCCATAGAACCTCCTTGTCTGAAATCTGGGCCACCCCAGTGATCCAAGCAGGAGGTCTCTCAACTACCGTGTGGAACTCGTCCAGTCCTCCACCGTAGGTGGAGGTTTACTTTGAATACAACGAAAAAGGCCGGAGTGATCCGGCCTTTTCGACGCAGCAATCTATCGGCTCAGTGTGCGCCGGACATATCGCCGAGCACATCCTTGGAAGCGACGGTCGAATCCGCGTTCAGCTTGTAGACCATAGGAACGCCGGTCGCGAGGTTCAGCGCCAGGATCTGCTCCTTGGTCAGCTTGTCGAGCACCATCACCAACGATCGCAGCGAGTTGCCATGGGCGGCGACAAGAACGTTCTGACCGGCAAGAACGCGCGGCAGGATGTCGGTGAGGTAATAGGGCCAGACGCGTGCGCCGGTATCGCGCAGGCTCTCGCCGCCCGGCGGCGGCACGTCGTAGGAGCGGCGCCAGATATGCACCTGCTCCTCGCCCCATTTGGCGCGGGCGTCGTCCTTGTTGAGTCCGGAAAGATCGCCGTAATCGCGCTCGTTCAGCGCCTGGTCGCGGATCGTTTCGAGGTTCGGCTGGCCGACATTGTCGAGGATGATCTTGCAGGTGCGCTGCGCGCGGGTGAGCGCCGAGGTAAAGGCGATATCGAACTTGATGCCGTAATCGGCGAGCGCCTTGCCGCCGGCATTGGCTTCCTCTACGCCGAGTTCCGTCAGGTCCGGATCTTTCCAGCCGGTGAAAAGGTTCTTCAGGTTCCAGTCGCTCTGGCCGTGGCGAACAAGGACAAGGGTTCCGCTCATATGGTTGTTGCTCCTCGAGAAAAGATCAGTTGAGCCCGAGCACGTCGAGCATGGAATAGAATCCGGGTTTTTTATCACGCGCCCAGAGCGCCGCGGTCACGGCCCCGCGGGCGAAAATGCCGCGGTCGGTGGCGCTGTGCGAGAGCGCGACCTGCTCGCCTTCCCCGGCGATGATGACGGAATGTTCGCCGATGACGGAGCCACCGCGCAGGGTGGCGAAACCGATGCTGCCGGCGGCGCGTGGTCCGGTATGGCCGTCGCGCACGCGCACCGAGTTTTCGCCAAGATCGATGCCACGGCCGCGGGCGGCGGCTTCGCCGAGCAGCAACGCCGTGCCCGAAGGCGCATCGACCTTGTGCCTGTGGTGCATTTCGAGGATTTCGATATCCCAGTCGCCGGGGCCGAGCGCCTTTGCGGCCTGTTCCGTCAAAACGCCGAGCAGATTGACGCCGAGGCTCATATTGCCGGACTTGACGACGCGGGCATGACGGGCGGCAGCCTTGATCTTGTCCTCGTCTGCCGCCGCGCAGCCGGTGGTGCCGATCACATGGACGATGCGCGCCTGCGCGGCGAGGCCGGCAAATTCGACTGTCGCGGCCGGCGAGGTGAAATCGAGCACGCCTTCGGCCTCGACGAAGGCTTCGAGCGGCTTGTCGGTGATGGTGACACCGGTTGGGCCGAGACCCGCAAGCTCGCCGGCATCGCGGCCGACAAAGGGGGAGCCGGGGCGCTCGACCGCGGCAAAGACGGTGACGCCGTTCATCGCATGGATGGTGCGGATCAGCGTCTGTCCCATGCGGCCGGCGGCGCCGACCACAACGAGTTTCATGTCCGTACCGCTCATGCCTGCGCTCGCTCTCTCATTCACTCTTCCGTTGCCGGCGCGGTCTTGTCGCCGCTGCCCTGCAGATTGTGCAGGCGAGCGTAAAGACCGTCGCTGCGCCGTGCAAGCGCCTCATGGGTACCTTCTTCCGCCACCTGCCCGTCGCGCATGACGATGATCTTGTCGGCATTGGCGATGGTGGAAAGGCGGTGGGCGATGACGACGACGGTGCGCCCGGCCATGGCGTGATCGAGCGCCTTCTGCACGGCAGCTTCCGATTCGGTGTCGAGCGCCGAGGTCGCCTCGTCGAGCAGCAGGATCGGGGCCTTGCGCACCAGCGCGCGGGCGATCGACAGCCGCTGGCGCTGGCCGCCGGAAAGGGTCACGCCGTTTTCGCCGACGGGCGTGTCATAACCCTGGGGCTGCGTCTGGATGAAATCGTGGGCATAGGCGAGCTTCGCGGCCTCCTCGACCTCTTCATCGGTCGCATCGGGCCGGCCGTAGCGGATATTGTCGCGGATCGAGCCTTCGAAGAGATAGGGCTGCTGGGATACATAGGCGAGGCCGTTGCGCAGGGATTGCTTGGTGACATGGCCGATGTCCTGCCCGTCGATCAGGATTTCGCCTGCGCCGGGATCGTAGAAGCGCGGTATCAGGCTGATGACCGTGGACTTGCCGGCGCCGGAGGGGCCGACGAGCGCCGTCGTCTTTCCACCCTCGGCGATGAAGCTCACGCCCTTGAGGATATCCCCACCCGTGCCGTAACCGAAATGCACATTGCGGAATTCGATCTGGGCCTGATCCAGCGTCAGCTCGGCTGCGTCGGCGCGGTCGCGCTGGTGGGGAACCGTGTCGAGCAGTTCGTAGATCATACGGGCGTTGACGACAGCGCGTTCGAGATTGACCTGCAGGCGGGCGAGGCGGCGGGCCGGGTCATAGGCCATCAGCAGCGCGGTCACGAAGGAAAAGAAGGCGCCCGGCTGCACGCCGCCATAGATCGAGCGGAAGGCGGCATAGGCTAGCACGCTGGAAATGGCGAAACCGGCGAAGCTTTCGGTCATCGGCGCGGTGCGTTCGGCAAGGCGGGCGATGCGGTTGGCGCGGTTTTCCGCCCGGTCGATGATCGCCTCGACCTTGTCCTTCAGCTGGTTTTCCATCGTGAAGGCCTTGACGATGGTGATGCCCTGGATCGTCTCCTGCATCGCGCCCAGCACGTGGCTGTTGATTTCGATGGATTCGCGGGTCGCCTGCCGCAAGCGCCTGGAGACGTATCGGAGGCCGAGCAGCAGCGGCGGCGCAATCACGAAGACGACCAGCGTCAGGAGCCAATCCTTGCCGATCATCACGCCGATCAGGGCGATGAGGGTCAGCAGATCGCGGGCGATCGAGGTTACCGTCATGTTGAGGACGTCGCGGATGCCCGAGACGTTCTGGCTGATCTGGGCGGAGATGCGGGCCGAACGGGTGTCGCTGAAAAAGCCGACGCTCAGCGCCATCAGATGGCTGTAAAGCCGTCGCTGGTAGCTGGCGACGATGTTGTTGCCGATCTTGGACAGCGCCACGGCCTGACCGTAGGTGGCGAAGCCGCGCAGCACGAAGGCCGCGAAGATCGAGCCGCAGATCAGGAGAACCATATCGGCGCGCTTGTTGGCGAAAGCCTCGTTGACGACCGATTCCATGATCCAGGCGGCGAAGGCCGTCGTCGCGGCGACGACGCCCAGGCACAGGATCGCGAAGATATACCCCTTGATATGAGCGCGTCCGTTTTCGCGGATGACGCGCTTGAGAACGCTGGAAATCGTTTCCGCATCGACATGGGGATGCGTGGTCTTGGCGGCTTTCAAAGGCTGTTTTCCCTCGCCTGCAGCTGGACGTAAGCCGCAGACGCGGCGCGTTTCAGGGGCTCTATAGTCTCTGCATGGCCGTTTGGCGAGTCTTGTGCGTCCTGCCGGGGCTCAACTTCTCCAGCGGCGTCCCTCTGTCGCCACACCGAAGCGCGAGGGCGTGCGCGCATAGGCGGCCAGGCCGGACAGTGCCGCTGTCGGATGGGTGATGACGAAGGTCGGGATGGTCTTCAGCAGCGTGGAATGCGGCGCCTTGTCCTCGAAGGCCGCGCGGAACTCCGGCTTCTTCAGCGCAGGAAGGATTTTCTGCGATATACCGCCCGCCAGAAACACGCCGCCGCGGGCCATGAAGATCATCGCCATGTCGCCCGCCAGACGGCCGAGATAGGTCGAAAACAGCGATACGGTCTCGACGGCCGCGGCATCGCTGCCGGAGAGCGCATGGCTGGTGACGCCGGCCGGATCGGCAATATGCGGATCCTTGCCGTCGGCCTCGCAGACGGCGCGGTAGATGTTCATGAGGCCGCGTCCGCAGAGCAGTTGCTCGCCGGAAATGCGGCCCTCGATCGGTTCGAGGAAGGGCCAGATATGATAGTCGCGCTCGCTGCGCGGGCCGATATCGACATGCCCGCCTTCGCCGGGCACCGGAAACCACGTGTGGCGGGCATGCAGGAGCCCGGCGACGCCGAGCCCCGTGCCGGGACCGAGCACGGCGCAGGAGGCCGAAGGCAGGATTTGGCCGGAGCCGACCTGCTCGCGCCCGTCGTCGCCGATCGAGGCGACGGCCAGTGCCTGGGCCTCGAAATCGTTGAGGATGATGACGTCCTGGAGATTGAGCGCGGCGATCATGTCCTTCGGCTTGATCACCCAGCCGGCATTGGTGAGCGGAATTTCGTCGCCATTGATCGGGCCGGCGACGGCGATGATCGCCGAGCGCGGCTGTACCGAGGTCTTGTCGAGAATGCTGGTCTGCAGCGCTTCCTCGATGCTCGCATAATCGCCGGTCGGAATGATCGGGAATATCTTCGGCTCGGCATAGGCATCGAGCAGCAGCGCGAAGCGGGCATTGGTGCCGCCGATATCGCCGACGAGAATGGGGAAGACGAAAGTCGCGTCGATGTCGTCGAGGTGTGGCATGGGCGATCCGTTCCGATGCAGTGGGGATGTGGGGTAAAGCTTTATCAGGCTTGATTGAAGGCGATCAACTGTTCCGCGGTGGCACGGTTGAGCGCCATGGGAATGTCGTAGACGGTGGCCAGCCGCATCAGAGCCTTGACATCGACGTCATGGGGCATGGCCGTTAGCGGGTCGGTGAAGAAGATCAGCATCTCCACCTCGCCGGTGGCGATCATCGCGCCGATCTGTTGGTCGCCGCCGAGCGGGCCGCTCTTCAGGCGGGTGATGTCGAGACTGGGACAGGCCTCCTGCACCCGGCCGCCCGTCGTCCCCGTCGCCACGATCTTCCACCGGGCGAGGATATGCTCGTGGGCCTTGGCGAAGGCGGCAAGGTCGGCTTTCTTTTCGTCATGGGCGATCAGGGCCACGCATTTTTGCGACGACATGAAAATCCTCCCCTTCAGCGTTCACGAAAGCCCCGCGTTTAAATCGATTTGATTTTTCCTCTACATGAGGATGGAGCGGTTGGGAAGGCAGTAGGCAATAGGCAGTCGGCAATAGTTTTGAAGCATAGAGAAAACATCCGCTGGCAATGACCCGCACGATGTCATCCACCACTGCCTACTGCCTACTGCCTCAATTGAGCGGCCGCGGGGTCGGGATCGGAATCGCAATCTCGCTTGCGGCCTGTTCGGCGCTGGCATTGATGACGGCTTCAACCGACGCGTTGTCTGTGGCAGGGGCTGCCGCATAAGCCGTGCCATAGGTTGCCGCCGCTTCCGAATTGGACGGCGCTGCAAGAACGGCCGAACAAGCCTTTGGCAGATCGGACAGCATCGTGAATTTCGGCTTCACAGGCTTGGCGTTCGGATCCTTCTTCGGCGCAGCCCATGGCTCCTTGGTAAACCACCAGGCCAGCGATTTGTCGCAGCCGTCACCGGCGGCGACGGGGGCCTGCGCCTTGCAGCCCTTTGCGCCTTCGGGGCAATGTATGCGAATATGGAAATGCTCGTCGTGACCATAGACGGGGCGGACCTTGCCGAGCAGTGACCGATCTCCGGTCCAGGTGTCGCAAAGCTTCTTCTTGATCGCCGGATTGACGAAGACACGTTCGACATCAGGGTAGCTTGCCGCCTTCATGACGAGATTGGCATGCGTGGGCGTCCAGCGCTGGTTGCTCACCGTCAGGAACTTGCTCTTGTCGAGCATGGAGGTGAACGGCATGTCCTCGCGCTGCTGGGCCGTCAGCGGCTGCGCGGGCTTCGGCGTAAACCAGATATCGGCATCAAGCCCGATCTGATGGGAGGCGTGGCCGGTCAGCATCGGCCCGCCGCGCGGTTGCGAAATGTCGCCGATCAGGATGCCCGATCCCCAGCCAAGCCCGGCCGCGTCCTTCGAGAACCGTTCGAGCAGCTGGATCATCGCCGGATTACCCCAGCGGCGATTGCGCGAAAGGCGCATCGCCTGCCAAGTGGGGCCATCCGTCGGGATTGCGACGGCGCCGGCCATGCAGCCCTTGGCATAAAAGCCGATCGGGCTCGCCGCCCCCTCGCTCGGCAGCTTCACCCTGCCGAAAATCTGCTTAGCAGGTTCGGCTGCCTCCGCTGTCACCGGGCCGATGGCGATCGACGCTGCGATCAGGGCATAGAACATACGCTGCAGCGTAGTGGCGGTGTTGGTCATCGGTCGTCCAGTATCGATAGGGCAAAAAGCGCAGGGACGGAGGCTGCCATGGCGCCTTTGTCCGAGCCTTGCGGCACATCAGGACGTGAACCAAAAAAAATGCCTGATTTGAGGCAGCTTCTGTCAATTGTCCTGATTTTGCCTATTCTGTCCGCCAAACAGAGAAAAAAAGGGAAGGCCTGTATGCGCCGAATTGGCTCGATCATCGAAAATGTGTTCCAAATCATCGTCAAAGGCACGGCCGTCGCGGCTGTGGCGGGGCTGCTTGCGGGGCCCGTCCTGGCGCAAGAGCCGGTCTGGCATGGTGGAACGGCAACGGTCGGCGAGCTGAAATATCAGGATGGCTTCAAGCGATTCGATTATGTGAACCCGGATGCACCGAAAGGTGGCGACCTCCGGCTCACGGCCATGGGCACTTTTGATTCGCTCAATCCCATTCTCGCCAAGGGAGAGGTGGCCGGTGCCGTCGCTGGCCTCGTCTACGAGACGCTGATGAAGCCGTCGCTGGACGAGATCGCGTCGGATTACGGCCTGCTTGCCGAAGCCATTGCCTATCCCGATGATTTTGCCTGGGTGAAATTCCGCCTGCGGCCGGAAGCGAAATGGGAAGACGGCCAGCCGGTGACGCCGGAAGATGTCGTCTTCTCCTTCGAAAAAGCCAAGGCGCTCGATCCGCAGCGGGAGTTCTATTACGCCCACGTCATCAAGGCGGAAAAGACCGGCGATCGCGAAGTCACCTTCAGCTTCGATGAAAAGAACAATCGCGAGCTTCCCAAGATCGTCGGCGAGCTGGTGATCGTGCCCAAGCACTGGTGGGAGGGAAAGGACGCCAAGGGCAACCAGCGCGATATCGCCAAGACCTCTCTGGAAATTCCAATGGGTTCGGGCACCTACAGGGTCGCCTCCATGCAGCCGGGTTCGACCATCCGTTTCGAGCGCCGCGACGACTATTGGGGCAAGGATATCAACGTCAATATCGGCGAAGATAATTTTGGCGCGATGATCTACACCTATTACGCCGATCTCGATGTCGCCTTCGAGGCCTTCCGCTCCGGCAATGCCGATTACTGGTGGGAAAATTCCGCCAAGCGCTGGGCGACGGCCTACGATTTCCCTGCTGTGAAGGATGGGCGCATCAAGCTCGAGAAACTCGAGAACGAATACCGCAATCGAGGCGTGCTCGTCGGTTTCATCTTCAATATGAAGCGGGAGAAATTCAAGGATGTGCGGGTGCGCGAAGCGCTCAACTATGCCTTCGATTTCGAGGAGCTGAACCGCACGATCTTCTACAATCAGTATTCGCGCATCGACAGCTTCTTCTACGGAACGGAGCTCGCCTCAAAGGGCGTGCCGGAAGGCCGCGAGCTGGAAATCATCAACGAGATGAAGGACCAGCTGCCGCCTGAGGTGATGAAGCCCTATGTCAGCCCCGTCGGTGGCGATCCGAAGAAGGTGCGTGACAATCTCCGGCAGGCGATCTCTCTCTTCAAGGAAGCGGGCTATGAGCTGAAGGGCAACCGCATGGTCAATGCGAAGACCGGCGAGCCCTTCACCTTCGAGATCTTGCTGGATGGTCCGACGATCGAGCGCGTGGCGCTGCCGTTTGCCCAGAGCCTCAGGAAGATCGGCGTCGAGGTCAGCGTGCGCACGGTCGATTCCTCGCAGTTCACCAATCGCTGGCGCTCGCGCGATTTCGACGTTGTCTACCAGGGCTGGGGCCAATCCCTGAACCCCGGCAACGAACAGGCCGAATACTGGGGCTCCGAGGCCGCCAATCGAGAGGGTTCGCAGAACTATTCCGGCGTCAGCGATCCCGTGCTCGACGCCCTGATCAAGCGCGTCATCTTCGCCAAGGATCGTGACGAACTGATCGCGACGACGAAGGTTCTCGACCGGGTTCTGCTCGCCAAGCATATCGTCGTGCCGAGCTACACGGCCCGCAATTCCCGCATCGCCTATTCTGCTGACCTCGAACATCCTGCCGCTCTTCCGGAATATTCGACCGGTTTTCCGTCGATCTGGTGGCGCAAGAGTGCCGGTTCTCAATGAGGGCCTTGCGCTCTTAGGCGCTGTGCACTCCAAATGCGGAAAAGCGAATCACTCGATATCAGACCCCGAGGCCTGATATCGGCAAGGAGACGAACGGATTGACCACCACAGGGCGCGCTGCCGCTGACTTTAGACACCGGCCCCATCCGGCAACGGGAGCGGTTTGATGGGAGCCTATATCCTTCGCCGCCTGCTGCTCATGATCCCGACGATCATCGGCATCATGGCCATATCCTTCGCCGTCGTTCAGTTTGCGCCCGGCGGGCCCGTCGAGCAGGTCATTTCCGATCTCACCGGCCAGAACCAGGGCGGCGACCGGCTTTCCGGCGGTGGCGGCGATCTCGGCGGGCAATCCTTCAGCGAGGAATCCTCGGGAAAGTATCGCGGCGCGCAGGGGCTTGATCCCGAATTCATCGCCAAGCTCGAGAAGCAATTCGGCTTCGACAAGCCGCCGCTCGAGCGCTTCGGCAAGATGATGTGGGATTATATCCGCTTCGATTTCGGCGAGAGCTTCTTCCGCAACACCTCGGTCATCGACCTCATTCTGGAAAAGATGCCGGTCTCGATTTCCCTTGGCCTCTGGATCCTGATCCTGTCCTACGCCATCTCCATTCCGCTCGGCATCAAGAAGGCGATATCGGATGGTTCGCGCTTCGACGTCTGGACCTCCGGCATCATCGTCGTGGGCTATGCCGTGCCGAGCTTCCTGTTCGGCATCCTGCTGATCGTGCTGTTTGCCGGCGGTTCCTTCCTCGACTGGTTTCCGCTGCGCGGCATCGTCTCGGATAATTTCCACCAGCTGCCCTGGTACGAGAAGATCGTCGACTATGCCTGGCATATGACACTGCCGCTGATCACGCTGCTGATCTCGGCCTTTGCGACGACGACGCTGCTCACCAAGAACTCGTTCATCGACGAGATCCGCAAGCAATATGTCACGACCGCCCGCGCCAAGGGGCTTACCGACAGCCAGGTGCTTTATCGCCATGTGTTCCGCAATGCGATGCTGATCATCATCGCGGGCTTTCCGGGCGCCTTCATCTCGGCCTTCTTCACAGGCTCGCTGCTGATCGAATATATCTTCTCGCTCGATGGCCTCGGTCGCCTTGGCTATGACGCGGTGGTCAAGCGCGACTATCCGATCGTCTTTGCGACCCTCTACATCTTCTCGCTGATGGGTCTCATCGTCAGCCTGCTGTCGGACCTGATCTATACCTGGGTCGATCCGCGCATCGATTTCGAGCGGAGGGACGTCTGATGAGCGATGTCGTCTCCCGCGCCACTGTTGCTGAACCGCGCACCGGCTGGCTGACGCCCGTCAACCAGCGGCGGCTGCAGAATTTCAAGGCCAACAGACGCGGCTATTGGTCGTTCTGGATCTTCATGGTCCTCTTCCTGCTCAGCCTGTTTGCCGAGTTCATCGCCAACGACAGGCCGTTGATCGCCTCCTACAAGGGCGAGATGCTGTTTCCGGTGGTAGTGAGCTATCCGGAAGAGAAGTTCGGCGGCTTCCTCGCCGAGACGGACTATCGCTCGGATTTCATCCGCGACGAGATCGAGGCCAATGGTTGGATGATCTGGCCGCCGATCCGCTATTCCTACAACACCGCCAACTCCAACATCCCCCATTCGGCCCCGACGGCACCCTTCTGGCTTATGGACAGTCAGGAACGCTGCTCCGGTTATCCGCTGGGCAATGAGGACCCCGGCTGCACGCTGGGCAATCTCAACTGGCTGGGCACCGACGATCAGGCGCGCGATGTCACTGCCCGCATGATCTACGGCTTCCGCATCTCGGTTCTGTTCGGCTTGGCGCTGACCATCGCCTCGGCCATCGTCGGTGTCTCAGCCGGCGCGGTGCAGGGCTCTTTCGGCGGCTGGACCGATCTCTTGATGCAGCGCTTTATCGAAATCTGGTCGTCGATGCCGGTGCTCTACATCCTGCTGATCATCGCGGCGATCATGCCGCCGGGCTTCTTCGTGCTGCTCGGCATCATGCTGCTCTTCTCCTGGGTCGGCTTCGTCGGCGTGGTGCGCGCAGAGTTTCTCAGGGCGCGAAACTTCGAATATGTCCGCGCCGCCCGCGCTCTCGGCGTCGGCAATGCCACGATCATGTGGCGTCACCTGCTTCCGAACGCGATGGTGGCGACTCTGACCTTCCTGCCCTTCATCCTCTCCGGCTCGATCACGACGCTGACCTCGCTCGACTTCCTCGGCTTCGGTATGCCGCCGGGTTCGGCTTCGCTTGGGGAGTTGATCGCGCAGGGCAAGTCGAACCTGCAGGCGCCATGGCTGGGTCTGACGGCCTTCGTCGTCATGTCGGTGATGCTGTCGCTTCTGATCTTCATCGGCGAAGCCGTGCGTGATGCCTTCGATCCGAGGAAAACATTCCGGTGAGCGATAAAGTGACAGACCCTCTGCTTTCCGTTCGCGATCTCTCGGTCGCCTTCCATCAGGGCGGCAACACGTCGCTCGCCGTCGACCGCGTGTCCTTCGATATCCGCCGTGGTGAGGTGGTGGCGTTGGTCGGTGAATCGGGTTCGGGAAAATCGGTTTCGGCCAATTCGATCCTGAAGCTCTTGCCCTATCCGGCAGCCAGCCATCCGAGCGGCGAAATCCACTTCAATGGCAAGGATCTCCTGAAGGCATCGGATGCCGAGCTGCGCAACGTGCGTGGCAACGACATCACCATGATCTTTCAGGAGCCGATGACCTCGCTCAACCCGCTGCATTCGATCGAGCGGCAGATCGCCGAAATCCTGGATCTGCATCAGGGCATGACCGGTGCCGCCGCGCGGACCCGCGTGCTGGAGCTTCTGAACCAGGTCGGTATCCGTGAACCGGAAAAGCGCCTTTCCGCCTATCCACACGAGCTTTCCGGCGGCCAGCGCCAGCGCGTTATGATCGCCATGGCGCTCGCCAACCGCCCGGAACTCCTGATCGCCGACGAGCCGACAACGGCGCTCGACGTGACCGTGCAGGCGCAGATCCTCGCGCTCCTGAAGCAACTGAAGGACGAGCATGGCATGTCCATGCTGTTCATCACCCATGATCTCGGCATCGTCCGCAAGATCGCCGACCGCGTCTGCGTCATGACCAAGGGCAGGATCGTCGAGACGGGACCGACGGCGGAAATCTTCGCCAACCCGCAACATGCCTATACCAAGCACCTGCTTGCCGCCGAACCGAAGGGCAAGCCGCCCGCCGCCGATCCGTCGAAGCCGGTCGTGATGGAAGCGCAGGAGGTGAAAGTCTGGTTCCCGATCAAGGCGGGTTTCCTGCGTCGGGTCGTGGACCATGTGAAGGCCGTTGACGGCATCGATCTCTCGCTGCGCGCCGGCCAGACGCTCGGCGTCGTGGGCGAATCCGGCTCCGGCAAGACGACGCTCGGGCTGGCATTGACGCGGATGATCTCGTCCAAGGGCCGCATTGCCTTCGTCGGGCAGGATATTGCCGACTACACGTTCAAAGACATGCGGCCCCTGCGCAATCGCATGCAGATCGTTTTCCAGGATCCCTTCGGCTCGCTGTCTCCGCGCATGGCCGTCTCCGATATCATCGGCGAGGGGCTGAAGGTGCATGAGAGTTCTCTGTCCGACAGGGAGCGCGATGCCCGCGTCGCTGCGGCACTGGAGGAAGTCGGTCTCGATGCGGCGACCCGCTGGCGTTATCCGCATGAGTTCTCCGGCGGCCAGCGGCAGCGCATCGCCATTGCCCGCGCCATGGTGCTGAAACCCCAGTTTGTGATGCTCGACGAGCCGACCTCGGCGCTGGATATGAGCGTGCAGGCACAGGTGGTCGATCTCCTGCGCGACCTGCAGACGAAGCATTCGCTCGCCTATCTCTTCATCAGTCACGACCTGAAGGTGGTGAGAGCGCTTGCCAACGACATGATCGTCATGCGTCTCGGCAAGGTGGTGGAGCAGGGCACGTCCGAGCAGATTTTCACGGCGCCGCAGGAAGATTATACCAAGGCCCTGATGGCCGCCGCCTTCAACATGGAAGCGGTCGCCGTTCCCGCCGTCCGCCAGTAAATTTCGAGTCTATCATGTCTGCCAAAAGCCCTGTTATCGTCGATCTGAAGTTCATTCCGGAAGAGGTGGATGTCGCCCTTGCCGGCGCCTTTCCCGGCCGCGAGGTGATCAACCTTGCCGATCCGGTGCATGAAGGTCGCGACCTGCGCGATATCGACTATGCCGTCGTCTGGAAGTCCGCACCCGATCTCTTCTCGCGCGCACCGGACCTGAAGGTCGTGTTTTCGGGCGGTGCCGGTGTCGATCATGTGCTGACGCTTCCCGGTCTGCCGGATGTGCCGCTCGTCCGTTTCGTCGATCGCAGCCTGACGACGCGCATGAGCGAGTGGGTGGTAATGCAGTGCCTCCTGCACCTGCGCCAGCACCGGGCCTATGAGGCTCGTGCGAAAAAGCACGTCTGGGAGGATCTGATCCAGCCGGAAGCGGCCGACGTCACCATCGGCGTCATGGGCCTCGGGGTGCTCGGGCAGGAGGCGATCCGGAAACTTTCGGTCATGGGCTTCAAGACCGTCGGTTGGTCTCGCTCGAAGAAGCATATTAATGGAACCGAAACCTTCGATGGCGATCAGCTTGATGCCTTCCTCGCCAAGACCGATTTCCTCGTCGGCCTGCTGCCGCTGACGGATGAAACACGCGGCATCTTCAATGCCGATCTCTTTGCCAAGCTTAGCCGCAAGGGGCCGTTCGGCGCGCCGGTCTTCATCAACGGTGGCCGCGGCGGCAGCCAGGTCGAGGCCGATATTCTGGCAGCGCTAAAATCCGGCGTTCTCGGAGCGGCCTCGCTCGATGTCTTCGAGCAGGAGCCGTTGTCGGAGGAAAGCCCGTTCTGGGAGATGGAGAACGTCTATGTGACGCCGCATGTCGCGGCTTCCTCAGACGTCAAGGCGCTATTTGCCCATGTGCAGCAGCAGATCGAGCGCTTCGAAAGCGGCCAGCCGCTGCAGCATCTGGTGGATCGCAAAGCCGGCTATTAATCAGGCCGCCGATAACCTGTCGGCTGCTCATAGAGCCAGCCGATACGGTTGATCGCCTCTTCCAGCCCCTCATGGGACACATTCATCGTGTGACCATTGGCGTGCAGCAGCGTGCGGTCGTCTTCCATGATCGCCACATGCCCCTTCCAGAATACCAGATCGCCGCGTCGCAATTCTTCACGCGTGATCGGTGTACCAAGGCCCGTGGCCTGCATATCCGTATCCCGCGGTGCCTGACGCCCCGTCATCAGCATGGAAAGCTGCACAAGGCCGGAGCAATCGATGCCGAAACCGGAGCGCCCGCCCCAAAGGTAAGGCGTTTCGAGGAAGCGGCCTGCAATGGCCACGTAATCCCGGGCCATGGGTGCATCGACCGAGGCGCAATGATTGGCGATGACCGCATGGCCATCATCCAGCAGAAAATATCGCGTACCACGCGTTTCGCGCTCATCGACCACGGTGATTCGGCTTCCCATGGAAATCGCTTGAACGGTCGGAAACCGCAGATCGGGACCGGCATAAATAAAGGTGCGTGGGACTGTGACGATATGCGTCGGGCTCTTCACGACAGGCCCAACGGTATAATCCGGCACATAGCCGACATATCCATCGCTCTCGGCCTTCACCCAGGCCCAGCCGGCGGATGTATCGAAAACGTGGGCGATTTCGCCAAGCAGTAGTTCGGTATCGGTACCGCATTCGAGTTCCGGCCGGGCGCGCAGTTGCACGACGGGCACCTTGACCTCGCACAGAGTTCCGGCCACGTAATTGTCGGAGGCGACGAGGCCGCGCAGGCGCTCCTCGGCAAGATCGGGGCGATAGGCGTTGAGCCGGCGGTCGGGAAGATCGGACATGGTTTCTCAGATAGACAGTTTGCGGCCCTGATCAATGATCAGATCGCCGAGTTTTTCAAGATAAAGCGCGCCCTCAAGCGTGCGTTTGATGATGACGTTGCGTCGGTCCCTGTCATCGCGGCTGCGGGAGACGAGTTGCAGCTCGCCCATCGTGTCCAATGCGCGGGTAATGACCGGCTTGGTGACGCCAAGGATTTCCGCAAGCCCGCGCACGGTATGCGGCGGAGGAACAAGATAGATATGGAGCAGGATCGAAATCTGACGCAGCGTCAGGTCATGCTGGCCCACACGCACTTGTTGAAGCGAAACATCGTGCCAGAGGTTCAGCGCCTGCGAGGCGGAAAGTTCGATCGGCAAGGCGAGATCCCGGCGTGAGTTTTCGCCATGCTAATCAAGGATCGTTACGGAAGCGTTTCTCTTTCGTCAGCGGATTTTTGCGACGGTCCGGGCAATGCGTGCAAGGTGTGCCTGGCGCTGGTCTTCGGATATGCGATCCATGTCGTACAAGCCGTGCGCGCCACGCTGGCGGCAAAGCTGTCTTCAAGCGGATGGGCCAGAACCATGAGCAGGCGCATATGAACGCCGTATTAGGCGCGATCGAGCGATCAGAACAGGCTGCCCTGCTTCGGCGGCTCACCTTGCTTTTCTGTGCGCTTCTTTGCCGGCTTGCCGGGCGGTGTCGCAGAACCCCCCGTTGTCACCGCAGCAATCCTGTCGTCGGCAAATTCGATCGTGATCGCCTGACCGAAGCCAAGGGCGCTGGCGGCATGCACTGGCGCGCCCGTATCGTCATAGACGATCGTATAGCCGCGCTTCAGCACGTTGCGATAGGAAAGCGATTGCAGCACGCGGTCCTGCGCGACAACCAGCCCCTTGAGCCGCCGCAGATCGGCGAAGACAGCCGTATCGGAGCGGACGGAAAGCCCGCTGATCCGATCGCGAGAGCGGTGGACCTGGCCCAGAATGCGGGCGGGCAGGCTGCGCAGCGAGGCATCGGCCGAGGCGGTACGGCCGCGCGCCCGGTCGATCATGCGCTCGACGATGCGCTCGACCCGAACCATGCGTTCCAAAATCCGCTGACGGCGCTCGGCAAGCCGGTTGGAAAGCATGTCCGGTCGCAGATGGGCGGAGATGCGCTCGAAACTGCGGCGCTTGTTGGCGGTGTTCATCTGCAGGCCGCGACCGAGCCCGGCTGCAGCCTCGTCAAAACGTCGGCGCGGCAGGGCAAGAAGCTGATCCAGCGAGGGCATGGCCCGGCCAAGTGCGCGAAGCGACTGCCTGCGATTGTCCATCTGCCGGCTGGCGGCACCTTTGAGGCGAGCGCCGAGGCCTGAAATCATGGCCTCGAGCTCCGCCTTGACCGGCACGGCCATTTCCGCGGCTCCGGTCGGTGTCGGCGCGCGCTGGTCGGCGGCGTAGTCGATCAGAGTCCAGTCGGTTTCGTGACCGACAGCCGAGATCAGCGGTATGCGCGATGCCGCCGCAGCGCGCACCACGGCCTCGTCGTTGAAGCTCCAGAGGTCTTCGAGACTGCCGCCGCCACGGGCAACGATGATGACATCGGGGGTGGCAAGCGGTCCATCGGGCGAAAAAGCGTTAAAGCCCTCGATCGCAGCCGCCACTTCGTTGCCCGAGCCTTCGCCTTGGACACGCACGGGCCAGACCACGACATGAACCGGAAAACGATCGGAAATACGATGCAGAATATCGCGGATGACGGCCCCGGTCGGCGACGTTACGACGCCGATGACGCGCGGCATGAAGGGCAGGGGACGCTTGCGTGCACTGTCGAACAGCCCTTCGGCCGAGAGTTTGCGCTTGCGCTCTTCCAGAAGCGCCATTAGCGCGCCGGCGCCTGCCGGCTCCAGCGTTTCGATGACGATCTGGTATTTCGATGAGCCGGGGAAAGTCGTGACCTTGCCGGTCGCGATAACTTCCATCCCCTCTTCCGGCCGGAATTTTAGCCGACTCATGGTGCCTTTCCAGATCACGGCATCGATGCGCGCCTTGTCGTCTTTCAGCGCGAAATAGGCGTGGCCCGAGGAATGAGGACCGCGATAGCCGGAAATTTCACCACGCACGCGCACCTGGTCGAACGCCTGCTCGACCGTCCGCTTGATCGAGCCGGAGAGTTCCGAAACCGAGTATTCGGCGAGGTTCGAAGGGCTTTGTGATTCGAAGAAGGAGCTCATGGCGCCAGTTTGCCGCGCCTTGGCGGCTTTTGCCAGCATCCGCATGGCGCCCTCAACAGGCGTTTCGATATCCCCGTTTTATCCCGCGGCGCTGTGCTCGCCGATGATGAGGAACGTGCACTTGCAAACAAAGGAGCTGCCATGCCTGATCGCTTTTCCGCCAATGCCGCCTCGCTCTCCGGGCCGGCCTCCCATGCCTTTCCCATAACACCGTCGGATACGACCGACCTCACCGAAGCCGTGCGTGCGCTGTATGTCGGTTCGGGCGGCGCGGTCAGCCTGCGCACGGTCTCGGGATCGGCGGCAACATTCCTCACCGTTTCCGCAGGTAGCATCTTGCCTGTACGGGCCGATCGCGTTCTGCAAACCGGCACAACCGCAGGCGATATCGTCGGTCTGATCTGATTGAAAAAAATCAGGGTCGCCGCCGGGAACGCGCGGTGACCCATCACTTTTGTCGTGATTTGAAACAGTTTCCCGTTCCCTCCGTTTCTTCATCGGCAAACGGGTTAAGCGAAATTTAGCAAGCTCCATGCAAAGATGAGCCTGTAAGGTCGCAAACGGGAGGGTCGGATGATTATCTTGACCGCATTCGCAATCGGACTGCTGGCAACGGGCCTACGCTCCGTCGTCTGTTACGCGTTTGCCGGCTGTCTCATCGTTGCCGCATTCACCTCTGCCGCGATCATCTCCGCAGGCCCTGTGTCCTTCATGTTGCTGCTCCTTGCGATCCTTGGCTACAACGCCGGCATTGCCGCGGCTGTCGTCGGCTATCTCGCCGCGGATCGGCTTCGTACGGCCTGAACGGAAAAACGCAGCGGCCGAAGCCGCTGCGTCTGTTGAATACTTTAATCCCGGTCTCAGACAGCTTCCCAGCCGTCCTTTTCGCTGGCGCGATAGATCGCGTCGATGAGCTTCTGGTTGTCGACCGAGCTTTCCAGCGTCACGATTTCCTCGCTTTCACCGGCTGCGGCGCGGGAGAAAGCCTCCACCTGCAGCTTGTACTGGCGTGCATCCTGAAAACGGAAGTGCTGCGATTGCGAGTGGTTCTGGTTCGTCAGCTCGATTTCCTCGGCGCCGTAGCGATCGGCGTTGAAGGGAGATTTCACCTCGATGAAGCCCTTGTCGCCGTGGAACACCATGACCTGACGGGCGGCAAGCTGCGTCGAGATGTAGAAGGCCAGTTCGAAATCGCCGAAGTCGGCGCGCACGCTGGAGAAGATATCCGTGCCGAAATCGGGGTCGCGATCGGTATTCGCCTGCACGCGCACCGGCTCCCTGCCGGTGACGAAGCGGGTGGAGATCGTGGGGTAGACGCCGATATCCGGCAGCCCGCCGCCGCCGAGCTCGGGGATGTTGCGCATGTTGGTGGTGTCGCGGTTGAAATAGGTGAATGCGCCCTGCACGTAGCGCAGCTTGCCGATCGCGCCTTCCTGCAACAGCGAGCGAACTTTTCGCCAGACGGGGCTATAGGTCACCATGAAGGCTTCCGAAACGATCACCCTGTTGCGGTCGCGGGCTTCGATCAGCGGATTGATCTCGGCGGCGTGCAGGGAGATCGGCTTTTCGCACAGCACATGCTTGCCCGCATTCGCCGCCTTGATCGACCATTCGATATGCTGCGAGGTCGGCAGCGGAATATAGACCGCGTCGATCTTGTCCGAAGCCAGCATTTCCTCGTAGCTGCCGAAGGCGTGCGGTACGGAAAAGCGATCCGCCATGGCGCGGGCCTTGGCGAGATCGCGGCTGGCGATCGCCGTCACGACGCAGTTTTCCGCGTCCTGAATGGCGGGTACGACGAGTTCTCGGCCGATCTTGGCGGTCGATAGAATGCCGAAACGCAGCATCTGGAAGTCCTCCCTTTGGTTGGCCGCACACTATCTGTGAGGTACGTGCCTATCAAGCGGTATCGCATTCGAATAATTCGCCCCCTTGGGCAAAAAATACCCTGTACGAACCTGCCTTTGCTGTTGCAGAGTCGAGCCTCCGACCTGGTATCTTCCCATCACATAGGAGCTTATCCCATGGAAAAGCGCAGCCTTGGCCGCACCGGCCTGTCGATCGCCCCGCTGGTTTTCGGCGGCAATGTTTTTGGCTGGACGGCCGACGAAAAGACGTCGTTTACCCTGCTCGACCGCTTCTTCGATGCCGGCTTCAATGCGATCGATACCGCGGATGTCTACTCTTCCTGGGCGCCGGGCAATCAGGGCGGCGAATCGGAAACGATCATTGGCAAGTGGCTGAAGCAGTCCGGCCGGTCCCGTGATGGCACCGTCATCATCACCAAGGTCGGCTCCGAAATGGGGCCGGGCAGGAAGGGCCTCAAGGCCGGCTGGATCAGGCAGGCGGTGGAAGACAGCCTGCGACGTCTGCAGACCGATTACATCGATCTCTATCTCTCCCACTGGCCGGACCCGGAAACGCCCTATGAGGAAACGCTTGCCGCCTATGACACGCTTCTGAAGGAAGGCAAGGTCCGCCATGTCGGCGCCTCCAATCTCGATGCGGCGCAACTGCGCGAGGCGCTCGATGTCTCGGCAGCGAAGAACCTGCCGCGTTACGACGTGCTGCAGCCGGAATATAACCTCTATGATCGTTCGTCATTCGACGGGGCGCTGCGCAATCTCTGCATTGCCGAGGACATCGGCGTCATCACCTATTTCAGTCTCGCCAAAGGCTTTCTCTCGGGCAAATACCGTTCGCACAAGGATCTGGAAGGCTCGGTGCGCGGCGGTGGCATCGGCAAGTATCTCGACGGTCGCGGCATGCGCATCCTGGGCGCGCTGGATGAGGTCGCGGCAGGTCTTGGCGCCACCCAGGCGGAAATCGCGCTGGCATGGATCATGGCGCGCCGCGGCGTGACCGCGCCGATCGCCAGCGCCACCAGCCTGCCGCAGATCGATAGCCTGATCAAATCCGCGACGATCACGCTGAGTGACGAAGCCTGCCGCCTGCTCAACGAGGCCAGCGAATAGGGCCATCGTCCGTTCCGACAAGCGAGGGGTAGTTCCGGTACTCGGCGGCATGGCTGCCTTCGTGATTTGCCATGCCGTGCCGGGTCAGAAGCCCGGCGGGCGCGATATAGCTGCGGATGCGCCTTGCGGGCCGTTCATGCCATTGAATGTTGACGGCCCAGAGCTTGGGAAAGAAGCAGAGCGAGGCGTAGGGCAGGTGGTCATGGATCCACCAGGCCAGCGATTGCCAACCCTGCAACCTGTCCCTGTTGTCCCACACCCACGGCACGACAATGCAGGCCGTCGCGCCGATGCAGCCGTCGGCGTCGCGCATGTCCCAGATGTGATCGGCAGCGCTTGCCGCGTTGGTGGAGCAATTGAGCTTCTTGCGGTTTCCGAAGGCGTTGATGCTGCGCGAGCGGTAGCCGGAGCGGATATGGAGTCGGCCAAAGGTCCGCTGCAGGGGTTCCAGCAGTTCTTCGCAGAGCCGGCTTCCCGCTTCGATCGCGAGTTGGAAATCATCGGGGATATTGGGCATGCCGTAGAAATCGGCGATTTCCGAATACAGGAAATCGCGCAGGAAGAAGTTTTCTGAAAGCCGTGCCCGTCCCATATTTTCCAGCGCCCGCATCGATCCCGGTTTCTTCATCCTGTCCTCCCGTTTCGAGGCGAGGATAGCAGCGAGCCGGCGTGACGCCACCCGAAAGCCGGGGTGATCGATTTCGCAGCCGCATCAGCCTGTGTTAGAATGCTCCTGCAATCTGGCAGCGGAGGACGCGGATGTCGGAAGAGCAGGCAATCAGAACGATCTTGCATCTCTATGTCGACGGCATGGCCTTCGGCAACGAGGCGGCCTTGCGCAAGGCCTTTCATGCCAATGCGCGCATCATCGGCAATTACGAAGGTGCGGTCGAATGGCTGACGCGCGACGAATTCATCGCCGCAGTTCTGGCCGAACCGCCATCGCTACCGGGCACTCAGCCTGTCATGGAGATCGAGACGATCGACATCTCCGGCGATGCGGCAAGCGTCAAGGTTACCGACGAATTTGCCGGCATGCGCTTTACCGATTATCTGTCACTGCTGAAGATCGAAAGCCGCTGGATCATCGTCAACAAGCTCTATCACTTGCATGCGGCATGAATGACCGCCGCTACGCGACACTCGCGAGCGGCGGTCATATTATTCACGTGGGACTTGTTTATCCCAAACTCAGAACGGCAGCTTCATGCCGGGCGGGATCGGCAGGCCGGCGGTCAGCGCGCGGGTCTTTTCGGCGGCAATCGCCTCGGCCTTGTCCTTGCCGTCCTTGTGGGCGGCAACGATCAGGTCTTCAAGAATCTCGACATCGTCTTCCTTGAACAGCGACGGGTCGATCTTGATGCCCTTGAGGTTGCCCTTGCCATCCATGCGGACGGTGACAAGGCCGCCGCCGGAGGTGCCATCGACTTCGAGAGCGGAGATTTCCTCCTGCATCTTCTCCATCTTGGCCTGCATTTCCTTGACCTTGCCCATCATGCCCATGAGGTCGCGCATCGGTTTTTCCTCTTCAAACTGCGGTACTTGTATTTAGTGCTCGATATCGTCGCCGGGAAGGATGTCGCCTTCCTCCGATTCGGCGGCGGCGACGACCTGCGGCTCTTCCGTCTCCGGATCCGGCCCCTTGATTCGCACGTCGGCGATCTTGGCGCCGGGAAAACGCTGCAGGATCGCCGCGACATCGGGATCCTGCCGGGCGTCGCTCAGGCGCTTTTCCTGCGCCTGCTGCTCGGTTTCCAGCAGGGTTTGCTGGCCGGGCTCTCGGCTGAGGATCACCATCCAGCGGATATCGGTCCATTCCTCCAGCCGCTTCTGCAGATCGGCGACCAGCGTTTTCGGCGCATCGTCCGGGAGGTTGATCTCCAATCGTCCGGGCTCGAGGTTGACGAGACGCACGAAGCCGCGCACCAGTGTCTTCAGGCGAATGTCACGGTTTTTCGCGCAAAGCTCGGCGATATCGGCGACGGAATTGACCGGTACTCTGGATTGCGCCCTGGCGGCTGGCGCTTCCGCGGGCCTTTCCTCGATGCGGCCGACCGGCTGGATGGCTGGAGCCGGTGTCGCCGGCACTGCGCGCAGCATCGTCGCGCCATTGCCGGCGGCACGTTGCGCGGGCGGTGTATCGATACCGCGAGCCTGCGTTGCCGGCCCCTGCGCCGAGGGAGCGCCGCCGCTGCCGCCGCCATTGATCGTCGGCGCACGGCCGGCATCGCTGCCGGAGAGCTCCAGGAGGCGGCGGGCCGCATCTTCCGGCGCGGGCAGATGGGCGGCATGGGCGAGGCGGATCAGCACCATTTCTGCGGCCCCCGCGGGACGCGACGAGCTTTCCGTTTCCGGAATACCCTTCAACAGCATCTGCCAAATGCGCGAGAGCGTGGTCACGGCGACGCCGGAGGCGAACTCGACGCCGCGGGTGCGCTCGATCTCGCTCAGCGACTGGTCGCTGGCGGCATCCGGCACGTATTTGAGCTTGGTGACGAGATGGGTGAAATCGGCAAGGTCGGTCAGCACGACGGATGGGCTGGCGCCGGCTTCGTACTGCCGGCCGAACTCTTCAAGCGTGGCGGCGACATCTCCCTTCACGATATGATGGAAGAGATCGACGATACGGGCGCGATCGGCAAGGCCGAGCATGGAGCGCACCGCCCCGACTTCGACGCGGCCCGCGCCATGGGCGATCGCCTGATCGAGCAGCGACAGGCCGTCGCGGGCGGAGCCTTCGGCGGCGCGGGCAATCATCGCCAGAGCATCCGGCTCGGCATCGACGCCTTCCTTGCCGAGAATGGTGGTGAACAGGCCGACGAGATCGGTCGCGGCGATGCGGCGCAGGTCGAAACGCTGACAGCGCGACAGCACCGTGATTGGAACCTTGCGGATTTCGGTGGTGGCGAAGATGAACTTCACATGCTCCGGCGGCTCTTCGAGCGTCTTCAGCAGGCCGTTGAAGGCCTGTGTCGAGAGCATGTGCACCTCGTCGATGATATAGACCTTGTAGCGCGCCGAGACCGGGCGGTAGCGCACCTGCTCGATGATTTCCCTGATGTCGTCGATACCGGTATGGGAGGCGGCGTCCATCTCGATCACGTCGACGTGGCGGCCTTCCATGATCGCCTGACAATGCTCGCCGGGAATGCGCAAATCGATGGTCGGCTTGTCGATGTCGGCTGTCTTGTAATTCAGCGCGCGGGCAAGGATGCGGGCCGTGGTGGTCTTTCCCACGCCGCGCACGCCGGTCAGCATGTAGGCTTGCGCAATGCGGCCGGTCTCGAAGGCGTTGGTGAGCGTGCGCACCATCGGCTCCTGGCCGACCATCAGGTCGGAGAAATCCTTTGGCCGATACTTGCGGGCCAGCACACGGTAGGCGGCCGGCTTGTCCTGCTGGGAGAGGAACGTGTCTTCGCTCATCGACCTTTATATTTCTCCAATATAGGGCCGCATGGCTCGAGGCCTCTTGGGCCTTGCTTTCGGCAGCGCGCCCCATGCCCGCAAAGGGCAAAGACGGCTGAGAAAAGGGTGGGAGGCTGGCACGATGACCCGTGCCGTGGCTCGTTGGGGCTGCTTCCTTCCGGACCTGACCCGGTTGGCGAGTGGCTCGTCCACCACCAACCTCCCGGCTTTCATATCGGCAATATCGAAAGCAAAAGCAAGCCAAGCCGTCAAAAAACTGCTATCGATGTGCAAAACAACAATAATTCGTGAAGTTGGAGTTGCCTTTGTCTGGTTTTTCCCTCGATCCCCGCCTCGAACGGGATGGTTTGCTTGTCTCCAACCTCGGGCTCTGCCAGCTCAGGGTGATGAACGACCAGCGCTGGCCGTGGCTGGTGCTCATTCCGCAGCGGGATGACGTTTCGGAAATATTTGAGCTGACGCCACTCGATCAGGCCATGTTGACATTCGAGACCAATATGGTCGCCGCCGCATTGAAAAAGGTAACGGGGGCGACCAAGATCAATATCGGCGCGCTTGGCAACATCGTGCGTCAGCTTCATGTTCACGTCATCGCCCGCAGCGAAGGCGATGCCAACTGGCCTGGCCCTGTCTGGGGCTTTGGCGCGGCCGAGCCCTGGAGCGACGATGAACGCAAGGCATTCGCAGCCCGCATCCTGGAAAATCTTTGACCATGACGAAATCGATCTTCGACCTGCACAGCCCGCATCCCGAACCCAGCACCCTCGTCGCCTTTGCCGAAAACCACCTCGACCGTCTGTCGGAGTACCGCGCCGAAGATTGCGTCGAGAAGGCTTTCAAGGCGGAGGGCGCCCACGTGCTTGCCTTTTCCGGCAACCGCCTGGTCGTGAAACACGACGAGAAGATCATCGACCCATTGTTCGCGCCCTATGAGCTTTCCGGCCTTCAGCCGGAACTCGATGATACCATCCTGCTCGGTTTCCTGCCGAATGGCGAGCCACGGCTGGCGGTGCCGATCGGGCTGACGGAGGAGACGCTTCCGGAGCCTTTCAAGCTCGCTGACGGCCGCACCCTTTATCGCCAGCAGATGCTCACAGACGAATTGCTCGGGCAGTTCGCGCAGGCTTCCAGCCTGATAACGTGGAATGCCAGCAACCGCTTTTGCGGCAAATGCGGCAACGCCACTGAAATGCGGATCGGAGGCTACAAAAGGGCGTGTCCAGCCTGCGGACACCTGATTTTTCCGCGCACCGACCCGGTTGTTATCATGCTGATGATCGATCTCGAGCGTGATCTTTGCCTTCTCGGCCGCAGTCCGCATTTCCCGGAAGGCATGTATTCGTGCCTGGCGGGTTTCGTCGAGCCGGGAGAGACGATCGAAAATGCCGTGCGTCGCGAAACCTATGAGGAATCCGGCATCCGTGTCGGTCGCGTGCGGTATCACGCCTCCCAACCCTGGCCGATGCCTCATACGCTGATGATCGGCTGTTACGCGGAGGCCAAAAGCCGCGACATCCGCCGCGACGAGCAGGAACTGGAAGACTGCCGCTGGTTCACCCGCGACGAGACGGTCGAGATGCTGGCGCGCAATACGGGCGTTACGCTGGCCAATGGCGAGGTCGGATCGCCCCCTAAGGGAGCGATCGCGCATCGCCTGATGCGGGACTGGCTGGATTGGCCGAAATAAAGGATCAAAAACGAAACCGGCGCCCTTCGGCGCCAGTTTTGTATTCGGGATTTCGAGATCCTCAGAAATCGCGCTGGAAGCGGATCGTGCCGCCGAAGGCATCGTCGTCGCCGCGTGTTCCGCCGAAGTCGGTGTAGTTGATTTCCGGCATGATCTTGAAGCCTGAAACCATCTTGTATTCGACGTTGAGCGCCGTTGCGAGCGTGCCGTCCTCTTCATAGGCGACCTGCCCGTTGATCGTGGCCTTGTCGGTAACCTTGGCGGCAAAGCCGCCCCAGGCCGCCCAGTCGCCGTTCCACGAGCCGAAGAAGTTGCGCTCCCGCGACCCGGCTGGGCCGTCGTCATTGTCCCATTCAGACTGGTATCCACCCATGACGAAGATCGAGAAGGCGTCGGTCAGTGCCAGATCGAGGCGGGCCTTTGCCGCCACGGATTCCGCTTGCGTGTCATAGCCGACGATGGCGGAGATGCCGCCCCAGTCCTGCTTGTATTTCAGGCCGGCGACCGGATAGGGCCAGTCCTCGGCCTTGTAGTAGACGGTCGAGCCGCCCGCGCTGTAGCTGCCGCTGCCTTCTTCGAGGCCAAGCAGCAGCTCAAAACCGTTACCCGGCTTATAGATGTAGCTGAGCTGGGCGGTGCGGTTCGGCGAATAGTCGATGACGTCGTCGTTGATGATGTTGCCGGCGGAATCGAGCCACTTGTCGAAACGCGAATCCGAATAGCCGGCGCGGAAGCCGCCGAGTTCGATATAGGCGCTGATCAGCGTGAATTTGTTGTCGTAGTCCTGTACGTCCCAGCGATGTTCGATGTAGGAGCGCAGCGTTCCGTATTCGGTATCGGACACCGCGTCATAGCGCAGGGTGGCGCGGGTGTGCGTGACCCAGCCCTCATCGTCGCCCGAATAAGGGTCCTCGCCCAGCGTGTTGTCGAAGCGGGCATAACCGCCGACCTTCAGACAGGTCTCGGTGCCCGGAATGTAGAAGTAACCCGTGCCGAACGCGTCGCAAATGCGGACATATTCCATCGGCTCCGGCTCGACCGCAACAACGGCGTCGGCGGCGTAGGCGCCCGGCATGGAGGCAAATGCTGCAACCGAGCCAGCGAGAAGCGCTTTGATTGTCATTCGGAAATCCCCGTGTCTATGTCGGCGGCAGCGCCGGCATTGAAGCCGTGGCGACGCATCACGTCGTCGGGACGGAGAAAACCATGCGGGGACCGAAAATTCCACCCCGTAAATCTAACCTGTGATTGTCCTGCTCGAAATCGCCGGCGGCCGTGGCGGAAGCGCCACGGCATGCCTGCTCCGTCAGAGCGTCAGCCGCATGGGATGGGCGCGGTAGGTGCCGAGAATGCGCACCTTTTCGGAAAAATAGCGCAGCTCGTCGAGCGCCTGGCGGACGTGGGTGTCTTCCGGATGGCCTTCGATATCGGCATAGAACTGGGTGGCGATGAACTTGCCGCCGAGCTGGTAGCTTTCCAGCTTCGTCATGTTGATGCCGTTGGTCGCGAAGCCGCCGAGCGCCTTGTAGAGCGCGGCGGGAATGTTGCGGACATTGAAGACGAAGGTGGTGACGATAACGTCCTTGTCCGCTCCGCCCTTATCGGTGCCGCGGCGCACGTCCTGCGGATCGCGGGAGAGAACGACGAAACGGGTCACGTTGTTTTCGGTGTCCTCGACATTCTCCGCGATGATCTCGAGACCGTAGAGGTCGGCCGCAAGCCGGGGGGCCAGCGCCGCCATGGAGCGGTCGCCCATCTCCGAAACCAGCTTGGCGGCACCGGCGGTATCGCCCGCCACCACCGGCTTCCAGCCGTTGGCGCGCACGATCTTGCGGCATTGGCCAAGAGCATGGATATGGCTGTGCACGGTGCGGATCTCGTCACGCTTCACGCCCGGCAGCACCATCAGCTGGAAGCGGATCGGCATGAAGTACTCGCCGACGATGTGCAGGCGCGATTCGGGCAGCAGGTGATGGATATCGGCGACGCGGCCGGCAATCGTGTTTTCGATCGGGATCATCGCCAGATCGGCCTCGCCGTTTTCGACCGCCAGGAACGCATCCTCGAAGGTCTGGCAGGGCAGGGGCTCCATGTTCGCGAACATGTCGCGGCAGGCCATGTCGGAGTTGGCGCCGAAATCCCCCTGGAAGGAAATCCTGTTGGTCTTGTTGATCATGACAGTTCAGCCTTTCGCGGCGAGCAGGCGCCGGGCCTTTTCGAGTTCCGCCGGCGTATCGACGCCGAGCGGAATGGAGCGGACGATCTCCGCATCGATGCGCATGCCGGCCTCCAGCGCCCGCAACTGCTCCAGCGATTCGCGCCTTTCGAGCGTCGAGGGCGGCAGGCTGACGAATTTTTCAAGCGCGGCGCGGCGGTAGGCATAGAGACCGATGTGATGATAGAGCGGACCTGCGCCATGGGGCGCGGTGGCGCGGGTGAAATAGAGCGCCCGCAGCCGCTCGGCAGACAATGGTGAGCCCACCACCTTGACGACGTTCGGATTGGTCTTTTCCGCTTCGTCTTCGATCTCGACGGTCAGGGTGGCGATATCGACGGCCGGGTCTTCGAGGGGGCGAAGGGCGGCGCGGATCGTCTCCGGCTCGATGGTCGGCAGGTCACCCTGCACGTTGATGACGATTTTGGCGCGGCCTTCAGGGTCGCAGGCCAGAAGCGCTTCATGGATGCGGTCCGAGCCGGACTGGTGATCGATACGGGTTATCACGGCCTCGAAACCGGCGGCGGCGACGGCGTCGAAGGTATCCTTGTGGTCGACGGCGACGACGATTCGCCCGACATTCGCATCGCGGGCGCGACGCGCCACCTGTACGATCATCGGCAGGCCACAGATGTCGGCCAGCGGCTTGCCGGGGAGGCGGGTCGAGGCCATGCGCGCCGGAATAAGAACGAGAGTCTCATGCAAATTGTCGCTGGTCATGCTTTGGCCTTCAAAGTACACAGGAAAAGTGTCAAAACGTCACGGTCCGGCGCGGATAATCTCTGTTGCAACACAGAGCCAAAAGACATAGGTTCCGCGCGATTTCAAGATGGGCCGGTTTTTTGTTTGCTGCCGGCCGCAAGGGGAGCGTTTACAGATGAACTCATATGTGAACATGGGCGTAGGTGCCTTGCTTGGCACCGTCTTTGTTCTGATGTCCGTCTCGATCGCGTCGGAGGGCATTTTCCACTCGGAGCACCCCGAGAAGGAAGGTTTTGCGATCGTCGCAGAGGAAGGAACGTCGGAAGCCGGTGGTGGCGCCGAGGCGGAAGTCGAAGTCGATATCAAGCCGTTGCTGGCTGGTGCCGATGCGGCTGCGGGCGCAACCGTCTTCAAGAAATGCGCGAGCTGTCACACCGCCGATAAGGGTGGGGCCAACAAGGTCGGTCCCAACCTTTTCGGCGTCGTGGACCGCCCGATCGCATCGCATGAAGGTTTCAGCTATTCGGCCGGCATGAAGACCTTCGCCGAAGCCAACAAGACCTGGACCTATGATCACCTGAGCTTCTTCATTGAAGCGCCGAAGAAGCACGTTCCGGGCACCGCCATGGGCTTTGCCGGCGTCAAGAAGCCGGACGAGCGCGCCAACCTGATCGCCTGGCTGCGCGAGCAGTCCGACAGCCCGTCGCCGCTTCCGGACGCTTCCGCCGCAGCACCTGCCGCTGGCGAAGCCCAGCCGGCTGCGACCGAAGGCGAAGCCAAGCCTGCAGAGCCCGCTCCGGCCAACTAAGGACGGAAGCAAAAGCTTTAAAAAGCGGCGGTATCTCTGACCGAGTATGGTCTTGAGATGCCGCCGCTTTTTTGTTTGGGCTAAAGAACAAGGGGGGCTTCCTCGGTGGACTTGCTACTTGCTCTTGAACGCCGACCATTTTTAAACAGGCTTATATTCTATTCCGCGACCCTGCTGTAACTTTGGCACCTCTTGCAGCGAGCAATTATCGGGAAACAGACCAATCCGGATAGCCTGATCACGGAAGTATCCGCATCCGCTTGAATTTTGAACATTGTATCCGAGAACAGAACTGGCATCTTCTCTACAGTTTTTGCGGAGGTGGCAATGAACGATTACCAAGGGTTCACGCATCTTCTGCTAAGGTTTTCACAGACTGAGATTGTTTTGAGATTTTCGGAGATAGAGGCTGCTATAGGCGGCGCACTCCCTTTGAGCGCGCGCCGTCCTCAATACTGGGCAAACCAAGTGAAAGATGCGCGGGGCCCGAACAAAGCCGCTCGCGAAGCCGGTTTTCGTAGTTTCTTGATTGCAGGGAAGGACCAGGTTCGCTTCCTAAGAGACTGACGTCCCACAATTTTTCTGCTTCGGCTCAGGCGAAACAAAAAAAGCCCGCGGAAATCGCTCTCCGCGGGCTTCTTCATTTTATGGCTTTAAGGCTTATTCGCCGGAACGGTTCTTCAGAGCCGCGCCGAGGATGTCGCCGAGGGAAGCGCCCGAGTCGGACGAACCGAACTGTGCGACGGCTTCCTTCTCTTCAGCGATTTCCAGAGCCTTGATCGAAAGCATGACCTTGCGATCCTTCTTGGAGAAGTTGGTGACGCGGGCGTCGACAACCTGACCAACGGAGAAACGCTCCGGACGCTGCTCGTCGCGGTCACGCGACAGGTCGGCACGGCGGATGAACGAGGTGAGGTCTTCGTGGTTGACGAGCTTCACTTCGATGCCACCGTCGTTGATCGCGATGACTTCAGCCGAAACGACGGCGTTCTTGCGCAGGTCGCCGGAAGCGGCGGCATCGCCAACTGCATCCTTGCCGAGCTGCTTGATGCCGAGCGAGATGCGCTCCTTCTCGACGTCTACATCGAGAACGACAGCCTTGACGACGTCGCCCTTGTTGTATTCCTCGATGACCTGCTCACCCGGACGGTTCCAGTCGAGGTCAGACAGGTGCACCATGCCGTCGACGTCGCCGTCGAGGCCGATGAACAGGCCGAATTCGGTCTTGTTCTTGACTTCGCCTTCAACTTCGGTGCCAGCCGGATGGCTGTGCGCGAAGGCCTGCCACGGGTTCTCAAGCGTCTGCTTGAGGCCGAGCGAGATGCGGCGCTTGGTCGGGTCGACTTCGAGAACGACAACGTCAACTTCCTGCGTCGTGGACAGGATCTTGCCGGGGTGTACGTTCTTCTTGGTCCAGGACATTTCGGAGATGTGGATCAGGCCTTCGATGCCCGGCTCCAGCTCTACGAATGCACCGTAGTCGGTGATGTTGGTGACGGTACCGGAGATCTTCTTGCCGACCGGATACTTGGCACCAATGCCATCCC
>JAVBSF010000010.1:0-2986 GCA_031556925.1 Pararhizobium sp.
GTAAGACCGGTATTGAGTCAGGATGAAAAGTGGGTTATCTTTGGTTTACCATCTCTAATTTATGGATTCAGATGTCTCTTCATATGTCGTGGTTCCAGTATTCGTATGTATAATGCGTTTAATGGAATTTTGCTCAAAAAAATGGTAATTATCTCCTGAACATGCTGTTGCGAGTAATGCATTTGTAGACTGGCCATAAGAAACCGATTGTAGAGTGTTTTTTGAATCCGTTCAATTCTTTACAGCTTTACTCGATTGATAAAAGTGCTTGTATATGTTTATGGGACATTCAAGATGGTTTATGTGTAAAGAAATGGAGCCTTCCTCTCTCTCAAGATATTTACTGCGCTGTGGCCGATCCAACTCAGGAGAATTGCATTTATGTAGTAAATGTAACAAGATTGGATGATAAAGACATGGATAAGAATATTTGGGAACTCATCAAATGCTTCCTTCACCCATCCTCTCTTCAGTCCTCTGTTTTACTCTCTGGAATTGGAAGAAATATATCACTTCATTCTCGATCGATTCAATGTCACAATACTACAGGCCGAAATGACCCAAACAACACGCTGTCTACTGGGTCATTTGTTGCCTTAACTTGTGGTCGCTCACTTTTTGTGTATAATTCTCTCGATAATGTGGTGTATTTTTTCTCAACTGTGAGTGTGTCATTGAGTGTATGAATGAGTGAATGAATGAGTGAGTGAATGAATGAGTGTGTGAGTGTGTGAGTGAATGAGTGAGTGAGTGAATGAGTGAGTGAATGAGTGAAAGAGTGTTGCACTCACTTACACCCTCACTCACTCACTTACTCACTCACTCACTAGACCACTCCATTCTGTTCAGTAGTCATCCATCCACTCACTTCAGAGGTAGTCACTGGTGATCGAAATGGCCGAATTCTCAAATGGAACATTCTAGACTCGTGTTCTGTGAGTGGGTGAGAACTATGAGCAATAATCATACAAAACCATCACTAGTCCTCTCACTCACTCACTCACTCATTCACTCACTCATTCACTCAGTCACTGTCATTTACTCACTCATTCATTCACTCACTCATCACCCATCATCCATCACTCTCTCAATCAATCACTCACTCACTCACTCACTCACTTCTCGACTGAACGCACCAGGATCGATACCTTGTTTGGCCCATCCACCCACACACTCACTCACTCATTCACTCACTCACTCACACACTCACTCACTCACTCACTCACTGTCACTCACTCACTCACTCACTCACTTCTCGACTGAACGCACCAGGATCGATACCTTGTTTGGCCCATCCACCCACTCCATCTGCTACTCCAACTGCATACTCTAGTGAGTGAGTGAGTGAGTCAGTGAGTGAGTGAGTGAGTCAGTGAGTCAGTGAGTGAGTGAGTCAGTGAGTGAGTGAGTCAGTGAGTCAGTGAGTCAGTGAGAGAGTGAGTGAGTGAGTGAGTAAGTGAGTGAGGTAGAGAGTGAGGTAGAGAGTGACTGGGTGTGTGAGTGACTGAGTGAGTGATTAAAGGATTAAAAGAGTGACAGCGAGAGGTAGAGAATGAATGAATGAAAGAAATAATAACAATCGTGTTTGATGAATCACAACAACAAAGTCACACACACACACACACACATCACACACCCACACACACACACATCACACACCCACACACACACACACATCATCACACACACACACACACACACACACATCACACACACACATTTCTCAACATACCTGAGCAAAAACAAGCATCTTCTCCTCGCTTTTTTTGAGGATGAGGAATCATGTATTGTGCGGATATCATTTTGAGAATAGGATCCGCTTTAGCTCCTTTTATAGTCGAAAATAACCGAAACGATATCTAGAAATAGGCTTTCATACGAAATCTCGTAGATAGAAACTCACTCCATATTTCCTTACTATCTTGGACGATAGGAGATGCAATGTAGATATCATCCAAGGAAAGAGCGAGCAGAAATAGGGTATATTCGTTGCACAATTGTGATTCTTCACATATTTCATATTCGAATGAATTTCATTGTTATGAAAATCATTTTATTCCAGGGTGTATGAAGGCGATGAATAAAATGTATACCGAATTTCGACATTAGAAAACAGAAAAAAACAAAAATATGCACTCTGATCTTCTTTTCTATCACAATCTACTACCCTATGCAAGCTTTCTACAAAACATACAAAATAACATAAAACAAGTCCCTCTTTGAATGGATGATGATGATGAGAAAAAAAAGGCCAAAAGTGTATGCATTTTTATTCACCATTATCTACATTTCTTGTATATTAGTGTATTTTAATTCTCTAGAATGCCAGCAGAAGTAGCACCGTGTGAAATGTATTAATTTTCAAAGTCTTATGTATATAGAACGCAAGATTCATTTGATGATGCCATTAAGGACTTTACTCGTAAGGGATTTACCTCTAAGGATAGTAAGTGACTCTTTTTGGATATGTATTATTCTGTAGAAGTATGCTGTGGTGTAATGGCCGTTGTAACATCTGGCATTCCCGTTTTCTACTACATGAGCAAATTCTTCAGCGTTGAATTCAGCGTTTGTAGAGTGTTTGAATGTGTTGTGTTGTTTTTGTATTGTTTTTGTATGATTTATGTTTTCTTTGAATAGAACTGGCCATATATTGCATTAGCAGCAATTTGCTCGACAGTAGCTTTGTTTATGTCGTATTCTAAGATGGCAGAGAAGGAATTTGAGAAGGTTATGAGTCGCAGGTGAGTGATTTTCATTTTTTTTTGTATGGATTTTTGTAATTTTTTGTGATGGAGTGAGTGGTTGTTTTAGTGAGTGGATGTTGTGTTGTGTGTGTATTGTATTGTGTTGATGTTGTGTGTGTATTGTGTTGTGTGTGTGTTGTATGTATGTATGGAGTGGTTGTTGTAGTGTGTGTGTGTTGTATGTATGTATGGAGTGGTTGTTGTAGTGTGTGTGTGTTGTATGTATGTATGGAGTGGTT
>JAVBSF010000543.1:0-11463 GCA_031556925.1 Pararhizobium sp.
TGCATCATCTGCTGGGCCTGTTCCGGCTGCTGCTGCGCCATCTGCTGCGCTTGCGGGTTCGATTGCGCCGCCTTCACCTGGGCGCCGATCTGCTTGGCTTGCCCTTCCAGCTCCTTGATCTGCTTTTTGACGTCGGCGTCACTCGGGATTTCCATCTGGCTCATATCGAGCAGAGTTTGGCCCCGGAAATTCTCGGCCATGATCTCGGCCATGATCCTCGTCGTGTCGCGCGCCAAGCGCACCAGCTCCTGCTGCCGATCACGAACACGCACCGAGCCGTATTGACTCTTCAGTTCCTGCGCACCCAACGTTTCGGTCGGGTCGCTCGCGCCACGCATGATATCGGATAGGCCCGTGATCTGGTAAACATCCTCGATCAACTGCCGGCGCTGCGCGATCAGCTGGACAATCGTGTTAATGATCATTTCCAGCGGCAACCAGACAATCGGGTCGCCGGCCTGCCCACCACCGAAAGCGGCCCAATTGCTGATCGGGACCAGAACCTGATTGTTCGATACAGCCTTGAGCGCGGCCTCGACAGCATCACCGATTTCACCGGCACCGGCTGGATAGAAGCCCCGGACTTTCACGGACTCCGTGAGCGCGGCAATGCGCGCCGTGATTTCGTTGATTTCCTCCAACTGATCTTTGTAGAAGAACATGTCGGGGATCGGGATAAGCGAACGACGCTGCACCGTACCATATGCCGGTTGCGGGCATGGGAAGAAGCCCTCAAGCGTCAGGTGCGGTTCATCCTGATCAAGGACTTTGTCCACGCCTTCCGTGACCCAAATCACCTTATTCCGTGACTTGCACCAAATCTCCCAGACCCCGGCCTTCGTCGTCTTCCCGGCCGCGCCGTTCTGCCGGTCATCCTTCTGAACCTCGAACGCAGCCGATTTGTAGGCGTCACCCGACGTCTTGTAAAATCGCTTGCGCATCTCGCGCTTGGTCATCCATGCGCGTTTTGCGACCCAATCGACCTCTTTCCACTTCCGAGCCGGCTCATGCAGAAAGTCCTTGCGGTCTGCATGGTCGATGCACACCTTCTGGCCGATGCTGTCGCCCTTGTTCCAGGCCTCATACCGGCACCAGAGCGCACCACGGGCTACGATGCACATATCGTCGCGCACTAACTTCATGGCGCTGTCGATATCCTCCATCTCGAAACCGACGATGGATGACCGCTCAAGCAGCTCAGAAGCCGTGCGCGGGATCGGACGATGATCCTTGAAGCGCGGCACAACGACCGGTACCGGCGGACGGGAATAGACAGACGGGCCGAGAACCTGCACATTTGCCCAGAATAGCTGGAACTCACGATCACGCGCCACGCTCGCAAGCCGCTCAAGCTGCCCATAGAGCCGATCGACCTTATCGGCTTTGTCCTGCCAGTCCCTGAACGTCCTTTCCGCTTCCTCGATGCGGGCAAGCCATCCCGCAGAAGAGGTCTTGCTTTCGCCCACAGTCTCGCCTTCGACGATGATGTCGTCGTCTTCGTTCATAGACGTATCCTTGATCCGGAGGCAGGCGTCGGCGGCAGTGGCAACGGCACTTGCCCTGGCGCTGCAACTGGCTTCTTCGGCTCTGGCTTCTTCTCGGGCAGAATGCCGCAATTCACCGCGAACTCACCGAACGCGTCGGCGCCGTGGCTGTTTTCGTCATGCAGCGGGCCGATATACGTCCCGAGCACCTCGTTTTTCTTCCGCGAGTACCGGCGCAATCGCTGCAAACCGAGCATGACCCGCTCTGTCCGGTGAAACCGAACTATTGGCAGAAGCCGGCGGCTTGCATTGATGCGCTCGATCGGGTTCTGCGCCACGCCACGGTGAATGCTGTCGAACTTCACGCCCAGCCCGATCAGCGTTTGCACCCGTGTCTTGCCGCCTGCTCCCCATTCCCGAGTTCCAACGTCGTGCGGGAAGAAATGGCGCAGATAGTTGAACTTCTTTTCGCGTCCGATCTCGATCAAGGCTGATACCCGGTCTTGGAGATCCTTCGTGTATTCCGGCAGCGCCTCAGCAAGGCATTCGTCAGCGCCAAGCCCGCTCGCCTCGTAGTAGTCGATCACCCGCGGAACGCCGTCGATGACCTGCCAGAACCATATGGCGGTATAATCGTCGATGCCGATATCCCAGGACGTGAACACTGGTTGTGTCGGGTCATATGGATAGAACCCGACGCGGCCTTCACGCTCGGCAGTCGCAATATGGCGCGCATAATAGGCGCCTTCTGTAATCCGCTCGTATCCGCCGCCCCATACGTGTTCGGCCATTTCTGGATCATCAGCATAGTCCTGATCTTTTTCGTCGATCAGGACCTGCGGTATCCAGGGGTTATCGTACCAATTGACCTCGACGATGATGGCGTTCTTCGGCGGCTCTTTGCCGAAGAAGAACTTATCGACAGCGTCGGTCTCGTATCTGGTATTCCACGAAAACCAGAGCTCGGAGCCCTCTTTTCGAATGGTCGGGCGCAACATGCGCAGCGAGCGCGCAGAAAAGGTCTGCGCTTCTTCAACCCATGCAATATCGAAATCCTCGAGGGATTTGATATTTTCGGCGTTGTAGGATTGCATCCCCCTGAAAACGATCAGCGAGCCCGCAGCGGGCGTTCCCAATCTGCCACGGATCTCGCTTTCGAGGATATCGAAGGCCCAGCCGAGCCCCAGCTTTACGATCTTGTCGACAAGCAGCTGCTTGACCGATTCTTTCAGGCTGTTCTGCACCTCGCGGATACAGACGACGCGGGTTTTAGCCGTGTAGCACCGGATAACTACCCGTTCAGCGAAGAAATGCGACTTCGCCCCGCCTCGCCCGCCGCGGGCCGCCTTGTATCGTGCCGGCTGCAGCAGCGGCGAAAGCTTGCGAGAAACCTCAACGCTTAGGGTCGACAATGACGTTTTCGACCCGCGTCACGATCGGGTTATCCGGATCGCCGGCCAATTCCTTCTTGTCCACCAGCCCCAGATCACGGGCGATGATGCTCGGATTGAGGAGGCCAGCGGCCGCGCCAGCGAACTTTTGCGATCGGATAACATTCTCTATGCGCGATGTGACCTCAATAAAATCATCACGCTTCTTGTAATTCAGCCAGGTCTGATCGCTGATATCGAGGAATAGGCAAAGACCGTCGATGGTCATTGCCCTCATCTTCGGCAGCAGCTTCACTTTTACCTCGCCCTTATAAGCGAAGGCTTGGCTTTCCGTCAGCGGATTGGCTTCGACCCAGTCGAAATACTCACAGGCTGCAGCCCACAAATCATCGGGCTTGCCGAATATGGGACTGCGCCCGTGAGAGCTTCGCCTCTGCCAGAAGCGGTTTCCTTTGGGAGGGCTCATTTTTCACCTATGCCGGTCTGAGCGGCTGCAGGCCGGCAATATGCCGGTTATGGATATGTCATGCGGGAACTAGGCCGTGGTCTTAGCCCTCGCTCGTTTCCGGCGAGATGACCACGGCGGGGACTTTCGAAATAAACTCGACACGCCGGTCGAGCAGCGCGGCCAGGTCTTCACCAGCGCCCTGACGCTGGCGTGGGATCATGCCCAACACCATCTGCAAGGCATCGTAGGCCTGGGCTTTCGGCAGCAGGAACGCGATTTCGGCGCGTAGCTGCTTGATCTCGTCGCTCGCTCGGCGGGCCATGTTGAGGAATTCCTCTTTGGTGACTTCGGTCACCGCCTCGTTTTCACTCATCGCCCGTTACTCGCGAATACCTGCTTCTTGCAGCGAAAGATGCTCTCGCAACAGGTATCCTTCCAGCGCCCAGATCTTGTTGCGCGCGTTCTCGCGGGCAATCTTCCGGCCAATGGCCTGGTCGAAGTTTGGGGCGGAAGCGGCGGCGCTCTCGCCGGTCACGATGTAACCGTTGTTCAGCGTCAGGGCGCACACGGTCAAAGTCGTACCGGGGAATACATGATACTGCTCCGAGCGGATCGTCTCGTCGATCTTCTGCGGAGTGAGCCGGGGAGCGTTGAGCCCCTTGGCCTGAATTTCTGCCTCGATCTGCTGTTCGTTCGTGGTCATCGATCTATCCTCTATCGGCAGAGCCGGTTGCAGCTCATAAAAAAAGCCGGCCATTGCTGACCGGCTTTCGGTGTCATTGATGCGTGTTTCAGCAACGTCGTCGGAGGTCGAGGAAACGAGGGACGGTGCCGTCAGACGACGCAATATGAAATGCGCCGGTGCATACGATACTTCGGGTGAACACGCGGAACGTATCGACCGGCGCTTCGCAGGTGAGCCCAGCATGATCGGCAGCCTGGGTGATCGGCGCTGAATAGCTGCCCTCCATCGGCTTCATCGCGTGGAAGCCGGGATCGGGCGGCACGGATGCGGATGCGGGCATTGCAAGGCTCACGGAGAGAACCGCGACCGCAAAGGCCGCCCTCATGATACTTCGAAGAAAGTGCATGCTGTTTCCTTTCTGCTGGGTGGACAAAGACAAGCGCCACAGGGAATGGCAAAACCCGCCACGGTTTCCCGGGCGGGTGAAATTTTTGCATTATTCTCCATGGCAGGACGCGGTGAGCATCGTCCCAGTGGCCCGGCGAGTATTCCCTCAACTGAGGTCCGCAATCAGAACAGCCACGCAAATCACCTTTACGAGGACAATTCTACGCGACAGCATCGACCTGTTCAAGCGTCTCAGCTGCCTCCAAGGCATCCAATTGCTTGATTATCGACAGAACTCTGTTCCGGGCGACGTCGCTCAAGCGATTGATGCTTTCCTGAGCATAATCCCGCATCGATGTTTTTGAATGGCGCCCGGCCGGAAGGATCTTCTTTAACTGGCCACGCAGTTCGTTCGCCTTGCGAAACCGTTTCTGCTCCATATTGACCATGCTCTGCAGTTTTTTCGCCTGCTCCACCTCGAATTCAGCAAGCATCAGGCGACTGATTATCACTTCCGGAAAAACCACCGGCCCAGCCTTCCGGGACGGCGCCAGCATGCACATGACCGCGTCAACACCACGAACCCGCTCGAACTCCTGATTGGGCAGGTGAACGAAGCAGTAGCCAACCAGTAGCGGCAGGCGGCGGTCGATCAGCTTGTTCGTCCGGTGATGCCGCAGCATCAGATGAAACGAGGGCATGTAAACGTCAACACCCTCGTTCCGGAGCTGCCGCTCAATGATGCTCTCTCCCTTGCGACGCTCGATTTCCAGCTTGAACATTTCCGAAGCGTCGGCCGAAACAGGAAGCGGCCGCGCTGTTTTCTGCGTACCGGGCTTGGCGCGAACGGCGTACCAGCGGCTTTTCTCGGGCTTTGCCGGGGCGGCGCTGGTGTCGCCTGCCGTCTCGGCGGAGCGCTCAGAAAACTCGATAATCATGACTTGAAGCTCCTTTCAGACCGGCGTTTCTCTGCTGCCAAATATTCTTCCCGGGTTTGCCCCGGCTTCACAACTGCCGAGTAGCTGGGCGGCGCCCGGGAATTCGGGACCACCGACTGACGATCATCGTATTTGCCCTCAAGGATCGAGACTAAGCTCTTCGCCTGACACAGGAAATCCAGATCAGCCCGCCATCCCCGATCGTTCCCCCCGCGGCAGAACCGGCTTCGGCCGATGCGCTCGATCGCTTCTAGCACCGCAGGCAGCCCATGTTCTTCGATTCTGAGGGCCAAAGCGCGACGGCGGGTCGGCGTGACTACCCTGGGCGTCGAGAGCCCAGACCGGGCGGCCATGGCCGAAAACGCCTGAACGACTTGATCGACTTCGGCGGGGGAAGAGCCCCCTGTAGGGGGCGAAGGGGGTATAGAAGAAAGGGGTTTAGGAGAAGGGGGTGTGGGGGAAGAACCTTCCGGGGAAAGAAGATCTGAACCGCCGTCTGAAGCGTCTGAACTGTCTTGTTTGTCCGGAGTAAGACGTTTCTCAGACGCTTTAAGACGCTCGTAATAACGCTTGTTGCGCGCTTGGCGCTTGGTCAACTCGGGCTGTTTTGGAACGGTTTCAGCCTCAAACGCTTCGGCAGCAAGTAATGCCTGCTCGATCGAGAGACCGGCCTCCAACATCCTGCGAATGGCAGCAGATACCGTCAATGCTGCCACTCCAACTCTACAAGAACCTTGCCGTTCGGAGCGACGGGACCGAGCGGCGCGACCTCGATCTGCCACTTGCTGTCGTCGATCTTGATGGCCATGGCGATGCCGTCGGCGGCCGCTTTCATGCTGGCGACGAGATTGTCGAGATCGTATCGGCGCTTGCTCGGGGGGCAGAAGGTATATCGCACCTTGACGGAAACGCCGCTGATGGCCGGCAGATCGGCACGGGCGCTGTAGAAGGCATATTCCTTGGCCTTCTTCTTTGCAGCCGCCAGCGCGCTCCAATGCACCCGGGCGTTCGGGCTCAGCCGCTTGCACGGCCACGGCAATGACATGGTTGCTGTCGTCATGGCTTTGCCTCGCGCTTCTCGATTGTGGCGAGCGCACGGGTGCAGCGATGTAGCAAACGCTCGATGATCTGAAGTTTCCCGAGCTTCACCGAATTATCTTGCTTGTTCATGCTACCCTTGAGCCGGAAGATTTGGGCCTGCAGCTCGGCTATCTCTTCCTTGAGAAGATCAGCATCGCTCAATTATCCGGCCCTCGTGGTGGCGGCGGGTTTCCCGCGGCTTCGAACAGCCGGCACGCCTTGGCATGATGAGGGATCAGCCGATTGGCCTTGTTGAGGATAGGTCGGTTGCACTTGGCCTTCTTTAGGCCAAGAGGAGAAAGTTTGTGCTTCTTGCTGAAGTACCCGGGATCGACGGGAACGCGCTCGACGCCCCCCCCCAACCCGGCGCGCCTTCCAGGCATGCCAGAAACGGCACTCGCGGCAAGTCCGGCCTTCCGGCCCGGTACCGGCGATATGCGCTTGGCCGAGATAGGTATCAGCGATCGGCTGATGTACCTGCTTCGCCGTCATGTGCTCGCTAAAAAGGAGATGTTCGCTCATTCAGCTACCTCCAAAGGCTCACCAAGAAGTTCGGCAAGCATATTGCGCGCCCGATGAAGGCGGCTCTTGATTGTCCCGACCGAAACCCCGACGGCTTCCGCCATCTGGTCATATGATTGGCCCGAAGAGGCCAACATCAGCACCCGCTGGTACATCGCGGGGAGAAGAACGATGTGGGAGATCGCGTCCTTGGCTTCGAGCGCGCCGAGCGTGTCAGCCGACGACGGCAGATATGCCGTGAAAATGCCCTCTGCATCCTCAGCCAACATGCGTTTCTTCCGCTTGTCGGACAGGAACATGTTCCGGCAAATGGTAAACAGCCATGCGGTGAGGTTCGTGCCTTGCTGGAACTGTTCTCGTTTCTCGATCGCGCGCAACATCGTGTCCTGCACCAAGTCATCGGCCTCACACCGGTCACGGCAGAGGCGGAGAGCGAAACCGCGAAGCTTTTTCATCTGCTTTTCCACTTCCGCCGCCGAGTCCAACATCTGAGCCTAGGCCTTCATCTCACCCATCTTCGCCAACATCTCGCGGCGACCCGGAGGCGGATCACCCATCAGGCTTCCGGTAACGGGCCTGCCTGGCTGGCCAGTTGGCGGCGGCTCCGCGGCCTTTGTCAACGAAGTGGCCGACACCTGCCGCTTTCTGGGAGAGGTCTCGTCTGCCCAGCGCGGCAAGACGATTTCGAGATAGCCGTCTTCAACTTCCTCGTGCTGGCACCAGCGACCGGCCTCGCCGCGATCGATGAAACGGGGCTGGTTTCCCAGATTTATCGTCGCATAGGTGACAGCCTTCATGGCGCGCTTGAACTTCACGACCGCATCGCCCGTGGAATTGTTCTTCCGGAACCGTAGGAGGCCGTGATCTCCATCCGTGCCGATGAGCACTTCAAGCTTGTCACCTTCGGCCCAGCCCAGTTTCGTGGCGATTTCTCCCTTGACAGAGAAGATCATCGCCGCCGGCGCAGATTTCGTCTTGCGGAGCGTAACCTTGATGCCTGTGCCGGTCGTTGCGGAACTGACCGTGATCTTCGCTCTTTCAAATGCCATGTTCAGTTTCCTTCCTTCTTGACCATGGCATCTCCACCATCGGTCAGCCATTCAGCCCGATCAGCGAGTTTCCGCGATCGGTCACGCCACCGCTTCGCGATGCGCAATCGCCTCAACAGCGGCAAGCTTTTCATCCAACGAAGCCAGACGGGCACGGAGTTCTCGTTGCTCACGGCGGGTTTCCTCCATCAGAGCGGCCTTTAAGGCTTCCATCTCTTCAGCATCAATGCGCTTGGCCGTGCCTTCCCAGAGGCAGCGCGCGCGCCGCTCCGTGAAATCTTTCCGAACTCGACGAGAGATGAACCGGTGAGCCTCATAAAGCGCAGCCTTGACGCTGCCATAGCGCCGCTGCGGAAAGGCTTCACGAAACAGGCCTTGAGCGTACACGACGTCCGTCATTCTCTTGTCCTTGCTCGACACGTCCTTGTCACGGTTTGACAACACCTTGTCAGCCTCCTGTGCGATCTTCCTCTTGCTACAGACGGAAGGCATCGCACATGAAACGACCTTCAAAACTCAATGGAGACGAAGCGAACCGCTCCCTGCTGGCGGGTGGGCAGTTATCCGCTTCGTCTCCCAGGCCCGCCGCCGGCGAGACCGAAAACTTCATTCCACTTGGCATGCCAGTTCAGGCCGTCGTCATGCGGCTGAAAGGCAACTTTCCGAAAATTCGAGTGCCGGCGGGGTACGCTGAACCCGGCGCCCCGCCGGCCGATCAATCAGCGCGCCCCGGGGAGGAGGATCGGGTGGGTCGCTGACCGATTTCGTTGTCGTCGTCGAGCGCTCCACCTGAACAGGCGAAAAGGTAGGCGCAACCCGCAACCACAAGCATGAACAGACAGATGGAGACGAACAGCCAGCTCATTGCGGCACCTCGTCGAAGAGAGTGTCAGAACCAACCTCGTTACCGAATATGGCGAAGGCCGAGACGATCTCGAATTCCGGCTTTCCTTTGCGCCGCGCGGCCGTCAAGCCGCCAACCTTGCCCCCGGACGCCCTGCTGCCAGAAAGCGCAGCGCGCGAAACCGAGGGCATTTGGCGATTGTACCGATGGGCGAACTCGCGAACGGCCGCGCCCTGATGGTGGAGCGAGGCGCCGACATTCATGGAGACCTGCTTGGCCGTCATGCCGCATTCAATACCGCCGTCGATCTGGGCAAGCTTCTGCTCTGCCGACGCACGAGACCACCAAGATTTTGCCATTACCCTCTCCCCTCTTCGTTCGCCACCGGCACCATCCGGCACCGGGTATCGTTCGAAGCGGCATAGCGGCTGTCAGAGACCTTGCTCCGCGCGGCACCGTCCGAACCTTCGACGATGCGCTGCGCGACCGCGTCATATCCGGTCGAATAAAGTGGAAGCCGTTCGCCGCCCGCGCTCATGCTGCCTGCTCCTCGAACAGGTCGGGCTGGTCGATCATGCCAAGCGCAGCGAGGTAGGTGTCCAGGATCGCCTCCTGCTCCATGCGTTCATCCTTGTCCTGCTTTCGCATCTGGATGACCCGGCGCATGATCTTGGTGTCGAACCCTGTTCCCTTTGCCTCGCCGTAAACATCCTTGATGTCGTCAGCGATGGTCTTCTTCTCTTCCTCCAAGCGCTCGATGCGCTCGATAAGCGATCGGAGCTGATCGCGGGCTACGCCGTGTGCGTCACTCATGCTGCTGTCTCCGGTTCGGAGCCAAAAACATCAGGGCGCAGCACATGGCGCGAGATGCCGGTCAGTCTCTCGATGTCGAGAGCCCGTTGGTACGGCACTTGTCCGCGTGTGCGCCAATTCGCAACGACGCTGGGATTATCGAGCCCAAGCGCTGATGCCGTCTTCGTAAGCCCACCGAGATTGGTGATGACGCTATCGACGATGTTCTTCGGCTTTTCCATATCACCAAGTATCACGCAGCGTGAATTAATATCAAGCCCTCTTATGAAAATTCTTTTCGCTGCGTGAATATGCGAGAAAGTGCGCATGGCTGACGGCGGAAGATCCAACACCGATATTGCGATGCGCCTCGACGCGTTGATGAGAACGCTCGGAAAAAAGCAGGTCGAGTTCGCGACACTCGTCGGAATATCTCAACCTGCGCTGAACAATTACCTGAAGGGGCTACGTCGCCCCGATATCGATGTGGCGATAGCCATCCAGACGCGAACAGGCGTCACTCTGGATTGGCTTTATCTTGGTGATCGCTCTGGCCTTCCGGTACGGCTCGCAAGCGAACTGCCTGACCTTTCGTCTCCGCCTGCTGAAAAGGCAGTATAGCTGCCGACTTGACTACAGCTTCCCAATCTTCCCCCAGGCAGAATATGATCTGGCGAACATACTGAAGAACCTGCAGCGCCTCCCGCTTATCTTCCGGAAGCTGGGTGTAAAGCTGGCAGGCCATTCGCTTGATATGCGGGTCCACTTGTATTTTCAGGTTCTCCGGCATGACTTTCACGCCCTTTCCATCTCAAGGACTTCTTCCGGCAGGTCATTGCCATGCGCGAAGATAAGCTTCGGATCGCTGTAGTCTCCAGTCTTCGGGTTACCGTCACGGGTGAAGGCGAAGACCATCGGCTTTCGCAGCGCCAGGCGCTCCGCCATCCTCTTTGCCTGCTCGGAACTTGACGCTTGCACCGGGGCATCGGCTGTCATGCCGCCCTTGGCCGGGCTATAGGACTGAACCACAAAATACGCTGCCATGTTCGTTCTCCTCTACTCTGAACTGAGGCCAGCATGACTCCAAAAAGAGAACGAAACAAGAACATAATTAGGAAATAATTCACACTCGTTAATCGCTACTAAATGCGGTGGCCGCTCGCGCGACGAGACCCAAAATCTTGGTCGGATTGGCACGGTAAAACCGACGCTACCCCCAAGAAATCACGCTCGCCTTAACCACATCCGCAAGCAATTTCACGCAACGTGAATTTTCCACTTGATTACTTCACGTTGCGTGATATTTTTCTTTATCACCTGCCGTTCCGGCAGGCGACCAACCAGAGGACATCGATATGACGAAGAAATTGCAGATCGTGGTGGCGGATCGCGGCTGGGTGTATATCGGCCACGCCGAACTGGCGGCCGACGGGGTAATCGTCAGCGAAGCGCAGAACGTGCGCCGCTGGGGCACACGCGGCAAGGGCGGTCTCGGCGCGCTCGCCCGCCTTGGCCCCCAATCCGAAACCGAGCTCGACGCCTACGGCACGGTGCATATCCCCACGCATGCCGTCATGGCCCTGATTGACGTCACCAACATCGCCGCCTGGACCAGTGTTTTCCCGGCGCCGGCAGCCGCGGCTTAAGGTGCGCCTATGGCTGACATATCCGGCACGACCGCCGCCGCCACGACGGCCGGCGGTGACAGCAACATCTCTTCGATGACAGCGGACGTATCCGCAAACAGTCTTACGGAGGTGCGGCATCATACGGCATCCGGCTACGGCTACGGCTACGGCGACGGCGACGGCGACGGCTACGGCGACGGCTACGGCGACGGCTA
>JAVBSF010000264.1:0-9358 GCA_031556925.1 Pararhizobium sp.
TATCCGATCGTCGATGCGGGAATGCGGCAACTCTGGACCCATGGCACGATGCACAATCGCGTGCGCATGATCGCCGCCTCCTTTCTCATCAAGGACTTGCTGATCGACTGGCGTCGCGGCGAGGCCTGGTTTCGCGATACGCTGGTCGATGCGGACCCGGCTTCCAACGCGGCAAGCTGGCAATGGGTCGCCGGAAGCGGGGCTGACGCTGCCCCGTTCTTCCGTATCTTCAATCCCGTTCTGCAAGGCGAAAAATTCGATGCGGATGGAAGCTACGTTCGGCGTCATGTGCCTGAACTCGCCGCCTTGCCGGACAAATATATCCACCGTCCGTTCGAGGCTCCGGCGGCGGTGCTTGAGAAGGCCGGTGTAACGCTCGGCGAAACCTATCCGAAGCCTGTCGTCGATCACGCGAAAGCCCGTGACCGCGCTCTTCACGCCCTGCGTTCCCTCGGCGACGACTGACCCTGCCCCTTCTGGAATGGGCCAGATTTTGCCACTTGCGGGCGTGGCGAAGGCTCGTAAACTTTTCCCGTACCCGCAACGATCGTCAGCACGGAGATGCCGGCCTCCTGAAACGATGAGGAAATTTCCCGGCATCAGAATATGTTCGAAACGGTTGGCGCATCGGTCAATTGGGGTTATTTTGTGTCACGCGCAATGATTGCCGAGGATGTGCCGCATGATGACAGCAGATGATTGTGTCTCGGAATGCAAAGATATCATTCGCCTTTCGAGTGAGAATATGTCACGCGTAATCAAAGACTTCCCCGCGAAAGCTCAGATGATACTTCGAGGGCTCGTATACCTGCGGGCAGGTTCCCTCAAGCTCACCTTTCCTGACAATCGCACTGTTCTCGTCAAGGGGAGCGCGCAGGGGCCGGCCGCCGCGGTGACGCTCCATAATTGGAAGCTTCCACAGCGCGCTTTGACCGGCGGTACGATTGCCGTCGCCGAGAGCTATGTGGACGGTGACTGGGATAGTCCGGATGTCGGCGCCTTTCTGGAACTCTTCCTCATCAACGCCGAAATCGGCGAAAAATTCCCGAACGGGGCGCGCGGCCTGATGCGGATGGTCGAGAAGCTGCGTCACTGGATGAATGCCAACACCAGGGCGGGCTCGAAGCGCAACATCTCCGCGCACTACGATCTCGGCAACGCCTTCTACAAGGAATGGCTTGATCCGACGATGACTTACTCGTCAGCCCTCTACTCGACCGGCGCGAACGACCTGCAATCCGCGCAGCGCGCGAAATACAAGGCTCTGGCAGAAGCGGCTGGCATTCGACCGACAGACCATGTGCTGGAAATCGGCTGCGGCTGGGGTGGCTTTGCGGAGTATGCGGCAGGTGAAATCGGCTGCAAGGTGACAGGTCTGACGATCAGCCGCGAGCAACTTGCCTTCGCGCGCCAGAGAATGGAGAAAGCGGGTCTTTCCGACAAGGTCGAAATCAAGTTCCAGGATTATCGCGACGAAACCGGACTTTACGACCGGATCGTGTCGATCGAGATGTTCGAGGCCGTCGGCGAAAAATACTGGCCGATCTATTTTTCCCAGCTGCAGCGCTGCCTCAAGCCCGGCGGCAAGGCTGGCCTTCAGATCATCACCATAAAGCCGGAAGCCTACAAGGAATATCGGGCCAATCCGGACTTCATCCAGAAATACGTTTTCCCCGGCGGTATGCTGCCGACGCGTGAGCATCTTTCGGAACTGGGCCGGATGGTCGGATTGAAGATGAGCGGCGATTTCGGATTCGGGCTCGACTATGCCAGAACCCTGGCCGAATGGCGCGAACGCTTCCGCGCTGTCTGGCACAAGGTTGAGCCGCTCGGTTTCGACACCCGTTTCAAGCGTCTCTGGGAATTTTATCTGTTCTATTGCGAGGCGGGGTTCCGGGCGCGCAACATCGATGTCCGGCAGATCGTTTACGAATGATCCTTAGTCCCGAATGATCCTTAATCCCGATCGCCCGTCCGCGACGCAGTGGGCGGGCGATTTTTGCCCGTGGCGGTGCCAGGTTGAAACTCTATTTCTTGCGCAATAAGCTTTGCCGACCGAAAAGCAGTCTTTCGGCGGCGGCCACACCGGTCGCGTCCGAATAGCTTTGATATGGTTGCGGCTTCCTTCCGCCGCATTCCCGCCCTTGAAAGGTTTATCCAATGCCCGCTTTGCCTTCCGTCATTGAAGCCATCGGCAATACGCCGCTGATCCGTTTGAAGGGGGCTTCCGAAGCGACCGGCTGCGATATTCTCGGCAAGGCGGAGTTTCTGAACCCCGGACAATCGGTCAAGGACCGCGCGGCGCTCTCCATCATCCGGCAGGCGGAGCGAGCGGGCCAGTTGAGGCCCGGCGGGGTGATCGTCGAGGGTACGGCCGGCAACACGGGGATCGGTCTTGCTCTCGTCGCCCAGGCCCTGGGCTACCGCACCGTGATCGTTATCCCCGAAACCCAGAGCCAGGAAAAAAAGGATGCGTTGCGGCTTCTCGGCGCCCAGTTGATCGAAGTTCCCGCCGTTCCATACAAGAACCCGAACAACTACGTGAAGCTTTCCGGCCGGCTTGCCGAGCAGCTGGCGCGCACCGAGCCGAACGGTGCGATCTGGGCGAACCAGTTCGACAATGTTGCCAACCGCGAAGCCCATGTCGAAACGACCGCTCCGGAAATCTGGCGCGACACCGGCGGCAAGATCGACGGCTTCATCTGCGCCGTCGGTTCCGGCGGCACGCTGGCGGGCGTTGCCAAGGGGCTGAAAGCCTATAATTCCGGCATCAAGATCGGCATTGCCGACCCTGAAGGCGCAGCGCTCTACAATTACTACGCCAATGGCGAACTCGCCTCCTCCGGCAGCTCGATCACCGAAGGAATCGGTCAGGGACGAATCACGGCCAATCTCGAAGGCTTCACTCCGGATTTCGCCTACCAGATTCCCGATTCCGAAGCCGTGCCGCTGGTCTTCGATCTTGTGGAGAAGGAAGGCCTTTGCGTCGGCGGCTCCAGCGGCATCAACATCGCCGGGGCCATCCGGCTTGCACGTGATCTCGGTCCCGGACATACCATCGTGACGATCCTGTGCGACTATGGTAACCGCTATCAATCGAAGCTGTTCAATCCGGCGTTCTTGAAATCGAAGGGCCTGCCCGTACCGGCCTGGATGAGCAAGACTGCGGATATCAGCATCCCTTACGAACCTGCCGGATAAGCATGACCATGACCACCGCCCTGTTCCGTGACGACTTTTATCTCTCAACAGTCGAAGCAACCGTCACGGAAATCAGGGAGGATGGCGGCATCGTCCTTGATCAGACCTGCTTCTATGCCACGTCGGGCGGCCAGCCCGGCGATACCGGCTTCTTCGAGCGCAGCGACGGAAGCCGGATAGACATCGCCGTGACGCGCCATGGTGACACCAAGGACATCATCATTCATATGCCGGCGGCCGAGCAGACCGTACCGCTTGTCGGGGAAAAGCTCGTCATTCACATCGACTGGGCGCGCCGTTATCGGCTGATGCGCATGCACACCGCCTGTCATCTGCTGTCGGTTGTCTGCCAGTATCCGATCACCGGCGCCGCCGTCGGCGAAGAGGAGAGCCGGGTCGATTTCGACATGGGTGAAACCATCGACCGCGACGCGTTGACTGCGGAACTGATGAAGCTCGTCAACGAGAACCATCCGGTCTATCTGCAATGGATCACGGATGAGGAACTTGCAGCCAATCCGGGCATCGTCAAATCCAAGAACGTCCGTCCGCCCATGGGGCTCGGCCGCGTCAGCCTCGTGTGTATCGGAACGGATGCGGCCGTCGATAGCCAGCCATGCGGCGGAACGCACGTTTCGGAAACCCAGGAAGTCGGCCACATTCACATTGCCCGCATCGAGAAGAAGGGTAAGGAAAACCGGCGATTCCGCATCAGGTTCGGAGCGCCGGAAACGGCCGCGCCGTAACGGGAGAAACAAGCATGCCGATAGAAAAAAGCCGGTTCGTCGTTGATGCCGATTGGCTGCAGGCCCGCCTTGGCGAGCCCGCCGTCAAGATTGTCGATGCATCCTGGTATCTTCCCGCCCAGAAGCGCGATCCCAAGGCGGAGTATCGCGCCGGCCATATTCCGGGCGCCGTCTTTTACGATCAGGACGCCATCGCCGACCTGACGAGCGGTCTTCCACATACCATCCCCTCGCCCCCGGTTTTTGCGGCGGCGATGGGCGAGCTTGGTCTTGCCGACACGGACACGATCGTCGTTTACGACGGTCCCGGCATCTTCAGCGCCCCGCGCGTCTGGTGGCTGTTGCGCAGCTTCGGTGCGCAAAACGTCTTCGTTCTCGATGGCGGTCTCGATGGCTGGAAGGCTGAAGGACGGCCGCTTTCCTCTGACCCCGCTTCATCCGCGCCGGCCGTCTTCAATGCCCGGTTCAACGAGGCGGCGGTAACGACCTTTGACGCAATGACCGACATAGTTGCCAGCGGGGCGCGTCAGATTGCCGATGCCCGCGGTCCGGGCCGCTTCACCGGCGACGAGGCGGAGCCCCGTCCCGGCATGCGTTCCGGCCATATGCCCGGGGCCAGAAACCTGCCCTCCGGCGTGTTCTCCGAAAACGGGAGGCTGAAGCCTCTGGCGGAGTTGCGCAAGATCATCGAGGACGCGGGCATCGATATGGGCAAGCCCGTCGTCACCACCTGCGGCTCCGGCGTAACGGCCGCCATCATCACGCTGTCGCTCCAGTCGCTCGGTCATGACGACAACACGCTTTACGACGGTTCCTGGTCGGAATGGGGCAGCCGGGCGGATACCGCAATCGTGACCGGCAAGGATTAGGCGATGGCGCACCCGAAGACCGCCGAACCGCTCGCGGTCCATGTGACGGAACTGGAAATGACGGCGCCGCCGAAGCAGAGCCTGCCGGTGCCCGTCAATATCCAGACGGCGATCATGCGTGTTCCCGCCATTCCGCCAGCCTTCTACCGCTTTCTTTATCTGCAGGTTGGCCGCCGCTGGCACTGGGTAGACCGGCTGCGCCTTACCGATGAAGCGCTCTCGGCGGTATTACACGATGCGCGCAACACCGTGACCGTTCTCTATGTCAACGGAGCGCCCGCCGGCTTTTTCGAGCTGCTGAAGCTCGATGACGACACGGTCGAACTCAGCCATTTCGGCCTGTTCGAACATGCGCTGGGCCTCGGCATCGGCAAGTGGTTTCTGCTGCAGGCCCTCTATGCCGCATGGAGTTCAAGCCCCAAGGTCGTTCGTGTTTCCACGAACAACCTCGACCATCCCCGCGCCCTGCAGCTTTATCAGCGCTTTGGCTTTTCGCCGGTTTCCACGCGCGACACGACGCTTCTGCCGTTGAACGACGGGGAAAATGCCGCTCTCGGAGCGTTTTTCTGAAGCATGCATCGCGAGCCCGCCTGATGGCGGGCTCGACTGTTGCGAGGGGTCAGGCCGTCTTCAGCAGGGTTTCCGGCGCATGGTTTTCGTAGCCGAGCGCCTCGGCGACGGCTGCATTGGTGATACGCCCCCGATGGACATTGAGGCCCGCCCGCAGGTGCTTGTCCTCGGCGATTGCCGCAACGCCGCGATCGGCGAGCTTGAGGCCATATTGCAGGGTCGCGTTGTTCAGCGCCTGTGTCGAGGTAACCGGAACCGCGCCCGGCATGTTGGCGACGCAGTAATGAATGATGCCGTCAACCTCGTAAGTCGGATCGGAATGGGTTGTGGCATGGGAGGTTTCAAAACATCCGCCCTGATCGATTGCCACATCCACGAGAACAGCCCCCTTCTGCATGCCCGACAGCATCTCGCGGCTGACCAGCTTTGGTGCCGCGGCCCCCGGAATCAGCACCGCGCCAATGACGAGGTCGGCCGAGAAAACCTCTTCCTCCAGTGCCTCGATGGTCGAATATCGCGTATGCACGCGGCCCGCGAAAAGATCGTCGAGCTGACGCAGGCGCGGAATGGAGCGATCGAGAATGCAGACATCGGCGCCAAGGCCGGCGGCCATGCGCGCAGCGTGCAGGCCGACGACGCCGCCGCCGATAACCGTAACCTTGGCCGGCAGGACGCCGGGTACGCCGCCGAGTAGGATGCCCCGTCCGCCATTGGCTTTCTGCAGGGCCGTCGCTCCGGCCTGAATGGCAAGCCGTCCGGCAACCTCCGACATCGGCGCCAGCAGCGGCAGGCCGCCGCGCTCATCCGTCACCGTCTCGTACGCGACGGCGGTCACCCCGGACTGGAGAAGCCCCTTCGTCTGTTCCGGATCCGGAGCGAGGTGGAGGTAGGTATAGAGTATCTGGCCTTCACGAAGCTGCGTCCACTCCCCTGGCTGCGGCTCCTTGACCTTGACGATCATGTCGCATTTTTCAAACACGTCATGGGCGCTGGCGACGATCCTTGCGCCAGCGGCACGGTAGGCGTCATCCTCAGCACCAATTCCAGCTCCTGCCCTCGTCTCGATATAGACCTCATGGCCATGAGCGACGTATTCCCGGACGGCTCCGGGTGTCAGGCCAACGCGATACTCGTGATTTTTGATTTCCTTCGGGCAACCGACACGCATGATGCGCTCCTCTCCTCGTTTGTTTCCGATGACATAGACAAACAGGAAGATGCATGCATGTCCTTGCAAATTTCGCAAAAATCCGCATGAGTATTCGAAGGAAAACTCATATTCCATAATTTTATCGAAGGATAATCGAATGCCTGGGCTTGATGCGATCGATGCTTCGATCTTGAGGCTTCTCCAGCAAAACGGGCGTATCGCCAATGCCGAGCTTGCCGAGCGCGTTGGACTTTCGGCATCCGCCTGCTCCCGACGGGTCGATATTCTGGAAAAGACCGGTGTTATCGCCGGCTATCATGCGCGACTTTCCCACAAGGCGCTCGATTACCGAATCATGGTCATTGTGCACATTTCGCTTTCCGGCCAGTTCGCGAAAACACTGACGGAGTTCGAGGCCGCGGTGAAGCTCTGTCCGAACGTTCTAGTCTGCTATCTGATGTCGGGAGAATACGACTACATCCTGCGCGTGGCGGCAAAGGATCTGGAAGATTACGAGCGGATTCACCGGGATTGGCTCTCGGCCCTGCCCCATGTCGTGAAGATCAACTCCAGTTTCTCGCTAAGGGAGATCATCGACCGGCCGAATGTCGGCATCTGAAGCGTTGGCGCCGACAACGCAGTTGCGGCCCAGCTTCTTGGCGCGATAGAGGCGTTCATCTGCGGCGGACAGAAGCGCATTGATGGTCTCGCCATCACGGGATGCTTCCGCAACACCGATGCTGACAGTCACCGGCATATGGTCCGGCGTCATGACGCTGCCGAGAACGAGTTGACGGATATCCTCGGCGCGCGAGACGGCCCGCTCGGCATCCAGCCCGTCACAAAGAACGACGAACTCCTCGCCGCCGTAGCGGAAAAGATGGTCGCTTTGCCTCAGCCCAAGCGTCAGCGCATTGGCGACAGCTTTCAGCACATGATCACCCTCCAGATGGCCGAATCGATCGTTGATGCTTTTGAAGCGGTCGGCATCGATCATCATCAGGCTGATCCTGTTGCCGGATGATACCGCATCGCGGATCAATCGTGGCCCAAGGAACTCGAAGCGGCTGCGATCGAGGACGCCCGTCAGCGTGTCGCGGCCGGAACGGGACAGGAGATCTTCATAGCGCTCCCGGAAGGTCAGCGTGTTGAAGATATCGCCAAGCGGGCGTCCCGGATCGTTGACCGGAGCGAAGCGCAAGACCTGCAGATAGCCTCCGAGCACGATCGAGTAAAACAGTGCGGCCACCATCTTCGCGATCCATCCGCCCCAGAAGACCTCTGCCGGCGCGCCGTTCAGCATGTAAAGCGCGAGATAGAAGCCCGCCTGGTCGAATGTCAGCACGGTCGCCCCGCAAATGAAAAAGCGAACGCCCGGAGAGCCGCGAAAATGGCGCCCCAGACGCTCGTACATCAGAATGATCAGGATCGAGTCGATGTAGAGCAGGATCGTGCCCCAGACCATCAGCCACCCCATCTCATCGATGAAGCCCAGATCGGCGCTGCGATGGCCGCTCGTCATCAACGTCCCATGCTGCTGCAGCAGCAAGCCCAGGGCGACGGTCAAAAAATTGCCGGCGAGCAACCCGTAGATCGGCTGGCGCACGGTTGCCGCATCTTCCTTCACGTAGAGAAGAAGGATCATCATCAATTTTCCGGAGAACAGGACGACGGATCCCGGCGAGATAAAGCCGACGGGCGATTCGATATAGAAAACCGCCGCCAGATAAGTCTCGATGAAATGCAGCACACCGAGCGCCGCAAGGAACACGCCGAGGCCGAGAAGATGCCGCAAATGCAGCAGCGCCACCATCACGGCCACATAGAGAAGCCCTTCACAAAGAAAAAGAAGGATGTCGGCCATCAGCGATGCTCAGCGTATTTCTTTGCCAGAGCATAGATAACAAGTTTGAAGAATTCTTTAGAAATCCGTCAGTGCGCGTTTCGCAAAACCGCAGAGGCTCCGCGATAAGGAGATGCCTTAAACCTGACGGGACGACACGGCATCCGAAAACAGGGATGGCCCGTTCTGGTCGATGATCTGGTGCGCCTTGCGAAGCGTGGCGTCGATCGCATCCTGCTCGGATGTAAACAAATCGGCGCGAATAAAACTGCGCACGCGGGTCTCGCCGTCAACGATCTTTTCGATCGACCCCGCCAGCCGGAACTGCGAGCCCTCCCGCATCGGCGCGGGCTTGATCAGGCAGTCGGCATAGGTCTCTGTCCTTGCCGAACTCGTCGCCTTTTCAGGAGAGCCGCCGGAGATGCCAAACAATTTTGCGAAGAATGAAGCCATGGGTGATGGCTTAGCATGACGCCCCATGGTCTCCAAGCATAAGTTTATGGCAGTCCACTGTCAGGTCATAGAAAGATAACAAAGCAGATTAGATAATCACGTCAATATATTGATTAAACAATCAAGTTCGACAAAATTTCATTATCGGTTATGTCCTGATAACGCAAACCCGCGGCCTCGAAGCGCGCCTTGAGAGCGGGAAAATTTTGCGGATGCCGGGTTTCGATACCGATCAGGATCGAACCGAAATTGCGTGCCGATTTCTTCAGATACTCAAAACGGGAGATATCGTCTTCCTCGCTTCGTTGCGAATGCGAGAGATCGCAGGGCGCGAGTGGGCACGTGGAGATCAGGAAGTCGTCGCCACAGTGCTTTCTGAACTCACACCGCAGCAGATTGAAGGCGCCCATAGATAATCCGGCGCAAAGGGTGGTAATGATGTTGTTGACACTCATGGAAAACCCGTCACAGCGATGCCCATTCTTATATTCAACGTGATCCAATACATCGGCAAACAGCGCAGGAA
>JAVBSF010000274.1:0-7002 GCA_031556925.1 Pararhizobium sp.
TTAGCTACATTTTTCCGAATAGCGCAAACGCGGCGAACTCTGACGCTCGCAATTGCGCGATTATCTTGACTTAATCGCGCAATTGCGCGAATAAGAGTTGCAACATTGTTTGAACGCCGTTTGAACACCGACCCCCACGCCAACGGACCTTTGCAGAGGTCAGAAAAACAGGGAGCCACCATGACGACCACGAAAACGTGGAATCGTAGGGCCATCAAAGACGAGCTTTTGCGGCAGAATAAAACTCTGACCGGAATTGCTCGCGATGCGGGCCTCAACGATAGCGCTTGCCGACAGGGCATCATTGGAGCGAGCCGCAAGGGCGCTGAAGCAATCGCTAAAGCCCTTGACGTTCCGTTCCGTGAGATGTTTCCCGACGCCTACACGCTCGGTCGTCACGACAGCGGAGACACTACCAGCAAGGCGAAAGCCAAGGCGAGTCAAAAACACGACGTTTCCGCAGACAATGCGCGGAGCGTCGCATGACCGCTGTGTCCACTCTGCCCCTTTCCGTGGACACCCCTGCAGTGCCAAACATCGCTGCCGTGGATATCTCCGCGATCCGGATACCCTCTGATCACCGCAAGCATCACCGCGACGCCATCCAGGCGTTTGCCGAAGACATCGACCTACACGGGCTGCGCCAGCCTGTCGAAGTGCTGCGCGAAGGTGACGGATACCGGCTCGTCTTCGGCAGACTGCGTCTCGAAGCACATGCATTCCTCGACCTTCCATCGATCGCGGCGATCGTCAAAGAGCCGCACGAGTTCAAGTCCGAAGCAGGACCGCGCCTCGCATCGATCTCCGAAAACCTGCTTCGCACTCCATTAAATGCACTCCAGCGCAGTCTCGCTATCGCGGACTGGTGCGGCATCTATCGGGCCGCACAACCTGACATGAAACCGGGCAGAAAACCGGCCCAAACCGACACTGGGGAATGAGGTGCAATAATTGCACTTAATTCGGACGAGGAAAAAATCGAACTTGGCGAGCGCTTCGCGGCCACGTTCTCTGACGCCGCCCAATCATTCCTCGGCATTTCCCGCCGCAGCGTTTTCAACGCTCTGAAGATCGCGTCAATACCGTCCCTGCAGAGAGAACGTATCGAACTGCACGGGATCGCCGATCAGCTCGTCGAGTTGCTGGCGCTGGCCAAGATCGACCGCCCTGACCGTCAGGTTGCGGCAATCGATCTCATTCTGGCCAACAGCTTGACGGTGGAAGAGGCGCTTGCCCGTATCGACCAGCGGCCTCTGAAGCTGACAGCCCGGTGGGAAAAGCTCACCGAGAAATTCACGCGCCTTCACGAAAGCGAGCAGGACCGGTTTTTCGATCTCAACGAAGCCTCGGTCACCCGCTGGGTGGCGAAGCGAGGTCGCAAGTAATGACCCGCCGGCGCGATACCCTGACAATCGATCTGTTCAAGGAATACCAGCCCTCCACCGTCGTCGAACGTTTCGACGGGGACGAGGTCAAGGCGTGGTCCCTTGCAGGTCGCTTGTCCAAGGCTATCGCGCTGACGATGGAAGAGAGCGGCATGACGCGCGACGAAATTGCCGCTGCCATGTCCGATATCGCCAAGTCCCAGATTTCGAAAGCGACGCTCGATGCCTATGCCTCGCAGGCAAAGGAACAGAACCAGATTACGGCCGTCCGTCTCGCCGCGCTGGTGACGGCCACCGGTGACGCCCGCGCGCTCAACGTCCTCCTTGAAGAGGCGGGACTGATCGTCATTCCACGGAAATACGAGGCGCTCCTGAAACGTGAGCGCGCGCGGGAGCTGCGCGCCCTTCTGGAGCGCGAAGAACAGGCAGCCGATGCCGAATGGAGGGCAAAGCGGTGAAGGCATTTCTGCATGACATGGCGGCACTGGTCGCCACCACGATGTTCGTCCTGGCGATGATCCGCTGGGCCGATTTCCTCAACGGTACAATCTTAGGGGTTGGACAATGAAAGTCACCAAAGTTGATGAAGCGCTGATCACCTTTTTCCTGAAACCGACAGAAAGCACTCTGCCGGCCGTGCAGCAGGCTTGGGACGAAGCCGTTGATGCTCGTTTCGGGATCTCGTACATCCACAACCACCTCGACGTCGCCCTCCGCAAAGCCGGACACAGAAAAGGCCCATCGCGCGCCATCGTAAGTCATTTCGTGGGAGCGGTTCAGGCGAACCTGGTGCCACGGCCGAGCCTCTCAACCTGCGTTGCGGAGCTTGAGCCGGTGGCAGCAGTTATAGAGCCTCCATTCGAGACCCTGACACCGGAAAGTTTCCGGCACACTGCCATCCCGCTATCGACCCCGCTCCAGCTCCTGCCGATCGTGCCACGCGACGCGCTGAGAGATGTGTTCGAGCAGCTGGTGGCGGAAGAAGAAGCGGCGCTCCTCGAAGGTATTCGCGCTAAGGCCTCCGCCGCCGCCCGTGCCCGTTTACTCGTCCTTCTCGAAGAGCTGGAGCCCTCCCATGGCTGATCAAGCACTTCAGATCGTCCTGGCGGTCTACTTCCTCTGGATTGGTGGCCTCCTGCTGTCCGTCTACCTGATGCTGACCAACCGCTTTCCAGCATTCCCTATGCGGGACGCCGTGCTGATCGGTACCAATGCGATTGCCTTGCTGATGGTCCTTTACGCGATCACCAATGCCGCAGGTGTGCTTTGAGCCCGAGGCGCACCTGCCCCTTCATCCCGAGTTTCGTTCCGCGCCGTCCCGGTTCTGCATCCGGCGCGATGATGCGCGTCCGTCGTTCCTCTCAAGCGACGGACGCGCGGTTCCTTCAAAAAGGTGCAGCATGAACGACATGAACGACTGGCTGACAGCGCGTGAGATCGCAGCGGAAGCACTGCCCGATCTGCCGACGAGTGAAAGCGCTGTGATCCGCTTTGCCGAGCGCTCCGCCTGGAACACGCACCCGACATTCGCTCGCCGCCGCAAGGGGCGTGGCGGTGGTCAGGAGTATCACTACCGCATCCTGCCGACGCTGGCGCAGATTGCCTACGTCCAGAAGCACATGACGGTCGGCACGGATACGACCGGGCCGAAGACCATCAGTCCCGACACCCCGATCATCACCGGCAAGGCAGGAGAAGAGCGCGACGCGCGGTTGGCAATCATCGCCGCCTATGAGCGGTTCGCGCGCGGGCTGAACCTGAACAAACAGGCTTGCATGGCGCTGTTCACCGACAAATACGAGATGGGCTCGATCGCAGTCGACGATTGGGTGAAGGACCTGATCCCGTCGTTCGGGGAGCGAACCCTTTGGCGCTGGATGGGCACCAAGGCGAGCGGCAAAACCGAGGAGCTTGCGGTCGATCGAGGCAAAGCGCGCGCCGGCAAGGGGTTGCTCAACACCGCCGACAATGGAGAGGTCCGCGCCTACATCCTCGCTTGGATCGCCATGAACCCAGCGCTCGCTGCCGAGCAAATCAGGGATTACGTGGAAGACGAGTTCGGCGCGGAAGTGCCGGATGCCCACGGCGAATTGAAGCCATTGCCTCCGCTGCGGACCTTCCAGCACTTCATCGCTCGCCTGAAGGCGGAGGAGAAGGTCGTTTTAACGGCCATTACAAACCCCGATAAGTACCGCTCAACCATGAAGCTGCGCGGTACCGGCAGCTATTCGTGGATCACCAAGGCCAATGAACTCTGGATGATCGATGCGTCTCCAGGCGACGCCTTGCTGCTCGATGGCCGTCATTCGATCTATGTTTGCATCGACGTCGCCACCCGCTGGATGACGATCACCGTGACCAAGACTCCGCGCGCGGCGGCTGTTGGTCTCCTAATGCGCAAGACGATCCTGAAAAGCGGCGTTTGCCGGATGGTCAAGACCGACAACGGTTCGGACTTCGTTGCCAGAGACACTCAGCGGCTATTCCTTGGCCTCAATATAGAGGCCGAGCGCTCGCAAGCGTTTACGCCTGAAGAAAAGGCCTTCGTTGAGCGCGCCATCAAGACGGTGCAGCACAAGTTTTTCACTCAGCTTCCCGGCTACATCGGCCACAACGTTTCCGAGCGCAAGGCGATTGAGGAACGCAAATCGTTTGCGCAGCGCCTTGGCGGCAACGAGATCGAGACCTTTAGCGCCTCTCTAACCGCCGACGAGCTGCAGCAACGTCTCGATGACTGGCTCGAACATAAATATCACCAGCGCAAGCATGGCGGGCTGTTTGGCCTGACGCCGGCCGAAGCGCAGCGGACGATGACCGACGAGATCCGCCGCGTCGACGAACGCGCCCTGGACGTTCTCCTGATGCCGGTCGCCGGCAAGGACGGTCGACGCCGCATGACCGCGCAGGGCATAAAGATCGAGGATAACTACTATCTCTGTGGCTCCATCCTTCCGGGCACCGACGTATTCGTCCGGCTCGATCCGGAGGACATGGGCAAGGCCTATCTGTTCTCGATCGAGGATGGCCGTTTTCTCGATGAGGCGATCTGCCCGAAGCTGTCGAACATCAACCGTACGGCTTTCGTGAAGGCCAAAAAGGAAGAGTTCAACAGCATGGTGGCCGAGCGGACCCGCGCCATCAAGGCCGATGTCCGCAAGCTGCAGAAAGGCCCATCGGGTATCGATCGCACCATCCGTCTCGCCAAGGGCAAGTCGGAAAAGCGCGCCGCCGAAACGGCCAACATCATCCAGTTGCCGCCCCGAGAACAGAACCACACCACACCGCAGATCGCCGCCGCGCTTGATGCAGCGACTTTGGCCAATCGGCCGCTTGTCACGCAGCTCACCCCCGAGCAGGCGGAAATGCATGCCCGCATCGAACGTGAGCTTTCGCTGCAGCCAATCGAGGTTCCGGCCGGGACAACGCCGATCCGTGCGCAGGAAACACCGGCCCAGCGGTTCCGGCGCTGGTTCGAGATCGACCAGCGTTACCGCGACGGCGAAACGGTGGACGGCGAGCTGCTGATCGGCCTCGGCGAATACAAGGCCAGCCACGAATGGAAGCTGCATTTCGGGCTTCGCGAAAGCTTCGGCGATCAGGCGCCGGTTCTGCGTCCCTGAACGAAAAACGCGCTCGCCGGCGGCAACCGGCGAACGCGACATGAATGTCAGACACATAAGGAAGTAATCCAATGAATCAGAATGTCAATCCGCCTGTCGGTTTCGGAACGGTTGCGCCGCTGAAGAATGTTGCCGCTGCGTACGGCGTTGCGCTCAAAATCATCGAACGTCCGGTCGGCGTGGACGGTCTCGGCCTGTTCTACGGCCCTTCCGGCTACGGCAAGAGCAAGGCCAGCACCTTCGTCCAGAACAAAACGGGTGCCATTTACCTTGAAGTCTTCGACTACTGGACGCGGCGCAAATTCTGCCAGTCGCTGCTTTCCGAGCTGGGCGTCGACAAGCCGAAGGGCACGGTCGCTGACATGATGGATCAGGCACTGCGTCTTCTGCAGGACGATCCGAACCGGCTCCTCATCATCGACGAAGCCGACAAGCTGGTGGATAAGGGCATGATCGAGCTGGTGCGCGACATCTACAAGGGTGCCCGCATCCCGGTTTTGCTCGTGGGCGAGGAACTGCTGCCCGACAAGCTTGCCCGATATGAGCGGTGCGAGAACCGTGTCGCTGCTTACGACATGGCCAACCCTTCCGACATCGACGACGCCCGCGCGCTCGCCGCAATCTATCACCGCAACCTGCGGGTTCGCGATGACCTGCTCGCCGTCATCGTCACGAAAACCCGTGGCGTCGCCTCCCGCATCGTCACCACCCTTGCCGACGTAGCCCAGGCGGCAAAAGCTAAGAACCTCTCCGAAATCGGGCTCGTCGATTACGACGGCCCGTTCTTCACCGGACAGGCCCCGCGCCGGGGAGGTCGATAATGGCCATTCTCCTCCGCCTGCAGATCGAGGGCGCGAAGCCGGTTCGCAAGGGCAGCGACTTCTTCTGGGAAGTGCTGATGGCAAAGACGGCCGACGGGTCGACCGTTACGTTCAACGATATCGACGGCGCATGCGACCCCTATCAGGAAACCAGTATCCGCTGGTTTCTGAAAAAGCTGGTCAAGGCTGGCATTGTTGAGAAGATCGAGGGCGATCAGCACCGTTATCGCCTGCTGAAGCGCTCCAGCCAGTGCCCGATCGTCTCCCGCGACGGCAGCGCCAGCCTGATCGGTCAGCGCCAGCAAAACATGTGGAACGTCATGCGGCGTTCTCACGGCGGCTTCACGGCGCCCGATCTCGCCCGTGACGCCAGCACCGACGATGTCCTGGTGACCGAAGGCGGCGCGAAAAAATACTGCCAGCGGCTGAAATCGGCGGGCATCCTTGCGCTGCAGGAAAAAGGCAAGCCGGCCCGTAGTCATAATATCTATGTGTTGCGCGGCTCGGCCAACACCGGCCCGAAATGCCCGCGTCTGATGGCTGCCCGGCTCGTCTTCGACCGCAACACCCAGAAGGTTGTCGGCGAGGTGATCGCCGAGGAGGAACGCACATGATGCGCGGTCCTCAGGCCGGACGATCGGCAACCGACTACGTCGCAAAGGTTCATTCGTCGTGGGGCGATCCGCCAGAGTGGATCGTCGCTCTTGCGGAGGCCTGCACAAGGACGAGCCAGTCCATCGTCGCCAAGCAGCTGAACTATTCCTCCGCGACCGTGAGCCAGCTGCTTTCCAACGCCTATCGCGGTGACCTCGGCCGTCTCGAAGAAATGGTTCGTGGCGCGCTGCTGTCAGAGACAATCCCTTGCCCGGCGCTGGGCGAGCTGCCCCGCAACGCCTGCCTCGACTGGCAGGCAAAGCCCTACGCGGTCACGTCTTCACTTCGCACCCAGATGTACCGCGCCTGCCGTGACAACTGCCCCTTCAGCCGCATCAGCGGCACCCACCCCAAAGGAGAAGACGCATGACACAGAAGCTCGATTATCTCTCCGACCACCTGAAGACCACGCGCCAGATGCTGTCGGAGGCCCGCCATGGTGGCGTGGTGCTTGCCGGTGATGAGCTGGAGGCCTTTATCGACGCCTTCGACAATTTCATAAACCTGTCGATCGCGCTGGAG
>JAVBSF010000181.1:0-8755 GCA_031556925.1 Pararhizobium sp.
GTGAAGGAGGCCCGCACCCGGCTCGATCCGCAGCTCGCCCTTGAAGCGGCGGCGCTCAAGGCCGGCGCTTTTCCGAAAATCGGCCGGCAGGAAGCGCAGTCGCTTGTCTATGTCCGGCTGAAACCCGGCGACCGTTTCGCTGCGGAAGAGGTCAACAACGAGAACAGCAAGAGCCGCACCGAAACCAAATCCGCCGACCAACTGGCAGAGGAATCGCTGCGCGAACTGATCGGCCTGCTGTCCGCGCTGCGCAGCGGCAAATATGGCTTCGCCTCCCGCCTGATCGTACAGAAGGAACGCGATTACGGCGGCGAATACGATCATCTGGCCCGCGTCGCGGAATGGGCCACAGCCGATGGCGAGGAGGACGGCAATGGCGAATGATACCTCCTTCGCGCCGGATGACCTGTCGCCGGCCGATCTCTCATCGAAAGGCTGGCTGGACTGGACCTCGGCGAAACAGGCGTTGGCGTCCGATCCCGCCCGCTCCGCCTGGGTTTCCGCCAATGCGGGTTCCGGCAAGACCCATGTGCTGACGCAGCGCGTCATACGGCTTCTCTTGGCCGGCTGCCGCCCCTCGGCAATCCTGTGCCTGACCTATACCAAGGCCGCGGCATCCGAAATGTCGAACCGGGTATTCGAACGGCTCGCTCAATGGGTGACGCTCGATGACGATGCGCTGGATGCCCGCATCGAGGCCATCGAAGGCGAAAAACCCTCGCTTTTCAAACGTCAGGAGGCGCGCCGGCTCTTTGCCCGCGCGCTGGAAACGCCGGGCGGCCTGAAGATCCAGACCATCCATGCCTTTTGCGAGGCGCTGCTGCACCAGTTTCCGCTGGAAGCCAATGTCGCCGGGCATTTTTCGGTGCTCGACGACCGCGCAAGCGCCACCCTGCTGGCCGACGCCCGCCGCGCCTTGCTGACGGCAACCGCAAGCGAGGACGATCCCGAACTGGCTGACGCATTCGCCACCGTGCTCGATCTCGCCGATGACACAGGTCTTGAAAAGCTGCTCGCCGCCATCGTCGCCAACCGGACAGTGCTGCAGACGTTTCTCACCGAAGCGGAGGAGCGCGGCGGGATAGACCTCGCTCTTGGCGAAGCCCTCGGCATTGCGCCCGGCGAAACCTCGCAGGCGCTGATATTAGGTCTCTGGCCGCTCGATCCCCTGAGCGGCCCCGCGCTGGAACGCTACATAGCCGTCGCCCTTGCCTCCGGTGGTGCGAAGGTTCTGGAGGTCATCGAAAACCTGCGCAGTGCAGCGAAAACATCGGATCCATTGCAACGCTTCGACCTTCTGCGTAGTGCGTTCTACACGGGTAGCGGCAAGCCCAAAGCTGATTCCGGATTGTTTTCGGCAACGATGCGCAAGACGGCTCCCGATCTCGAAGCAATTGTCTATGCGGCCCGCGACCGGCTGGTGGAAGCCATCGACCGGCTGAACCTCGTCGCCATGTTCGAGGCGACCCGTGCGGCGCTGATCCTCGCGGAGCGGCTGAACCACGATTACGAGGACATCAAGAAGACCCGCAGCCAGCTCGATTTCGACGACCTGATCAACCGCACGGCTGCGCTTCTTTCCCGAAGCGATGTCGGCGCCTGGGTGCATTACAAGCTCGACCAAGGCATCGACCATATCCTTGTCGACGAAGCGCAGGACACGAGCCCGGTGCAATGGACGATCATTCAGTCGCTGGCGGAAGATTTCTTCTCCGGCAGCGGCGCGCGCGAAAACCACCGCACGATGTTTGCCGTGGGCGACGAGAAGCAGTCGATCTATTCCTTTCAAGGGGCACGCCCCGAACGGTTCTCGGATGAGAGTATCGCGACAGAACGGCGGGTGCGCGAAAGCGGCAGCGCCTTTAGCCCCATCCGGCTGCAATTGTCGTTCCGCTCCACGGAAGATGTCCTTTCCGCCGTCGATGCCGTCTTCGGCAATCCCGCCCATGCGCGGGGGCTGAGCGCCCGCGACGAGCCGGTGGTGCATGCCTCCAACCGCATCGGCCAGCCCGGTATCGTCGATGTCTGGGAGGCGATCGCCCCGGCCGCGAGCATTCAGGAGGAGGAATGGACCGCCGCCTTCGACGCCACCCCGGAAGATGCGCCCGCCAACATCCTGGCACAGCGCATCGCCGCGACGCTGGCCGACTGGATCGGCACGGAAACCATCATCGAAAAGGGCGGGGCCCGGCCGATGCGGCCGGGCGACGTGATCGTGCTGGTGCGCAAGCGCGACGCCTTCGTCAATGCGCTGACGCGAGCCCTGAAGACGCGGCGGGATATCCCCGTCGCGGGTGCGGACCGGCTGGTGCTGACCAGCCATATCGCGGTGCAGGATCTGACGGCGCTCGGGCATTTTGTGCTTCTACCGGAAGACGACCTGTCGCTGGCGGCAATCCTGAAAAGCCCGTTCCTCAATCTTTCGGAAGAGCACATAGCTGCCTTGGCCGGGCGGCCGCAGGGCATAAGCGTCTGGCAGCATTTGCGGAGTCTCGGTGATCAGGCTCCCTATGGCGATATTGTGATAAGGCTAGAACGCTATATCGGCCTTTCCCGCGAGCTGCCGGTCTATGATTTCTACGCCCGGCTTCTCGGGCAGGACGGCGGCCGGGCGGCCTATCTCGGCCGGCTCGGCAGCGAGGTCGGCGATATCCTCGACGAATTCCTGACCTTCGCGCTCGATCACGAGAAAAATGGTCTGCCTGGCCTGCAAAGCTTCATCTCCGGCCTCGAGATGGAAGCCCCGACCGTTAAGCGCGAGCAGGACAAGGAGCGCAACGAGGTGCGCATCATGACCGTGCACGCGGCCAAGGGGCTGGAAGCGCCGGTCGTATTTCTGGTGGACGGCGGCGGCAAGGCCTTCAATCCCCAGCATGTGTCGGGGCTGCGCAGCATCCGGCCCATCATCGACCATCCGGGAGCGGTGGATGTGCCGGTCTGGCGTCCGCCGGGTGCGGCTACCAACAGCCTGATCGATGCCGATACCGAGCGGCTGAAGCAGGCGGCGGAGGAAGAATATCGCCGGCTCCTCTATGTCGGCATGACCCGCGCCGCCGACCGGCTGATCGTCTGCGGCTATCAGGGCAAGCGCGCCAATGCCGAAAGCTGGCATGCGATGGTAACATCGAGCCTTTCCGTGGACGAAAAGGGCCGCAGCCGGCCATGGACTTTCTCGGCCGGAGGACAGGAATGGGCCGGCTATCGCTGGCAGGTTTCAGCCCCGGCGGATGTTTCCGGGACGAAGCCGCCGGAGCCGGAAGGCATCATTCGCCCCTCTTACAGTCTGCCGGGGGCACTATCGTCGCCGCTGCCGCCGCAACGGCGTTTGCCGCGACCGCTCAGTCCGTCTGGCGCGGGCGTTACCGTCGAGGAGGATGCGCAGCCGCAGACCGGCTCCGCCCTCTTCCTGCAGAAAACGACACCGCAGACATCGCTGCTGCGCGGCGCGATCCTGCATCGCTTCCTGCAGATGCTGCCGGCCATGCCGGCCGGCGAGAGAAAGGCTGCAGCCGAGCGTTATCTCGACCGGTCTGTGCCCGGCTGGCCGGAGGCGGAGCGGCAGGCCCTGATCGCTTCCGTGCTCGATGTGATCCAGGACGAAAGCCTTGAACGGCTGTTTGCGCCGGGAAGCAGAGCGGAAGTGTCGATCATGGGCACGCTGACGCTCGGCAGGCGTGACCACGCCGTCTCGGGCCGGATCGACCGGCTCTCCGTTTCCGGCGATACCGTCACGATCGCCGACTTCAAGACCAACCGTGAAATCCCGGCATCGGCCGAGGCGGTGCCATTCGTCTACCGGGCGCAGCTCGCCATCTACCGGGAAATCCTGAAGCCGCTCTATCCGAGCCACCGCTTCGAATGCGTGCTGATTTTCACGGAAGGGCCGCTATGCGTCACGCTCACTGAAGCAATGCTCGACCGGTGTCTTGTCGAGCTCGCGACAAAGTGAGATAGAAAACATTGAAAAGCGGGCGTTCAACCATCACATCAGGAACAACCGTTCCAGGAACGTCAGAATCGAAACCAAGGAGCAGCCTATGGCTACCGTTAAAGTCGATACCTCCAATTTCCAGGATGAAGTGCTGAACGCCGCAGAACCGGTGATCGTCGATTTCTGGGCCGAGTGGTGCGGCCCGTGCAAGATGATCGCGCCGAGCCTGGAAGAAATCTCCAACGAACTCGCCGGCAAGGTGAAGGTCGTCAAGCTCAACATTGACGAAAACCCCGAGCTTGCCGCCCAGTATGGTGTTCGTTCGATCCCGACGCTTGCCATGTTCAAGGCTGGCGAAGTTGCCGACATCAAGGTTGGCGCCGCTCCGAAGACGGCTCTGTCGTCGTGGATTTCGAACGCTGCAGCCTGAGATCATTTTATCTCAGGAACTCACGGAAAGGCCCGGGCAACCGGGCTTTTTTTGTTTCAGGTGGGGACTGTTCCATTATCCGCGAGCACATCGCCCACCAGATAAAGCGAGCCGCCGATCAAAATACGCGGCACCTCGTCACTATCGGCAAAGATATCGCTGATTTCAGCGAGCGCTTCGGCAACGGATGATACCGGCGACGTCTTGAAGCCCGCAGATGCCGCATCATCGGCCAGCGCGACCGCATCGATCCCGGCATCGGAACCACGGATCGGCACGGTGAAGATCTGTTCCGCCAACCCCTTGAAGGCATTGAAATAACCGACCGGGTCCTTGGTATTGATCATGCCGATCACCAGGAAAAGCGGACGCGGTTCGCGATCTTCCAGATTGGCCATGGTTTCGGCGATCACCTGGCCTGCGCCAGGATTATGCCCACCATCAACCCAGATTTCAGCGCCGTTCGGAGCAATCGCCGCAAGACGGCCTTCGGTCAGCCGCTGGAGACGGCCCGGCCATTCAACGGATGTCAGCCCCTTTTCGATTGCAGCCTCTGAAGGCGCAAAGCCCGCTGCCTTGACGGCGCGGATAGCCGCGGCGGAATTGGCATATTGGTGGCGACCCGGAAGGCGTGGCAGCGGCAGGTCCGCAAGACCATCCTCGTCCTGATAGATCAGCAGGCCGTATTCATCATGGGCCATGAATTCCTGCACATAGACAGAAACAGGGCAACCGAGGCGTTCGGCCGTGGTAACGAGCACATCCCGCGCGCCATCATGTTCCTGATGGCCGATCACCACAGGACGACCGCGTTTCATGATGCCAGCCTTTTCGGCGGCAATCAGCTCGACGCGATCGCCAAGATAGGCCTGATGATCGAGCGAGATCGGCATGATCACCGAAACCGCAGGCGAGGAGATGACATTGGTGGCATCGAACCGGCCGCCAAGCCCAACTTCAATGATGGCGACGTCGGCCGGATGCTCTGAAAACAGGACGAAGGTCACGGCCGTCAGGATTTCGAAGACGGTGATCTTTTCGCCGGCATTGGCTTCAGCCACGCGGCGCACGGCATCGGCCAGGATCGGATCGGAGACAAGCTCGCCGCGCCCGCCCTTGTGGCCGAGCCGGTAGCGTTCATGCCAGTTGACGAGATGCGGCGAGGTATGGACGTGGACACTGAGGCCCGCCGCCTCAAGGATCGACCGCGAAAAGGCGGTGACGGAGCCCTTGCCGTTGGTGCCGGCCACATGAATGACCGGCGGCAGGCGATCCTGCGGGTTTCCCAGCCTGTCCAGAAGCCGGATGATGCGGTCGAGCGAAAGGTCGAAACCCTTGGGATGGAGGGCGAGCAGTTTTTCGATTTCCTGCCCGGCCTCGCTGACGTCAACCGCCATCATGTTCTTTTTCCGATCAGACGCTGGCAGCCAGCGGTACGACGGCCGCACCGCTGCCATTCAGCTTGGCGGCATCGACCGGCTTCTTCATCAGGATCTTCAGGGTGCGGGCCAGCGTATCGGGGATATCGTGGCGCTTGACCACCATATCGACCATGCCGTGCTCCATCAGATACTCCGAGGTCTGGAAGCCTTCCGGAAGCTTTTCGCGGATGGTCTGCTCGATGACGCGCTTGCCGGCGAAGCAGATTTCCGCGCCCGGTTCGGCAATGTGCAGGTCGCCCAGCATTGCATAGGACGCGGTGACGCCGCCCGTGGTCGGGTTTGTCAGAACGACGATATAGGGAAGACCGGCTTCCTTCAGCATCTGGACCGCAACGGTGGTACGCGGCAGCTGCATCAGCGAGAGAATGCCTTCCTGCATGCGGGCGCCGCCCGAAGCCGGAAAGATCACCAGCGGGCACTTTTCGGCAATCGCCTTTTCAAAGGCCTTGATGATCGCCTCGCCGGCCGCCATGCCGAGCGAGCCGCCCATGAAGGCGAATTCATGCACGACGCCGACCAGCTTCACGCCCTTGACGCGGCCGAGACCGGCAACGATCGTGTCTTCCAGATCGGTCTTGACGCGGCTGTCGCGCAGACGATCGGTATATTTCTTCGAATCGCGGAACTTCAGCGGATCCTGCGCCACCTTGGGCTGGACAAGGGCTTCATAAACGCCATCATCGAAGAGGTCCTTCAGGCGCGCCTTGGCAGGCATCTTCATGTGATAGCCGGAGGCGGGAATGACCCACTTGTTTTCTTCGAGATCGCGATGGAAAACCATCTCGCCGGTCTCGGGGCACTTGATCCAGAGATTATCCGGAACCTCGCGGCGACCGAGCATCGAATTGATCTTCGGTCGAACGTAATTTGTGATCCAGTTCACTGCAAACTCCTGAATGCTTGCATCCGGCCCCGCATTCATCTGCCGGGCCAGCGACGCTTTTATTCACTTCATCCAGCGCATCGGCGCATCTTGAGATGCGCAATGCTCCAGAATGTGGGCATTTATTCGGCCGCTGCAAGCCTTGCGCCGCGAACGCCTGCCGAAAGGCCACGAACAAGTGCTTCTACACCCGGCACCGTCGCACCCGTCGACTGACCGTCTTCGGCCAGGCTTGAAGCGATCTGGTTGACGATGGCGGTTCCCACGACAACACCGTCGGCCGAGGCGCCGATGGCGCGGGCATGGTCGGGCGTCTTGACACCAAAACCGACGCAGACCGGCAGTTTGGTGTGCGCCTTGATCCGCTGTACGGCGCCGCCGATCAGCGACGGATCCGGTAAGGCCGAACCGGTGATGCCGTTCATCGACACATAATAGACGAAACCCGAGGTGTTTTCGAGAACCTTGGGCAGACGCTTTTCATCCGTGGTCGGCGTTGCCAGACGAATGAAATTCAGATCCTTCGCCAGCGCCGGCAGGCAAAGCTCGTCATCCATCTCCGGCGGCAGATCGACCACGATCAGGCCGTCGATCCCGGCTTCAAGCGCATTGTCGATGAAACGATCGACGCCGTAGATATAGATCGGGTTGTAGTACCCCATCAGGACGATCGGCGTATCCTTGTCTTCGGCGCGGAAACGACGGGCGAGTTCCAGCGTCTTTTCCAGCGTCTGGCCGGCCTTCAGAGCGCGCTGGCCTGCGAGCTGAATTGCCGGGCCGTCGGCCATCGGATCGGAAAACGGCATGCCAAGCTCGATCACATCCGAGCCTGCCAGCGGCAGCGACTTCATGATCGCCAGCGACGTTTCGAAATCAGGGTCGCCGCCCATGAAATAGGTGACCAGAGCCGGGCGGCCCTCGTTCGCCAGATCGGCGAAGCGTTTGTCCATGCGTGCGGTCATGCTCTTACAGCCCCATACCCAACAGCTTGCCAACGGTGAAAATGTCCTTGTCGCCCCGACCGGACAGGTTCATCAGGATGATTTCATCCTTGCCCATCTTGGGCGCGCGCTTGATCACTTCGGCGATGGCATGGCTCGGCTCAAGCGCCGGAATGATGCCCTCGAGGCGCGTCAAGGTCTGGAAGGCTTCCAGCGCCTCATGGTCCATGATCGGCACATATTCGACGCGACCGACATCGTTGAGCCAGGAATGTTCAGGACCGATACCCGGATAATCAAGGCCTGCGGAGATCGAATGACCTTCCTTGATCTGGCCGTCGCGATCCTGCAACAGATAGGTACGATTGCCGTGCAGCACGCCCGGCGAGCCGGCGGTGATCGAGGCGCAATGCTCGTCGCCCTCAAGTCCCTTGCCGCCAGCTTCGACGCCGACGATCTTGACGGATTCGTCATCAAGGAACGGATGGAAGATACCGATGGCATTGGAACCGCCGCCCACGGCAGCAACCACCAGATCCGGCAACCGTCCTTCGGCTTCCAGAATCTGCTCACGCGCTTCCTTGCCGATGACGGACTGGAAATCGCGAACGAGTTCCGGATAGGGATGCGGGCCGGCAGCCGTGCCGATCAGGTAATAGGTATTGTCGACATTGGTCACCCAGTCACGCAGCGCCTCGTTCATGGCGTCTTTAAGCGTGCCGCTGCCGGCGGTCACCGGCTTGACCTCGGCGCCGAGCAGCTTCATGCGAAACACATTCGGCGCCTGACGCTCGACATCGGTGGCGCCCATATAGACGACACAGGGCAGACCGAAACGGGCAGCCACGGTTGCGGAGGCGACGCCATGCTGGCCGGCACCGGTTTCGGCGATGATCCGGGTCTTGCCCATGCGCTTGGCAAGCAGGATCTGGCCGATGCAGTTGTTGATCTTGTGCGAACCGGTGTGATTCAGCTCTTCGCGCTTGAAATAAATCTTGGCGCCGCCAAGCTCGGCCGTCAGGCGCTCGGCGAAATAGAGCGGGCTCGGGCGGCCGATATAATGAGCGCCCAGATCATCCAGCTCCGCCTGGAAGGCCGGGTCATTCTTGGCCTTGTTCCACTCATCCT
>JAVBSF010000147.1:0-9872 GCA_031556925.1 Pararhizobium sp.
CCGCCCCTCCCCCCGCAGGGGGGGTGTGGGCTTGGTGGGGGGCCATTTCTCATCCCCGAGATTGCTGCGGATGCTGCCCCTCATCCGGCCTGTCGGCCACCTTCTCCCCGCAGGCGGGGAGAAGGGACAAGCGGTGAGCTCCGCCTCAAAGCCAGCTACTGAAGCGTGTGTAGCCGGGGGTTAAGCGCCACCATGCCCAAGGATTTCCATCCTCTCAATCCACTCCGCGCCAATCTTCCACCGCCGCAAAACATCCAGCGGGTTTTCCGCGTCGAGCCGTGAGCAGATGCGATAGACCTCCAGCACCTCCGCTGCCATCTCGCCCTTCTGGAAGAAATACATCGCCGCTGCATAGCGTGAACGGCCGGACCATTCGACGCCGGGGGGCGTGCGGATCAGGGTCCAGTTCTGGCGCTCTTCCTCGTCCATGTCGCGATGTCAGAAGTTGCCCGGCGGGGTCATGGTGCGGCGCGCGAGCTTGACAAAGGGGCGGGGCACGATGCGGGCGCGCTTCATCATCTTCTGGTAGCGCAGCTCGCGCAAAGCATAGATTTCCACCCAGAGATCGTCGTTGAATTTCACGCCGTAGGGCCGGTCGAGTGTGGCGATGGCGATGTTGCGCTTGGCGGTCGGCGACCAGATGGCGGCGGTGACAAGGCCGGCTTCTCGCTTTTTGCCGTGATAGACCAGCGCATGCTCGGCCGGAATATTCCCTTCGATTTCAAGGCCAACGAGGACGTGCTTCAGAGTTTGATTCCGGCGTGCTTCAAGTATCGCTTTACGTCCGTTGAAATTCGGCTTTTCGGGATCGGCCAGCCAGTCGAGGCCGATCTCGTCAGGCATGCGCACCCGGTCGGCGCGAAGGGCCGCTTCTGCGGTAATGAAATCGGTATTGGCGACGATGAAGCCCGCCTCGATGCGGGCGGAGTTGAGCGCGCTGTAACCGATCGCCCGGATGCCATGCAGCTTGCCCGCCTGCCAGAGCCGGTCCCAGAGCGATAATGCCAGCGCACGCGGCACGAAAAGCTCGTAGCCGAGATCGCCGGTGAAGCCGGTGCGGGAGATGACGACGGTTCCTGTCTCATGCGGGAAGCTCGCAATATCGAAAGGCTTCAGCCGCTCGACACCGGAAAAGCCGGCGGAAAGGAGCGTCGCGCAACTGGTCGGACCTTGCAGCGCGAGACCGGCGATTTCCTCGGTCTCCTCGTGGATATCGACGGAGAAGCCGAAGGCGCTGTCGAGCAGCCAGGGCAGATGCCGTTCCTGACAGCAGAGGCGGAAGGTGTCTTCACCAAGCCGGAACAGCGTGCCATCGTCCAGCACATGGCCGTGGTCGTCGCACCAGGCGGTGTAGTGCACCCGGTTGATGCCGAGCTTCCTCACATCGCGCAGGGTCAGGCGGTTGAGATAGCGTTCCGCGTCCGGTCCGGTGATGCGGTATTTTACCATCGGCGAGATATCGAACAGGGCCGACGTCGAGCGGATCGCGAAATATTCGAGTTCCTCGTCGAACAGCGTGTGCGGCGCCTTATAGCCGGACCAGCTGTACCAGTCGTTAGTCTCGCAGAGAGCGACGAGCCTCGGGTAAAAAGGCGTTTCGAGGCGCGGGGTCTCAATGTGGCTACGCGCTGCACGGCGGCAATCGGTGGCGTTCAGAGGTGGGGTCATCGCGTTCATGGCCGTGCTCCCGAAAGAATGTGGCGGGCCGCGTTCCAGCCGGGCAGACCGGAGATGCCGCCGCCCGGATGCGCGCCGGCGCTCGCAAGATAAAGCCCCTCGATCGGCGTCGTGTAGCCGGAGGCAGCGCCGGTCGGCCGGTTGATCAGGAGTTGGTCGGCCTGCAACTCGCCGTGGTGCCAGTGGCCGCCGGGCAGATTGTAATCCGCTTCGATATCCGCGGGCGTGCTGAGATGGGCGGCGACGATCGATTTCGAAATGCCCGGCGCATGCCGTTCCAGCGTTTCCATGATGATTTTCAGGAACATCGGCTTGCCGGCCTCCCAGCCCATCTTGAGCTTATGCGGCGCATATTGCACGAGTGCCGATAGCGTGCAGGCGCCGGAGGGGGCAAGCGAAGCATCGGCAAGGCTTGGCAGTACGATCTCCATAACCGGATCGGCCGAGAACTCGCCGTATTTTGCGGGGTTGAAGGCGCGCTCCACTTGCTCCATCGAGCGTGCAAGCACGATGCGGCCGGCATGATCCGAAGGCCGCAGATTGAGGAAGTTTGGCGCGCGATCCAGAGCCAGATCGAGCTTGGCGACATTGCCTGATGTGCGCAGGTTGCGCAGCGAACGGGTAAAGCCTGTGCCGCTTTCGGCTGGATCGATCAATTGCAGGAAAGCTGTCTGCGGATGCACGGCGGCAACGATCACCGGGGCCGTGATCTCTTGGCCATCGGCAAGGATGACGCCGGAGGCGCGACCACGATCTGCAACAATGCGGCCGACACGCGTGCCGCAGCGGATGGTGACGCCGGCCTTTTCCGCCGCCTTGACGAAGGCTGGGACGACTGCGGCCATGCCGCCCTCGGGAATGAACTGGCCGCCTGTTCGGCCTGCGGCTTCGCCGGTCAGGCGATAGTAGAGGCCCAGCAGCGAGGTCGGAGAGCGTGGGCCGAGATGAATGCCGAGCGTGGCGTCGAAGGCGACGAGGGCTTTCAGCCGGTCGTGCCCCAAATATTCGTCGGCGACATCGGCGACGTTCATGAGCATCATGCGCAGGAAATCGCGGCCTTCGCCACGCCCCTTGCGGATAAGGCCGAAACCCGCGGAGGCGAAGGTGGCGAGGTCGGCCATGCCGATGGCGCCAAGCTGCGGCGGGGCGCGGCGCAGGAAGCGCTTGAGGATGCCGGCTTGAAAAATCAGCTTGTCGCGCATGCGGATGAAGGCGGCGGCTTCTTCCGCGCTGACGCCATCGATGCTGTCGCCATAGGCGCCGTGCAGCACGACCGGCTGCTTGTCGCTATCGAGAACGGCAGTCGGCATGGCGGTGCCTGGCGTGAGTGTTATGCCGAGATCGCGGGCGACATCCGGGTCGAGCCGGTTGATCAGGTGGGCGAGGCCGGCGGAGCGGAATCCGGGGGCGAGTTCGCGGCCGCGCATCGCGCCGCCGGGCTCGTTGGCGGCTTCCAGCACCAGCACCTTGCGGCCGCTGGCCCCAAGCTTGGCGGCGGCGGCAAGGCCGTTATGGCCGGCGCCGATGACGATGGCATCATAGGCCTTCGAGGCGGGATCAAATGACGTCATGGGCTTTGCTCATCAGTTCATTGGGACGCTTCAGGTCGCGCAGGATTTCGGCGGCGGCGTTGCGGCCGGGGGCGCCCATCACCCCGCCGCCCGGATGGGTCGAGGAGCCGCAGATATAAAGGCCGTCGATGGGGCTTCGATATTGCGCATAGCCCGGCACCGGCCGGTTGAAGAGCAGCTGGTCGAAGGTGAGCTCGCCCTGGAAGATATTGCCTTCCGTCAGGCCCACCTCGTTTTCGATCTCGCGCGGGGTTCGCACCTCCATGTGGACGATGCGGTCGCGGAAACCCGGCGAATAATCGGCGATCTGCTTCACCACCGTTTCCGCAAAGGCGTCGCGGTCGGCATCGGTCCAGTCGCGGCCCTCGACCTTGGGCGGACAGTATTGCACGAAGCAGCTCATGAAATGTTTGCCGGGCGAAGCCATGGTCGGGTCGAGCGTCGTCGGGATCACCATGTCGATGAAGGGGTCGGCCGACCAGCGCCCGTCCTTCCAGTCGTCATAGGCGCGCTCCATGCGCTCGATGCTATCGGTGAAGTGCATGTCGCCGCGAATACAGGAGGAGCCGGCGGGCAGGGCGGGGAACTCGGGCAGGCTGTCGAGCGCAATGTTGAGCTTGCCGGAGGAGCCGCGCATCTTGAAATGCCTGACCCGATGGACGAAATCGTCGGGCAGAGTATCCTCATCCACCAGCTTCAGAAAGGTGCGCTTCACATCGGCATTGGAAACGACGAGTTTTCCGCGCACCTCTTCACCGACGGAAAGTACGACGCCCGAGGCCTTGCCGCCGCGCGTCATCACCTTGTCGACATCCGCGCCGGTGCGGATCGTGCCGCCGGAGGTTTCGAAGGAGCGGGCCAGCGCCTGCGTCACCGCGCCCATGCCGCCGCGCGCATAACCCCAGGCCCCGACGGAGCCATCCACTTCGCCCATATAGTGATGCAGCAGCACGTAGGCCGTGCCGGGCGACATCGGCCCGAGCGCGGTGCCGATGATGCCGGACAGCGCCAGATAGGCCTTGATCACGTCGGTCTCGAAATATTCGTCGAGGAAGTCTGAGATCGACATGGTCCAGAAGCGCAGGGTCTGCGCCATCTCATGCGGGCTGAACTCGCCGAATTTCTTGGCGAGATAGAGCAGTTCGGAGATATCCCGCGGGCGAAAACCGAAGGGGTCGGGCGCGGTGCGCATCAACAGCGGCTGGATGAAGCGGCACTGGCGGGTGACGTCGCGGGCGTAGCGCTCATAGGCTTCGGCATCGCGCTTGGAGTAGCGGGCGAATTCGCGGCGGTGGCTGTCGTGGTCGCGGTAGGAGGCGAGGTAGTCACCATCGCGGGTGAAGACCGCGCCGCCCTCATAGGCGATCACCTGCAGGCCGTGTTTCGGCAGTTCGAGATCGCGCATGATTTCCGGCCGAAACAGCGAACAGACATAGGAACAGTTGGAATAGAGATAGCCGGGCGTGAGCTCCCGGCTGGTCGCGGCGCCGCCCACCCAGTCGTTCTTTTCGAGCACGATCACATCGAGCCCGGCGCGCTGGAGATAACAGGCGGCAACGAGCCCGTTATGCCCGCCGCCGATCATGACAACGTCGTATTTTTTCATTGTCCTTCCCCTTGTTGATAGGAAAACTGGCATGAAAAGCAGAAAGTTGTCCAGATATTTTGAATGATCATTCAGCAAGTATGTTGCAATTGACTGATTATGCGATAGGATTTCGTATCGGCATCCAGGCCGGTGAGGCGGGATGGAAAGCCTGGAGATTTCATGATCGGGACGGCGAGGCAGGCGGTCATGCAGAAGGTTCTTGACAGCGGGGAGCATTGTCCCACTCATCTGCGCGGTGAGAAACCGGCGGGAGCGGCTTTGTGAGCCTGCGTCTCGGCCTCAAGGGCAGATCGATGGCATTGAAAGTGAAGGCGGCTTCGGCTGCATCCGAACCGGCCGACGCCGACCGGCGTGGGCGCAAGGCATCCAAGGAAACCCGCCGCCAGCAGCTTGTCGAGGCGACGATCGATTCGCTCGCCAAACGCGGCTATGCGGAAACCACGCTGGCCGATGTGGCCGATGGAGCAGGCCTGTCGCGCGGCATCGTCAACTTTCATTTCGAGAGCAAGGAAAACCTGCTCATCGCCACGCTGCAGTTCATGGCCGATGAATATGCGACCCATTGGAGCGCTGCCTACGACAAGGCTGATCCGGCGGCTGCTTCCCGCCTCTGGGCGCTGGTGGCGGCGGATTTTGACCGGAAAATCTGCACCAAGCGCAAGCTTGCGGCCTGGTGCGCCTTCTGGGGCGAGGCAAAATCCCGGCCGACCTATCAGGCGCTCTGCGGCGCCCGCGATGTCAAATATCAGGAAACCTTCGTCAGCCTCTGCGCCGAGCTGAAGGCTGAAGCCGGTTACGGCTATGAGCCGGAGACCATGGCGCTGGCGCTCTGCGCGATGATGGAAGGCCTGTGGCTGCGCCTGATGATGGGCGACGGGCTGACCCGCGAAAAGGCCCATGTGGCCGCGATCCAGCATCTGGTTTCGGCCTTTCCGAAACACATGACTTACGAGGGGCCAAAAAAATAGCGGCCCGACAAAAAGAGGGAGAATGGCATGACGGCAAAGACTTTCATCGGACGAACCCTTTCGGCGGCCTTGCTCGCCTCCCTTCTATCGGGCACTGCGGCCCTCGCCGCCGACAACATCACCATCTTCGACTGGTCGGGGTATGAAGACCCGGCTTTCCACCCCGCTTACACCGAGAAATATGGCACGGAGCCGGATTTCGCCTTCTTCGGCGATGAGGAGGAGGCGTTCCAGAAGCTGCGTTCGGGTTTCAAGGCGGATCTTGCCCATCCCTGTTCGCAGAGCGTCGCCAAGTGGCGCGACGCCGGCATGCTGGAGCCGCTCGATACTTCGAAGCTGACGGCCTGGAACGATATCCTGCCCGGCATTGCCGGTATGAAAAACCTGATGACCTCGGCCGATGGCACCGCGTGGCTGTTGCCCTTCGAATGGGGCAACACGGTGCTCACCTATCGCACCGATACGGTGAAGCCGGAGGAAGTGGCCTCGCTCAAGGCCTTTGCCGATCCGAAATTCAAGGATCGCGTCTCGATCGGCGACAATGTCGATGATGCCTATGCCCTGGCGAGCCTCGCTGTCGGCGTCAAGGACTGGACGACGATGACGGATGACCAGTTCAAGGCGGCCTCCGATTTCCTGCGCGAAGTGCACAAGAACGTGCGGCTCTACTGGACCGACAACACCGAAGTCAGCCAGGCGATGGCGAGCGGCGAGGTTGATCTCGCCTGGGCCTGGAACGAGACGGTGACGACCCTCCAGGCCGATGGCATTCCCGCCGCCATCAAGAAGGATACCACCGAGGGGCTTTCCACGTGGGTTTGCGGCTATGTGCGGCTGAAGGGGGGCGAAGGCGATGTCGAAAAACAGTATGACTACCTCAACGCTATCAGTGATCCGGCGATCGCCGCCTATATGGTCGAATCTTGGGGCTACGGCCACGCCAATGCCAAGGGCATGGCGGCGGTAGATCCGAAGATTTTGGCCGACAAGGGGTATGCGGATGTCGACAAGTTCCTCGGCAACACGCTGTTCCAGTCGCCGATGCCGACGGAACTGCGGCAGAAGATGATTGCCGAGTTCGAGAAGATAAAGGCGGGCTATTGAGCAGCGACGATACCGATGTGCTGATCGTCGGGGCCGGTTTTTCCGGCCTTGCGGCGGCGTGGGCGCTGATCGAGGCGGGCAAGCGCGTGCTCGTGCTGGAGGCGCGGGCTCGTGTTGGCGGCCGGGTCGAAGCCGCGGACTTTGCCGATGGCCGGCGGATCGACGCCGGCGGACAGTTCATCAGCGAGGATATGCCGGCCGTGATGGAACTCGCTCGCCGCTACGGGCGGCCGCTGGTCTCCGTGCCGAACGAGGGGAGGCTCACGCTGCGGCCAGCCTTGCCGTCGCGCGAGGCCTTGCGGTTTCACGAGGGCGTAGAGGCGCTACGGAGCCGCGCCAATGCCATCGATCCGCGCGATCCTGCCATTGCCGGGCTCTCGGTCGCGGACTGGCTGGCGCGGCAGCCGGAAGACGATGAGGCCAAGGCCGGTTTTCATGGGATGATCCACGGTCTCTGGTGCCGGCCGGCGGAGGAACTGCCGCTCTGGTACTATATCGACAACGACCGGCGGCTGGAGACGACGGTTTCGGAGCTGCAATATTATCTGGAAGGCAGCACCCATTCGCTGGCTGAGGCTATTGCCGCCGATTTGGGAGAGCGGTTGTTGCTCTCGACGCCGGTGAAGGCCATCGCCGTCGCAACCGATGGCGTGAGCGTCGAGGCGGGCGGCACGCTGTTTCATGCCGGCCAAGTTCTTCTGGCGGCGCCGCCGGTCATGGCCCGGCGCATTTCGATCTCGCCGCCGCTTCCGCAATCCGTCGCGGCCGCTCTTGATGTCTGGGCGAGCGGCACGGTCATCAAGATTTGTTTGCGCTATGAGCGACGTTTCTGGCGGGATGACGATCTGAGCGGCATGGTGACGTGGCGTGATGTGAAGGGGCTTTTCGCCTGCGATATCAGCAGCGGCGATGATGCGCTTCTCGTGGTCTTCATAGGTGGGCCTCTGGCGGTCGAGTGGGGCGGTGCCGGCGAGTCTGGCCCCCTCTTCTCCCCAGCGGGGAGAAGTGCCGAGCGCATGCGAGGCGATGAGGGGGGAGAACGGCATATTCTGGACTCGCGGATAGACCCCCTCATCCGGCCCTTCGCGCCACCTTCTCCCCGTGGGGGAGAAGAGGGAGCAGGCGGCAATTCCGTCGCAGACAGGCAAGAAACGAGGGAATTGGCGGTTCTTGCAAACGTGCTTTCACAGCTTGTCGACGCACTCGGACCCGAAGCGGGCAGGCCGGTGGAAACCGTTTTGCGCAATTGGACGGACGACAGATGGAGCGGCGGCGGTTACAGCGACGTGATCATCGACATGGCGGCCTATGACGCCGAAGACCTTCTTCGCGCCGGCGCAGGACGCATCCATTTTGCATCGTCGGAGCTGTCACCGTTCTTTCCCGGCTATATAGAGGGGGCGATCACGGCAGGTCGTGCGGCCGCCGCGCGCATCCTTGCTCAGTCGCGCAACGCCACCAGCGCATCGGGATCGTAAGCCAGCCGGATCGGCGCGCCGACCGGGATATCGTCGGCGCCGAAATTGTTGGTTTCTGAAACCGAGAGCGGCTTTTCCATGCCCGGCACATCGACGATCAGGTGGGTGATCTCGCCGAAATAATGGCGATCGACGACCTGGCCTTCGAGCGAATGATCGGCTGCAGCGCCATCCCAGAGCACCCGCAGCCGCTCCGGTCGGATACCGAGTGTGGCGTGACCGTCGCGGGCGGCAAAGCCGAGTGGTTTTGAAACCCGGACGTTGCCGAAGCGATTGGTCTCGACCGAGATATCGCCGGCCGTTTCCCCCGTCACACGCGCTTTCATGAAGTTCATGCCGCCGAGGAAATCTGCGACTTCGCGGGTTAGTGGGTGCTGGTAGATGTCCTTCGGCGTCGCCACCTGCGCGATGCGACCGCCGAACATGACGGCGATGCGGTCGGAGAGCCCGAGCGCTTCGTATTGATCATGCGTCACGAGAATGAAGGTGATGCCGACCGCCTTCTGCAGCGAGCGCAGTTCCACCTGCATTTCCTCGCGCAGCTTCTTGTCGAGGGCGGACAAAGGCTCGTCGAGCAGCAGCACCTTCGGCCGCATTACAAGGGCACGGGCCAGCGCGACACGCTGACGCTGGCCGCCGGAAAGCTCATGCGCCTTGCGTTTGCCGAGTGCGCCGAGGCGCACCTGTTCCAGTGCCGCGCCAACCCGGCGGCATTCCTCGGCCGCATCGAGCTTCAGCCGCTTCAGGCCATAAGCGACGTTTTCCTCGACATTCAGATGCGGAAAGATCGCATAGTTCTGGAACACCATGTTGGTCGGCCGCCGGTTCGGCGGCGTGCCGATGACGGACTGGCCGTCGATGCGGATATCGCCCGAGGTCGGCGTGTCGAAGCCGGCGATGGAGCGAAGAAGCGTGGTCTTGCCGCAGCCGGAAGGGCCGAGCAGCGAGAAGAACTCGCCGGCGCCGATATCGAGCGAGACATCGTCCAGCGCCTTGTAGATGCCGTAGTAGCGGCTGACCGAGCGGATCGAGATCATTTCAGCCATGTCCTCCCTGAATGCGGTGTTCGGCCCGGCGGCGGATGATTTCGGCCGCCGTCAAGAGAATGATGGAAAGCGCGATCATGATACTGCCGAGCGCCAGCACGGACGGCAGCTTGGCGGCAAAGCGCAACTGGCCCCAGATATAGACAGGCAGCGTCGGCTCGGTGCCGGAGAGGAAGAAGGCGAGGATGAACTCGTCGAGCGAGATAGTGAAGGAGACGAGCAGGCTCGACACGATGGCCGGGGCGACGACAGGCAGCGTTACCCGGCGGAAGGTGCCGAAGGCGGTTTCGCCAAGGTCGAGCGAGGCTTCTTCCAGGCTGCGGTCAAAGCCTTCGAAGCCGGAGGTCAGCACCGACATGGCGTAAGGCAGACAGAACACCGTCTGGCCGAGAATGACGGTCGCCAGCGACAGTTCCATG
>JAVBSF010000239.1:0-36290 GCA_031556925.1 Pararhizobium sp.
GAACGGCTCAAAGGCTTCAGGGATGACGATGACTTCGACCTCTATGCTTATGACATAGATGCCGCCGAACAGATCAGTCGGGAGTTTTATGCGCGGGGTAAGATACCCGCCTTTGTCACAGGGACCTTCGATGAGCTTGTCGCTATCGTCGGAGCCGATTGGCGCTTGTCTGCCAATTCGATTGCATGGCCGAAACTGGCCCGTGCGATGTTGGCGGAAACCATCAAGGCCGCTGAGGTTAAGCGGCGGCGCAACAGCGGGGATGTCATCGAGACACCGCCTGTCCCCTCTGCCCTTGCCAGTAGTGGCACGACGCGAGGCCCTATACCGGGGAAATCCAAGGTTTCCCTGAAGCACCTTTTCAAGCTGTGGAAGACTGACCACATAGCCGCCGAACGCTCAATGAAGACAGTGGCGGATATGGAGGCTCGAATAGACGACTTCATCAAATATGTCGGCCATGACAACGCTGAGGAGATGACCGGAAGGGAACTCGTGGCGTACTGCGAAACCCTGCGACACGAGCGGGGCCTGTCTCCCAAGACAATATCAACAAGCTATCTTGCCGCGATCCGTTCTGTATTCCGCCTTGGGAAGCGCAAGTTTGCAGTATCAAACGACCCCAGCGTCGGGGTGCGGTATGAGGTGCCTAAACGCAAGCGTACCCGACCCAAGGGCTTCACGACCCTTGAGGCCACGACCATACTCACTTGCACTCTGAAGCCGGAACTGTTGCCCCCAGGGATGCTGGAGCTAAACAAGTTCGCTATTCGATGGGTGCCCTGGATTTGCGCCTATACTGGTGCCCGTGTCGGGGAGATTGCACAGCTTCGAAGACAGGATTTCATGGAAGAGTCGGGCATTCGGTTCATTCAGATCACCCCGGATGCCGGAACAGTTAAGACCGGAGAGTATCGCTACGTTCCGCTCCACTCGCACCTCTTGGAGATGGGCCTCTGGGAAGTCGTCATGGCCCGTCCCAAAGGGCACCTTTTCTTTATCCCAGATGATAACGAGCGCCAACGGGGGCACCGTCAGGCTAACAATGTTTCGAGTACATTGCGTGATTTCGTCAGAGAAATCGCCCTGGTAACCGATGAGCGAGTTTGGCCTAACCACGGCTGGAGGCACCGCTTTAAGACCGTGGCGCGAGATGTCGACATTGAGCAGCGATATATGGACGTTATCCAAGGGCATTCCGATGGGAGCGCCAGCGCCGACTATGGCGATAACACCATGATCGCCTTGTCCCGTGAAATCGAAAAGCTGCCCCGCTACATCGTATCCAGCGCGGATGATTTTCGTAAGAAGCTAATGGACGCCCTCTCTCAGGTGGAGCAATCGGTGATAGAAGACGACTATGCCGAGGTCTCCAAGATACTCGCGAAAGTATCCCGCCCCGGAAGAGCATCCGGCATTCTCCAAGCGCTGGAAAAGCTGGATGAAACATCCCAGGTTAACCCCTGAGGCTTCATAGCGGTGCAGTCGCCGCACCCCTCCTATACCCCTTTCGGTCTCGGTAGAGGCCACCAGTTTCCAATGAAAGTGCGCCACGCATGGACATCCAGAACGCAATATCAGCCCTTAAGGCTGACATCCTAAAGCGGCGGCGGCAGCGCATCCGACACACGACATATGACACGGTAGCGGGTCTAATCATTCAGGATACGGCACCCGAGGCCCCCTTCCGCAATCGTATGGTCATCGACTGGTGGCACCGCGTAGTAGACCCGCTGGAGGCTGAAAGGTTTGATGAAGAGCGCTTGAGGTATTTCCGGGACAGGCTGAAAGAGCACGAGCGGTCCCTAGCGGTAAACTCAGCTATCCGCCAAGGCCGCGCCAAAGGTAAAACTCTACGCCGCCTCCCCCCTCCGAAACTCGCACTATATAAGCACCAAGTTAGGCGGTTGGCACCGGGCTCCGTGAATTATGCGGCGGTGGAACAGGCGGTAGCTGGCAACGATAAGGCGTTTGAGCAATTAGTTTATGGGCTTGTAATGCTACCACGCCTCTCAACTAGCCGCTTCGGGTTCATGGAAAGAGTTGTGACGCGAGTTGTTGCAGACAGCCGGTCTGACGCATTGTTCGTAAAGGCGGCGGAAACCGGCGCGTCTGCGTTTCCCGGCATGACAGCACGTAGAATAGCAGAACGTATTGGACAGATCAGAAACCCCTTCGATCCGGTATGGCTTCAGGCATACAGTGAGGAGACGCTAATAGACCACCTGACAAAGAAGCAATTCATGTCAGCACAGCACTCCAGATATTCAAGTTATTTCAAATAGTTAGCATTGGTATCCTATGAGATACACCGAAACGCATCAGCAATCCCGCTGGTGGCGCTTCGGCAAACTCTGGAGAGACCCAATGAGCGTACACAACCTCGCACCAAATAGCCAAGAGTACATGGATAGCCTCCTGGCAAACGGACAGGGTTCCGAAGCCGCCCGAGCCTTTGAGCACTTCGATGTCCCGACCTTCATAGAGGAAGCAATCGCAGACCTCAGTGTCGCTGGCCCCGCCACTGTACTGGAGCGGATTTTTGCGCTTCCGCTCCTGGCCTTCACCCCTGAAGATCAGGCGGCGCTGTACAACTTGACCAAATGCGTACAGCGGCTGGTGGCCCTGGACACTGAGTCCTGCGAGGTCATCGCCATCCTGGCTAAGTACCTTCAGAAATGACTGGCGCGTGGGAGGCGGGGGCTACTCGCCTCTCCCTTCCTATCCCGAGACACACGAAGGCTCTCCACGGGCTCCTGTGAGTCAAGGAGAGGCCATGACGGGGGCACTAGGGGGCGGCGGCCCCCGAGGAACCCGGCACGATCCCCGCGTACTTTTCCACGAGTGCTGAAGCTTGGGATTTGAAGTCCCCGAACGGTGCCGCGTCCGCTTCGTCCATCTGATAAAGCCAGACGCCGTGCGGCCGAAGCTTCTCATAGAAGAACGGGTCAGCCTCTGCGATCTCAAGGATGTTCTGGCTGGTGCCTTTCTTGTTTGCGGAATGGATCACCATCATGCCGATGAAACCGGGTATGAACCACCACCAGCTACCAGTGAAGCTGAAATAGATGGACGCACCGAAGACGGCAATCGCTATCCAGCTCCAGAAGTTTGTCGCAGCCTTTGCGGAGGATGTCTTTGGCATCAAGTCCGTCTGAGACAGCTTGAGCGCCACCCCTTCATCGACCCCGAGACGGACCTTTCCGGCCGACCTGAGTTTTAGGAACTCAGCATGTGGAATGTTCAACTCTGCTGACGTGTACTGACGCACCTAAAACCTCCGCTTTCATGCACCGCGAGCATGTTGGCGGCACGACAACTCCTTGTCAATGAAGCGTGTGCGTCCCAGAGAACAGGTCAGCTTCGGAATGTTGGACACAATACAGGTTATCTCAGTAGGTAATTTAGTTTCTGAGAAGATAAACTGTAGAACACAACGCTTTAGACAAGAATTGCAGACAAATAGTATTGACTTATCATCTAATAATTGCTACCCTATCTAACTTAGAGATAACCTAGAGACATCCTTAGTTACCTTAAAGATTTTTATCTAAGTTATATGAGTAGTATTCCTCTTAGAGTTACCCTTGAGTGGAACTGAGAGTGAACCCCTGACTCTCCTCAGGAGTCCCCTGAGGGCATTCGGGCTTATGGGCTACCACACATCGGAAAAGTTACAAATCGCCCTCCACTGGCTCCTGTGAGTCAAGGAGGGGCGTTTGCCAGACCCTGCCCCGTTTAGACCATCAATCCCCCAGATGCACTATGAGTTCACCTACCGGTTTCCGCGTGGGCTCTCTCGTCGCGCCCTCCATCCATCAGCAACAAGGTATCGGAACAGCATGACCCATCCGAAAACTGTCCCCGCTGCCGACAGGCGGCTTCCGTATTCCATCCGAAAGGCCCGTCCGGGCGACCTCTCCTATATCGCCAGCCATCTCAGACCGGCAGACGCACGGGAACTTGAAGCCGTGTATGGCGCTGTCGATTTCCTTCCCCGCCTGGAGATAACCGCGCAAATGTCGGATACCGTCCTGGTGGTGGAGGTCAAGGGCAACCCTGTCGCCGCTTTTGGCTTCAAGCGGTTCATGACCGATACGGCAGCAGTGTGGTGCGTGGCATCAGATGCGCTCTTGGACCTCGACCGCCGCCATGTCCGCCTCAGCCGGGAAATAGTACGGCGCTGGTTTCAAGTACACCGCAACCTGAGGCAACTTTTCAACTTCGTCAGTGCCGAAGGCACCGGCCATCAGCAGTGGCTGACCGCCCTGGGTGCCGAGTTTTCACCAGCCGTCCCCATGGGTGACCAAGGCCGGTACTTTCACAAGTTCGTCATTCGACGGCAACTACCTCATAGGAAATCCCAACATGACATCGTTTAGTCACGCCTTCGCGGCTGCTCGCAAGGCCGGAAAGAAGACCTTCAATTGGCAGGGCAAGAGCTACAATACCAAGCTCGCTCCCGCCACGAAGGCAGCGAAGACCACAAAGACTGCCAAAAATATCCCGGTTCCAACACCCCGCCCGGAGAAGAAGCAGCGCGAACGCGCAGACTATCCCATGCCCGACACAGGATGGGGCATTGCTCGAAAGGGCTCCATTCTCGGCAAGGCAAAGGCCCGAATGAACAACACACCCGTAGCGTCCACGAAGAAATCCGGCCGCGCCCTTCAGGGTCTTCAGACCATCGCAGGTGCAAAGGAACGGGCGAACAAGGCCGCGTCTGTGCAGGGGCCGATCCCTGAGGGCGTCTGGTACGCTCGAAAGGGTTCTGCGATTTCCCGAGGTGCAGCAAGACGGGCCAACAAACCCGTTCCGTCATACTAAGGGATTGCCCCGCCCCTCCAAGACACCCAGCGCCTCCAGGCATGGCCTCCTATACCATCGGCAAGTTTGCCCGTGGCTCCTTCACCGTCAGAAGAAAGGTAACTTTTGACAAATCCTTCCACCAACACACGACCCTTCACCATTCGCGAGCTTCGCCCTGGTGACCTAGAATACATCGCCGCGCACCTCCGTCCCTCCGACGCCCGAGAACTCAGGGCAACCTACGGCACCACGGATTACTTTGAGCGCCTTACAGTCTCCGCAGCGCATACCGAGGAACTCCATGTCTGCGAAGCGGACGGGAAGCCTCTTGCTGTCTTCGGCATAGTACCCACGACGATGTATGCAGCCGGTATCTGGTTTTCCGGCACCACGGCCATGACCAAGTTGCGCCGCCATTTCGTCCGCGAAAGTCGTGCAGTCATCAACCGCTGGTTTGAGCAGCGACCCGAGCTTCGCACCATGATGAATTTCACCCACGCTGAGAACCGAATGCACCACCGCTGGCTTCAGTCGGTCGGCGGGGAGTTGTTCGAGAGTGAACCCAGGGGTGCCAATGGCGAAATGTTCCGCCTCTTCACCATTCGGAGGGCGGCATTGTGTGCGATCCGGGATTGATTTTAGGACTTGCCTCCGGTGCAGCCTCCGCAGCGGGTGAGGCCCAGGCAAACAAGAAACAGCGGCAAATTATCCAGCGCCAGCAGTTGCTTGAATACGGCGCACAGGAGCGCCAGCGGCTTGTCGAAGTGGATGCCGCCAACAAGGAAGCGTATCAGGCTCAGCTTGAGCAGGATCGCGCAACGTCCCTTGAGGTTGCCAAGGGTGAAGGCATGGGCGGCGCGACAGCTACCGAGCGTGTCGCGGAACAGCAGCGACAAGGCGCACTGTCCATTGCCAACGCAAAAGACAGAGCGACAGGAGCGACCGCCAATTACGTGATGGGTGGCAAGCATTCTCAGATCGAAGCACAGAACGGGGTCAATACTAAGAGTTCGAATATGTTCACGACGATAGCAAATGTCGCGACCTCAGGCCTTAGTAACTACGGAGCGTTTCGTTGAGAGAAGATATCACCACAATAACTATTGAACTCCTGGGCTCCTATACTGCTTACCATGTCGAAAGCGGTCTTACGGTTGACCGGGGCGACGGCCAGAACCGGAATAGGCCTAAGAGTGCCCTGGGGCCCTTGTGCCGCCTTCTGATCGATGACGGTTATAATCCAGACGCAAGAGTCCATGTCATCCGCAAGGCTCTGGACCGCGACGGCTACACCCCTGTTTTCAAGCGGGACCGCGCTCTGGCTGCATGGGCAGATGTCGATTGCGTCGAAACCGAAACGCGCTCCCTCCACGTCGCCAAGCATCGCCCATTTCCTGACGCGGTGAAGGGCAAGGAACGCCGCCAGCGGCCGTTGGCTACTGAAGTACCCCGAGCGCCCCTAACGCTCCCTGGTGCTCACTTACCGAAACATCACCAGGAGTCATTCTTATGAGCAATTGGACACAACAGCCAAACGGCACTCATCTCCCATCCGCCGACCTCGTTAATCGCATCCGCGCAAACCGAGACCAGTACCCCGAGGCTGTGGCCGACTTCGCCCAGATTACCGGCAAGACCGAACAAGAGGTGCAAGACATCTTTGACAATCCCGGTTCTTCGGGTTTCTGGGGGACCATCGGAGGTACAGCCGTGGATATCGGCCAAGGCGTAATCTCTGCGACGGCCACCGCCGCTGAAAACCTCGTTCCCGAGGAATACCTGGGGGAAGGCGCAAAGGACCTCCGCTCCTACGGTGAAAGCCTTGATCCGAAATTTGAAACGGAAAAAGGTGTAGTCGAGACCTTGGCAGAAGGAACAGGGCAAGCGCTTCCCGTGGTCGCCGCTACAATCGGTACAGGTGGCTGGGCGGGTGTCGTGGCGGGGGCCGGTGTCGCGACCCTGACTTTCGCGGATGACCAGAACCTTGCCAATGTAATGGAAGAGGTTGCTCCCGGCATCACTCCGGATATTCTTGTTGTGAAGCCGGAAGACGATGAGTTCACCGCAACGTCCAAGGCCCTAGTCACGAACATCGTCACAGACGCGGCACTGATGGGCGTCTTCGGTGTCGCTGGCAAGGCGCTACGGGCACTCAAGCGGGGCGCTCCCGTCGAAGAAATTCAACAGATTTCCAAGGAAGCCGCCGCCGCTGTCGATGATGTCGCGCCAACATCGCTTGAGGTTGCCGAGGTTTCCAAGTCCGCCGCCCGTAAGCGGCTGTCATCCCAGGCAACCCTGAGGGAAACCACGGGCCAATCCGTCCTCCCTGATGCTATCGACCCGGAACTACGCAAGGGTTTCCATTCGGAAGTCTTCAAGTCCTTCAGGAAACTTGCAGAACGTGCCGGAGATGTAGCCGAAGGTGTCTCCGAGTTTCAGACGGCGCGTAAGGCTGACCTCGTTTCCTATGCCGATAACGTCTTGGATGCGATCTCCAAGGGGGACCATGAACGGCTTGTCGCTAACCTGAGGAAGGGTGTTCAAGCAAACAATGCCACCGAGGCCGCATACATCAACCCGTTCCAGAACGCGGTCCTCAAGGAAACCCTGAGGGAACTGAATAGCAGCTTCGATGAGGCAATTCAGGCGATCCGGCAAGACCCGGCTGTCAAGTCGAAAGCCGCCTGGAAACAAACCATGAGCGATTATCAAGACGTGGTTGGCGAGATTGGCGAGCTTTACCGTGTCTATGGTTCGTCGGCATCGTATCAGCTACTCGACCGCAAGGGCTTGCTTCCCAATGGCGGCTTTGAGGAAGTCCTAGAGGCCGAGAACTGGGCCAAGGAAACCTTCAAGGACCTGGGCTTTGATTTGTTCTCAGACCGCATCGAGTTCGTCACCTCACAGGCGATGAAATGGGATGAGCTGGGCCTGGATGTCACCAAGGTCATGCCGGAACTGGACGATATGTTCAGCCGCTTCGATGTCGAAAGGCAGGGCGTCCTCTCCAACATGCGCCAGAACTCAGCGTTTAAGCTGTCGCCGGAAGAGCGCACCGCCGCGACGGCTTCATTTGTGCGGATGGTGAAGGATATTCAGTCTTCCGCCCTGCTGGGCCAGCTATCCACCACCGGCCTCAACGTGGTCTCAGACAGCATCAACAATATCCTGTTGCCGTTTCTGGAACACGGCCTCGCCAAGGGTAACTTTGCACGAGCCGGTTCTGAATACACAGGATACGCCGCCGCGTTGAAGACAGCCGGGAACATCGCAAAGAAAGCCTACGTGACCGGCAAGGGTGTCTTAGATGACTTCGACCTGATGGACGGGGCTCACTCTTCCGTCCTGGACTACGATAACCTCCAAGGGAAGCCCCTAAGGCTCCTCATGGTACGCCTGTTCAAGTTCGCCACAGACCTATCCCTAGCCTCGTCAGAGTTCTGGAAAAGCACCCGAGCATATGGGATTGCGTATGCCGATGGCATGGAACTGGCGCTGAAAGGTGGCCTTGGCAAAGCCGAAGCGTCCAAAGCGGCGAAGGCGTTCGCTCAGGATCAGTTCGACGCTGAAGGGCGACTCATCAACCCTATGTATCGTAACGATGTCTCCCGGACCTCCTGGCAACAGGCATTCGACACCCGGTATTCCACCGGGCGAATTGCACAGGCGGTTGATAACGTGCGAAACCGGGATGACGTGGCGGGGCTATTAGCACGATCCGCCGTGCCGTTCTTCCGAACGCTCATCAATGTCGGCTCTGATGCCACGCAATACATCGTGCCTCCCGGCCTCCCTGCTGCCCTCAGGGCGATGGCTAGGACCAAACAGGGATCATGGCTCCAGCGGGTTCCGAAGGTTCTCCGGGCTCTTGATGATTTCACAGGTGCCAATGGTGCCGTCGCACAGGCCCGTGCAATTGGGCGGCATCGCCTTGGCATGACTATGACGGCCTCAGCCCTTGGGGCGGTTGCCCTCAGTGACAACATCGAGATTACCGGGGCCTCCGGTTCGAAACGATGGGATGCAAAGAAACGGGCATTTGAAGAATACCCGCCGAACTCGCTCATCATCAATGGTGTCTCGACTGACCTAACCCGGTTGCTGCCGTTCTCAGCGCCCCTCATGCTGGCTGGCATGTTGCGGGACATGGAAATCGAGAACCAACTGCAAATGGAAGGCGGGAACTATAGCTCCGACAACGCTGTATTCGACAACCTCGTGAACCTGGGCCCCGCTCTGGTTTACACGAACCTGACGCTCTTCCAGGATAGCGCCGCCATGCAAGGCGTCTTCGACCTAATGGACGCTGTGAACGAAGCGATGACCGAGGAGGACCCTGGGGCGCTAGTTCGCTACGGGCAAAAATATGCGATGCAGTATACCCCCGGTCCCCTGAAGATGGCCGCGAAGAACATCAACCTCGACCAATATGAGGGTTATGATTTCGTCAGTAACTTCCTCGCGTCGGCAGGATTGCCGGTAGGTTTTCAGCGATTAGACTTCCTGGGGGAACCCGTGGTTCATGGGTTTGGCCGGGGGATTGATCCTTTGAATATGAAGGCACTGGATATCCTTGACCCCGTGCGGAAAGAGTTCGTCTTCCTCAACAAGACGGAAGGTTTGGCAATGGTGCCGCCCCGCCCGGATGCAGTCTTTGATAAGCCATTCTGGAAACGGCTGGGCGTAGACGTAGGTGGGGCATTCTCCTCTGGAAAGGCCCCCTCACTGGTGGACCTTGAGACAACCTTGGGAACCAACGCCTGGGACGCCTACCGTGAATACCTATACCACGGGCGGGTGTCGGAGGACACCAAGGTTTCCACTGGGGCCTATGGTGACCGCGTGGACATCGGGAAAGTGCTGGTAAAGGAGGGCGAGAACTTCGCGGACGCCCTGAAGCGGACCATAGGTGAACCGGAGTATGGCCGGTTGACCCCGGATGCGCGGCTCAAAGTTTGGACCGCGATCTTTGGTCACTTTAAGAAACAGGCGAAAGAGCAGCTTAAGGACGAGATTATTGTGCGGCCGGAAGTCTTTGAGGGAAGCCGTTACGGTTCACCCATCAAAGAACCGACGCCCCTGTCCTCAGCCCAAAAGCTGGCTGAGACCCTGGGGGCTGGCCTTCAGCAGTCTAAGTCGTCACCATTGGATGCCGCTTTCGCGATCAAGTAAGCCCCATACATGAGCCCATACGGATGAGTTTATCCCGGTTTCCGATACCGGGGTAAAGCTACAGGCAGCATAAGAAGTACCCCGAGGTTCCTTTGGGGACCTTGGGGGTACTTCTTATCGTTTTCCTTCTCCGACAACTTCCCGGCCTGTAGGAAACCCCGCGAAATACCTACGATAACGGAGCCTCCACGATAACGTAGCTAATTGAATTTGTTAATTTATTTCCGTTTTTATAGCGCTTTTCATTCAAACGGAGTAATGCGTTTATGGTGAGACCGCGTGGAAAGAAGTTCATGGCAGACGTTACCGTTGGCGGCGTTCGTAAAAGGATCACTTTCGACACCATGGGAGAGGCCCGAGCCTTCGAAAGTTCGGCGACCAAAGGATTGCCCCTAATCCACTCCCTGGCCTTCAAGCGTTTCCATGAGGAGAACTTCAAGTATCTCTGGGGTGACAACAAGGCCCCGATAGCATCGCTTCATGCCCTTCATGCCTTGGATAAGTTCATTCCGGCCTGGACGCTAATCACAGATATTAAGACCCCGTTCATCATGGGCGTCATCGCCAAGATGCAAAAGGCCCATGCGTCCAATGCCACGATAAACCGCCGCTTGTCCGCCTTGTCTCGCCTTCTGCGCCATGCCGAACGGCTGGAGATAATCCCGAAGCGGCCACACATCGAGTTCCTCAAGGAGCCCCATGGGCGCGAACGTGTTCTGTCCTCTTCGGAAGAAAAGAGCATGGACAAATACTTCAAGCATATGGGCCTTGAGAAATCGTGGGCTCTGTCCTTTTTCCTTCTCTATACCGGATGCCGGTTAGGAGAGGCCTTGTCCCTGACACGAGATCGCGTGGACGGCCATCGCGTGACCTTCCACTACTCGCTGACCAAGAACTCCAAGACCCGCGTGGTGCCCCTGGTAGGCCCCGCCCTTGATGCGTGGTACTTGGTGTGTGGCCTTTCCGAAGATGAGCGCCCTTTCGGCTCGCTCTCCAGGAATACCTACCGGGGACATTGGATGCGCTTCAAGACGCACATGGGGCTCTGGGACGATGATGAGTTTGTGCCTCACATGCTCCGCCATACGTGCGCGAGCCGTCTTGTCTCCAAGGGTGTACCGCTGCCCCAGGTCATGTTGTGGATGGGCCACACGAGCATGCAAACCACGCTTCGCTATTCCCATCTGGCACCGGAGGACTTGGTAAAAGCTGCCGAAGCCCTATGGCCCGACTGAAAATGTGAGAACGGTATTCGATAGGAGCCGCGATCCGCGCATCTCATTGGAAAAACAGACTCCCAGAGACAGCAAAACGGAAACAAACTTCCAATTTATTCAGGGCGTTGCCGCCCACGGTCGCCTATTTTTAAGACAAAGCCGAGTCTCGTCAAATACTTGTCTCGAATTGTCTCCGATAACGATGACAATAATTCCTCCGATATCGGAGTTTTAATCCGCATTTCCAAAGGTTAACAAAGCATTACCTCACACACTTGATTTGGGGCACACAAGTTTTAGGCGGGACAATGGCACAGCAATTCTACTACTTCTGCATTGAATATTTCGATGGAAAGGGCCAGCCCATTTCCAAAATGACCCTTCAGACCCCTTTGGATCACTGGGACCTCTGCATGGCGACCTGGGATGACATGCCTGAGGGTGCGGAGGACTTCCACCTGGAGGAACTGGCCGAATGGCCTGAGGACGTTCCCGCCGTTACGCATGAACAGGCGGCAGCGTAGGCACCAGCCGGTAATAAGGTTTTCCCTGGGGTGACCCCTGTGGGAACGCGAGACCCTGAGGGCACCTAGCAACCTAGCTGGCGTTGGTATGTGCAAATCCGAGCGGCCTTCAGGGTCTCGCTGGTTACGGCGGAACCCGCGACCTTTTTCCGAAAAATCTGTATCGCCTTACATATATACCCCCCTACACAAAATCCCCCCGTGCCCCCCGAGCGCGACTTCTTATACGGGTGGGTCTTCAGGCCTTCCTATACGGGGCGATTTCATCTCGATTGCTGGCATCGAAAGGGGGTTGTCCAAAACAGGCCCCGCCTTCTGTTGCGGAGACAGGCAAGGGGCGCGTCCCAGGCACGGAACGATAGATGCACCCCGAGATACCTCAGCCTCATCCGAGGGCGTAACCGCGTCATGATCAGTGTCACTAGGTCCTGCCCTTGTGACTCCGCAAAGGGATGGCGGAAATAGTGCCACATAAATGGGTGTTGACTTATGACACTTACAAGGTCACATTGTTTAAGAACCTAGTGACACTTGGAGTCTTCGATATGACCGCAACCGCAGTAGGATATGCCAGAACGTCCACCATTGAACAGCTTGCAGGGCTGGAGGCCCAGGTTAGAGACCTGACCGCTGCCGGTTGCCTCAAGGTCTTTCAGGAACAGGTGTCCTCTGTAGACACTAGCCGCCCCGAACTGGAGCGCGTCCTGGACTATGTTCGCGAGGGTGACACGCTTGTGGTGACCAAGCTGGACCGCCTTGCCAGATCGATGACGAACCTCATGGACATCATGGGCAAGCTGAAGGCTAAGGGTGTAGAGCTTCGGGTCCTGGCCTTGAACCTAGACACGGGGACACCCCACGGAAAACTCATGGTGAACCTCCTGGGGTCTATCGCTGAGTTCGAACGGGACCTGATGCTGGAGCGCCAAAGGGAAGGCATTGCCAAGGCCAAGGCTGAAGGGAAGTACCAGGGCCGCGCACCTACTGCCCGACGCAAGAGTGATGATGTCCTCCGCCTCAAGGCAGGGGGCGTGAAGCCTGACGAGATCGCCGCTCAATTGAAGATGAGCCGGTCGAGCGTCTTCCGTATCCTGCGAGAGGCATAGAAAGGAGTTCGCGAGAATTTTCCTTTTGTGTCTGCCCCCACATTTTCCCGCCGAAGACCCTGAGGGCACCTCATGTCAACATTTCGAATTCTAGTAGTGAAGCCCTGGTGTCCCTTGAGATTTCCTTGAGTGTTCGCCCCACACAGATGTCAACATTTCCTATACCCCCACATCAGCCCTGAGGGTTGCGGACTGCTCCATCAAAGTGCTACAGTGGCAAAAGAGCACTGGCCCTGTAGGGCCTGGAAAATAAGGGTTTGGCTGCGAGTCCTTGAGGGTTCAAATCTCTCTAGCAGCACCATTTTACCCGCTCAAAACAATCCTTCGCCAAGCCTCCCGACGCTGTGTGCGGAATGTGACAGTGGGGAAACCTTTGCAGCGTAACGTTCTATCAGCATTGATCCGTTAACCTTGAAGGGATAGGACGACCGAACGCGAACAGGACCATTCCACGTTTCATGGCAATTTCCGATCTCATTCTCCAGCTGAAACACGCCAGCGGACCCAACCAGGATCTCGATGTCTCCATCGGGATCGTCATGGGCTACAAGCGCGAGGTGCGCGTGCAGGATGATCAGGACACCAGGAATCGCAAGGTCATCTGGCTCTATCCCAAAAAGGGCGAGGAAGTACCCCTGCCGCGCTTCACCGAGAATCTCGAAGATGCCTATCTGCTGGCGCGAACCGTTCTTCCGGGCTGTATCGGCGGCGTAAGCTGGGACGAGGACGGCGCGACTGCCAAACTGGACGACGGACCGTATTTTACGGCGGCGACGCCGCCGCTTGCGCTCTGCATCGCAGCCCTCAGCGGCGCCTATGCCGAGGAAGAGGATCTCTCCGAAAGCATGCCATCGTCCTGAGGGGCGGACGCACCTTCTATTCTGCGTGCGCGCCAGACCGTGCATCATCCATGGCGCGCGAAGAGCTCTTCAGCACTTTTTATTGCCTCCCCTGATTTTTCCCTGAAACGATTGGGAATCAAGGAACCGTGCAGCCATCGCGCCGCCGGCGAACCTATCTTGACTTTCGCGTCAAAAAAGAACATATAGAGAACAAATAAACCCAACCTTCACTATGGCCCCGCAGCCCGAGGGAGACGATCATGACCAGAACGGAAGAAGTTATCGAACGGGTCCGGGCAACCGTGGCTCAATCGAAGGCCTTGCGAGAGCGGGCATTGGTCTACCGCGCCAATGCCCGGCTGCTGACGGAGCCGGCCGACCGGAACGGCCAGTTTCATTTCGTCTTTTCCACCGAGAAAGCCGATACGATCCGCCATTGACGGCGCCCCGTCCGCCGGCGCCGCCGCGGCGATTTCCACTGGAGAACGCGAGCCCGCAAGCCGCATTTTTTCCTTTGCCAGCCCCTTGCCGCGATTTGGTCAAATTCCATCTCCGTATTGTTGCAGGCTGATCGCGGCATTGGCCTCTGGAGTGTCTTGCGCATTTCCAGGACGGCAATCTCAGCGGCAAGGAGGCAGGGCGTGGGCCAGTGGCGAAATGAACCGATGCACCCCGATCATGTCGAACTCTGCCAGAGGGTTTTCAACGCCGCCTGCCTTGCCAGGAATATCGACGAGGACGCACGCGAGCCTGTCGCCGCCTATGTCCTGACACTTTATCGGCATGGCGTGCGCGAGGAACAGGAACTTCTGCAGCGAGTTCTGAAAGGACTGGACGAAGATTCGTGACGCCAGCGGGCGAACGAAAGTCGGATGCCATGGCGGCCGTATCTCGATGGGTGTGATTGTTGGATAAGCGTGTCACACGATTTCTGGCCATCCTCCGGCGAGGCTTCCTGCCGCCGATGGGCTGCGGGCCGGCAAAAGCCACGAAGAACGGATCGGCAAACAGGGTGTCGCAGGCAGCCATGAGAGAAAAACGTTATGGTATCCGTCAGGATCGCGACGGCTCCTGGACCGTTATCGATACATTGACGCAACTGCCAGCCGCATCGGACGGACGCGACCTTGTGAAGCTCGAAAAGATGGATGCGGAGGATATCGCCGAGACACTGAACGAGGACTTTTCCCGCGACCGGAAAAGCCCTCTCGTCTGACGTTTCCCGGCGTCAAGCCGTCTCGAATGATCGCGCAGCCCAAAGCGCACCGCGTTCGAAAATCCCGCGCATCGGCTCGGTTGCGAATTCATCGGCGGTATGGCCGAGCGCGCTGTAGAACACACGGCCTTCGCCATAACGGCGCTTCCAGACGACAGGCATGACGACACCACCGATGCCGGGGAAATGCGCGTCGGTAAACCGGGTCGTCGCCAAAACCTCGTTGGCGGGATCGACATGCATGTAATATTGTTCCGAGCGGTAGTCGAAATCCGCAATCCCCTCCATCACGGGGTCATCCGGTCTCGTGATCTCGACACGGTAATCGATGATACCGCCGGGATGGGCCACCCACTGGCCGCCGGTCATGAAATGATAGTCGGGCTCGTTGCGGAAGCTGTCGCCCATTGTGCCATGAAACCCCGCCAGACCGGCTCCGGACCTGACGGCCGCGGTCAACGCCTGAAGTTCCGTCTTCTCGATCTCCGCCATCGTCACCATGGGTACGATCAGATCGAACTCATCGAGGTCCGATGCGGCAAGACCGGCCGTTCCTTTTTCCAGCAGCACGGACATTCCGTGCGCAGTCAGGATATCCCTCACGACCAGAGCGCTGCGTTCCGGGGTATGCCCTTCCCAACCGCCCCAGAAGACCAATGCCGATTTTCCCATGTCTCTCCCCCTCGCCGTCGGCGATACCGGCAAGAATCGGGTTGATCCACAATCCCGCCGCATTATCTTTGGTGGCAACGAAGCACGGAGATCGTCATGAAATCAATGGTCCTTTCGGCCGTCACCGCAATCGGGATCGCGATTGCGCTCGCTTCGTGCTCGACGTCGGCCGAGCCGCTGGAACCCATCCCCGGCAGCATCACCTATGGCGGACAACCCCACACCAAGCTGACCAAGGCACCCGTCGGCAGCACCTTCAAACACCGCTTTCCTTATCGCTCGGGTTTTGCGGAGGAGACCTATGCCATCCAGCCGGATCGCTCGCTGAAGCTTATTCGCCGGGACATCATTCCGGACATTTCTTTCGGCCATAACTGAAAAACAAGCGGCCGCCCGAGGCGGCCGTTTGCTTTTTCCGATACAGGGCGGATCGTTCGATCAATCGCCCGAAAAATCGTCCACCACGTTGGACACCTGCGACGCCACGCCAATCGGGCGCGCCACGATGTTCAGGAACTTGATGAGATCGATGGTCGGATGGCGGGAAATGTAGATCACATCCCTGCTCTTGATCGGGAAGGTCTGGCCGACGATGAGGCTGTCGGGCCGCGACATGTCGAGGCGATAGACGATCGGATAGCGGCCAACGCTGTCGGGCTGCATGCCCTTGCTGAGCATCGCATTGAACCGCTCGGTGCCGAGCAGGCTCATCACGACATCCGGCTCCTCGTAGCGGAACACGAAATAGCCCTTGGCATCCACGGCGGCATCGGTGCCGCCGCCCGCGAGCGCCACGGCCTCCAGCAGATTGAGATCGTTCGCGCCGAATTCGAGGCGCCTATTGGTCTTCGCAGCGCCGAGCACCGTGAAGGTGCGCGGATCCTGCGTGACGTAAATCTGGTCACCCGGACGAACGAAGATGTTTTCCGACGGATTTTCGATGATCGTCTTCAGAAGGGCCGTGCCGGTTTTCTTGCCGCGCACGAGCGTTACATAGGTCTCATAGGGCTGCGCCACGGGACCGCCGGCCTTGGCGATAACCTCGTTGATCGTTTCCGGAACGAGATTGAGCGGCACCAGAGAGGAGCGCGCAACGGCGCCCGAAACGGTGACATTGCGCGAGGCGGTGCCAACGCTGGTCACGATGACATCCGGCTCGACCGCCTTCTTGACGAGAGCATCCAGAATCGTCTGCCGCGCCTGCTCCAGCGTCTTGCCGGCGAACTGAACCTGTCCGACATAGGGAATGGCAGCGCCGCCGTTCGGCTGCACGACGATATCCAGCGTCGTCTGCTTCGAATCGGTCGTGGAGAAAAGGCCGTCGCTGCCGGCTTCGAAGATCGTGACCTTCAGCAAATCGCCGACGCCGATCACGACCTGGCCGACACCGCCGCCAATGCCGAACCGTCTGTTCAGCGCCGTGGCGACATAATTGGAAACCAGACGGGCAGAGCGCGCATCGACATCAACGACGTCGTAAGCCACGGCATTTTCGCGCCCGAGATCCTGCGAGGAACGTCCGGCATCCTTAACAATCTCGGAAGAAAGTGGCCCCTCACCGGGAACTGCCTGACAGCCCGCAAGAACGGTACAGATCAGGATGGCATGCAAACGGCTCAATTAAACCACTCCGAAATCGGCTTTGGGCGTATTCATGGAACCACACCGCCACCGCTGCATTCTAAACCGGACTTCCGATTGCACTCTGCAAAGCACAATCGTTGTCCCACAACAAGTCATTTGGGCCGGGACGCACGCAAATATTCACAGGTGCGCCTTTCATGCAATAGCCGCTCGCAACCGTTACGCCCTGTCTCGATTTTTGTTTTGGACGCCTATGCAAGATGTGTATTTTCACATGAAAAAGGTTGAAAGCTGGTGAACATTGAGTACAGCTTCACAAATGTAGCTGATGACGAAATACCTCCGGCGGCCTGCGAAGCGGGACCAGCAACGATGAAGTTCCGATTGCATTTTGAAGGCTCAGGTGCGATCAGCAGGACAACTCACAGCAGTTCAGAGCGTTCGATTGAATATGACAGTTGAAATTATTGGGCGCGCGTGCGTCGCCCCGGGTGCAGATTCCCCGCAGGCACTTTTCCGGCTTCTGCGCCAGGGCAAGTGCACGGTCAGCAGCATTCCCTTCGACCGTTGGGATCTCGCCCGTTTCTGGCATCCGGCCCAGGGCATTCCAGGCAAGACCTACACCTTTGCCGCCGGCGTCATCGACAGCATCTACAATTTCGACCCCGCCACCTTCGGCATGTCGCAGCGCGAGGCCATGCATATGGACCCGCAGCAGCGCGTGCTGCTGCAGTTGGCCTGGAGGGCGCTGGAAGACGCGAATATCTCCATCTCCTCTCTCCATGGCGAGAATGTCGGCGTCTATATCGGCGCATCCAGCCTCGATCATGCCAACCTGACCGTTCAGGATCCGGCCGCCGCTGGCCCCTATTTCATGACCGGCAACACCCTGTCGATCGTTTCGAACCGCATCTCGCACATCTTCGGCCTCAGCGGTCCGAGCATGACGATCGACACCGCCTGCTCGTCGTCGCTCGTGGCGCTCGATCAGGCCATGCGGGCGCTGAATGCGGGCGAGATCGACACCGCCATCGTCGGCGGCATCAACATCCTTGCCCATCCGCTCTCCTTCGTCGGTTTTGCGCAGGCGCGCATGCTGTCGCCGGAGGGGCTCTGCCGCGCCTATGACGACGACGGGGCCGGCTATGTCCGCGCCGAAGGCGGCGTCGTCTTCATCCTGCGCCGGTCCGACCGGGCGCGCCAGGAAAAGGACCGCAGCTATGCCAAGATCGTCGCGACCGGCGTGAACTCGGCCGGGCGCACCAACGGCATCTCGCTCCCCTCGCGCGAATCCCAGGCCAACCTGCTGCGCGCGATCTATGACGGCAACAATATCGACGCCAACCAGGTCGCCTTTATCGAAGGCCACGGCACCGGCACCAAGGTCGGCGATCCCGCCGAAGTCTGGTCGATCGGCACCGTCGTCGGCGCCAATCGCCGCGCGCCCGTTCCGATCGGCTCGATCAAATCGAATATCGGCCATACCGAGCCGGCTTCCGGCCTGTTCGGCATGTTAAAGGCCGTCATGGCGCTGGAGAACAATTACCTCCCGGCATCTCTGCACTTCGATACGCCCAACGAGAATATCGACTTCGACGGCCTGAACGTTCGCGTCACCGCAAACCCGATCGAGCTCCTGCGCGGCAAACGCGCGCGTCTTGCCGGCATCAATTCCTTCGGCTTTGGCGGCGCCAACGCCCATGTGGTCATCTCGGATCCAGACCCCGTGCAAGAAGAACGCCAGCGCAACAACGCGACCGGCCACGTCTTCCTCGCAAGCGCCCACACCGCCAGCAGCCTCAACGAGCTTCTGGCGTCCTACAAGGCGACCTTCGCCAAGACGTCGCGCGAAGAATCGCGCGCCATCATCGCCGCTTCCGGCGCAAACCGCACACTCATGCGCCACCGCTTTGCGGTCCGCAGCGACAATCCCGACGATATCGCCCGCGCCATCGCCAGCCATCTCGACAAGCCCGCATCGGACATCGGTGAGGCCGGCGAAGCGGTGACCAAGGACGCCAAGGTCGCCTTCGTGTTTTCCGGCAACGGCTCGCAATGGGCCGGCATGGGTGTGGAAGCGTTTCGCGAGAACCTGCATTTCCGCCAGTGCTTCACCTCGGTCAATGCGCTCTTCAAGTTCCATTCCGACGTTTCGCTGATCGATCTCCTGACCGACCCCGAGCTTGACCGGAAACTTTCCGACACCAAGATCGCCCAGCCGCTGCTGTTTGCGGTGCAGGCGGCGCTGTCGGATTCGCTGGTTGCCATGGGCATCAAGCCGACGGCCGTCTTCGGCCATTCGGTCGGCGAGATCGCCGCCGCTTATGCGGCCGGCGCGCTTTCGCTCGTCGATGCCGTTTCGATCGTCGCGAAACGCTCCTTGCATCAGGATCTGCTGGCCGGTCACGGCACCATGGCCGCCGTCATGCTCGGGGAAGACGCGGCTACGGCCTTCGCCAAGGCACGTGGCTTCGACAATGTCTGCGTTGCAGCGATCAACGCCCATAACTCGGTGACCATCTCCGGTCCGGCCAATGAAGTCTCCGCCTTCCGCGATGCCGCCCGCAAGGCGAAAATCCCGGCCCAGGTGCTGGACATCAACTACCCGTTCCACCACCCGATCATCGACAAGGCGAAGAAGGCGTTTCTCGCCGATATCCCTGACCTTGCCCCGCGCCACTCCGAAATCGCCTATATTTCGACGGTGACCGGCGAGCGGCTGGACGGCTCGCAGCTCGATTCCGATTACTGGTGGAAGAACGTGCGTGAACCCGTGCGTTTCCAGGCAGCAACCGAAGCGGCAATCGCCATGGGCTGCAGCCTCTTCGTCGAAATTTCGCCCCGTGCCATCCTGTCATCCTATCTCAAGGAAACGGTCAAACAGTCCTCCGCCCCCGGCACCGTGATCCCGACACTGTCGCGCGATGCCGGCGAGAAGGGACAGGATCCCGTCGCCCGCTCCATGGCGCGCGCGCTCGCCCATGGCGCCACCTTCGACGGCGCCCGCCTGTTCGGCCAGCGCAACGCCCATATCCGCCTTCCCGATCTGCCGTTCGAACCGACGGAACTGCGTCCGTCCTCGACATCGGACATGATCGATCTGTTCGGCGGCAGCGAGTCCGTCTACCGGCTGAACGGCTGGCGCGCCGATCCCAACGGCGGCAGCTGGAAGAACCACATCGACGGCCGGCTTTTCCCTGATCTTGCCGAGCATGTCGTCGACGGCAAGGCGATCCTGCCAGGCAGCGGCTTCATCGAGATCGCGGTCTCCGCCGCCCAGCAATTCTACGGCACATCCGAGGTCGAGATCACCAATCTGGAGATCGTGCGTCCGCTTGAGCTTTCCGACAGCCGCATCATGGAGCTGTCGACCATCGTTTCTCCGGAAACCGGCGACATCGAGATCCGCTCGCGTGAACGCCTGACGGAAGACGACTGGGCCATCCACGCCGTCGCCCGCAGCCGCAAGCCCGTGCCGCGCAGCGAAGCACCGGTCGCAGCCGCCCTTGCCGGCCTCAGCGTCACCGGAACGGTGCTGCCGGCCCGTGCTTACGAGACCGCGCGCCAGTTTGGTCTCGATTACGGCCCGCATTTCCAGCTGATGGAAAAGGCCGTCACCTATGGCGACCGCTTCATCGACGTCACGCTGAAGGAGCCGGCGGCAGCCGGCCATCCCTTCGTTCGTTACAGCCTGAACCCGATTTCCGTCGATGCGACCTTCCATGGTCTTGTGGCGCTGTTCGACCGGCTGTCCGGCGATATCGGCGGCGCTCCCTATATCCCGGTCCGTTTCGGCTCGGTCCGCGTCCTGAATTCCGGCGAGACGATTCAGCGCGCCGTCGTCGAGATCGAGCGCGTCAGCGCCAACTCGATCAAGGCGAAATTCCGCTTCTACGGCAATGACGGCGCCATCGTCGCCGCGTTCGACGATTGCCGTTTCCGCCGGACCTATCTGCGCCAGCACAAGACGCTGGACATGCTGTCCTTCCATTACGAGGCGGTCCCCTCCGACGTGGCTGCCCGTGCAAAGGCCCTGGCGCTCGAGTTGCCCCTTCTTGCTCCGGCGGAAGAAAACGGCATCGACAACACGACGCTTTTGCTGAATGCCGCAATCTACCGCGCCTCCCACGAAATCGCGCTCACGCTCGCCAGGGGCAAGAACACGGTCGATACCCAGTCGCTGCCGGGCGATTTCGCCTTCCGTTGCTTCCTCACCAACTGCCTCTACATTCTGGAAGATGCGGGGCTCGGCGAGCAGAAGGGCGCAAGCTGGGTCATCCAGCCCGATTTCGCGCTGCCGCCCGTCGCCGACATCCTGAAGGAAGTTTACAGCGAGCATTCCGAGCGCGTCGTCGAGGCCATCCTCATCAACGACACCTATGTCGAGGCGCTGGAGCGCATCGCCGATCTGCGGGAAGCGGAAAAGACCGGCGTCGAAAAGGAAGAGTCCTCTTCGTCCGCCTTCATCAGCGAGGCGACGCTCGATCATCAGGCCGTGCATTCGCCGATCACCCGGCTGCGCACGCAAACCGTTCTCGCCGCCGTGGAAAAGGCCTTGGCCGAGACCAAAGGCGAAGGCCTGCATATCGTCGAGGCGGGAACCGTCTCCTCGGCCTTCTCGCGCAGTCTGGCCAATCTGGCTGCCCGCTATCAGGCGGCGCTGATCATTGCCGAGCCGCGTGACAACGCCCAGCGCAACCTCGAAATCGCCTTCGAGAACGACGCTCATGTGCGGGTTCTGAAAAAGGATGAGCTTGGAAAGCTCCCGGCCTTCGACCTCATGGTCAGCGCCTCCGGTTCGATCTTCACGCTGATCGACGAGGACACCGCGCTGCGCGGCGCGATCCGCGCCGGACTGCGCCCCGGCGGCAGCGTCGTGGCGGTGGCCAATGCCCCGACCATCTACAACGACTTCGCCTTCGGCCTGACGGACGGCTGGTTTGCCCGCAGCCAGGCGATCGAATTCCCGGTCGGCCGTCTGGCAACCGTGACACAATGGCAGAAATGTCTCGACGATCTCGGTCTGCGCGATGCGACCGTCGAGGATCGCGAGACCGCCTATGGCAATATCATCGCCATCGAAGCCAGAAGCGGCGCGGCGGACGCGACCGCGCAGGACACCGCAGCGGCAACGCCGGTTCTCCTGATCCACGACGGCTCCGCTGCCGTGACCGGCGAGACGCTTGGCGGCCATACCACACCCATCCTGCTCACCGGCGATCTGGCAGCGGACAAGACCACGTTCGAACAGGCTTTTGCCGCACTCGCCGGAAAGCCGATCCGGGCCATCTATCTGGCGCCGGTATCCAAGGGGCCGCTTGCGGATTCCGAAACCCTGCAGGCCAGTGTTCTGCATCTGAGCGCCTTTGCCGAAGCCATGCGGTCCCATCAGTCGTCTGCGGCGAGCGATACCCATGCCCGCCTTGCGCTTATCCTTCCGGGCGGCGCTCCGATCGGCGGAAAGGCTGTGGCGACAAGCGTCAACAGCGGCCTGTGGACCTTTGCGCGCGTTCTGCAGAACGAATATGAAGGCATCGATATCCATTGCCTCGACTTCGCCGAAACGGGTGATGTAGCAGACCATGTGGAAGCCGCCCGCGCGGCACTGGACCGAAACGGCCTCAACCGCGAATGGCTGATCGACGGCAAGAGCGATCTGATCCGTGAAATCCGCGCCGTATCCGGCCCTGCCGACAAGGCGCTCAGCCGTACCCGCGATTTCAAGGCGGCGACCATCCGCCAGACGGTCTCCTCGCAGGTTGGCAGCATCGTCTGGGAAGAAGCCGCCATTCCGACGGCCGGCCCCGGCGAGATCGTCGTGAAGGTGGCGGCGACCGGCCTCAACTTCCGCGACGTCATGTGGGCCATGGGCCTGCTGCCGGAAGAAGCGCTTGAAGACGGCTTTGCGGGCGCGACGATCGGCATGGAGCTTTCGGGCCATGTCGTTTCGGTCGGCTCCGGCGTCACCGATCTCGTTGCGGGCGATGCGGTCATGGCGATCGCGCCGGCTGCCTTCTCGACCCATGCGGTCGTTTCGCGCTCCGGCGTTGCGAGATTGCCGGCCACGGTGAGTCCGATTGCCGCGGCGACCGTTCCGGTCGCCTTCCTCACGGCCTATTACGCCCTGGTGGAACTCGGCCGCATGCGGGTCGGCGAAACCGTGCTGATCCACGGCGCTGCCGGCGGTGTCGGCCTTGCGGCCTTGCAAATCGCCAAGCTTTCCGGCGCAACCGTCATCGCGACCGCCGGCACGCGCGAGAAGCGCCGCTTCGTCAAGATGCTCGGTGCCGATCATGTGTTCGATTCGCGCACGCTGAGCTTTGTCGAGGATGTCCGCCGCGTCACCAATGGCGAAGGCGTCGATCTGGTGCTGAACTCGCTCTTCGCCGAAGCGATGGAGCAGAGCCTCGGGCTGGTGAAGCCGTTCGGCCGTTTCCTCGAACTCGGCAAACGCGATTACTACGGCGACAGCAAGATCGGTCTTCGCCCGTTCCGGCGCAACATCAGCTATTTCGGCATCGACGCCGACCAGTTGCTCGTCAACGCGCCCGAGCTGACCAAGCGGATCTTCACCGAGATCGGCGCGTTGTTCGAAGAGGGCAAGCTTGCGCCCCTGCCCTACCGCGCCTTCCATTTCGACGAGATCGGCAACGCCTTCCGTCTGATGCAGAATGCCGGTCACATCGGCAAGATCGTCGTCGTTCCGCCGGTTGCCGGCCGCGACGAGATCAAGCGCGCCGCCGGCCAGCGGATGACAATCGAGGATGACGGCGTGCATCTCGTCGTCGGCGGCATCGGCGGCTTCGGCCTCGCCGCCGCCAACTGGCTGGTCGAGAAGGGCGCGCGCAACATCGCGCTCGTCACCCGCCGGGGCATTGCCGATGCGGAGACGGAAAGCGCAATCGAACGCTGGGCCCGCAAGGGCGTTTCCACCACCGTTCACGCCTGCGACGTCACCGACGAAACCGCCGCAAGCGAGCTTCTGAAGCAGCTGCGGACGATCGGTCCGCTGAAGAGCGTCATCCATGCCGCGATGGTTCTGGACGATGCGCTGATCGCCAATCTCGACCGTGAGCGCAACAGGCCGGTCATCGACGTCAAGGCCAAGGGTGCGGCCGTTCTCGACACGCTGACCCGCGCCGACGATCTCGACCGCTTCATCCTGTTCTCGTCGGCAACGACGCTGGTCGGCAATCCCGGCCAGGGCAACTACGTCGCCGCCAACGGCTATCTCGAAGGTCTCGCACGGGCTCGCCGCAAGGCCGGCCTTCCGGCGCTGGCGATCGGCTTTGGCGCGATTGCCGATGCCGGTTACCTGACCCAGAACGCCGACGTCAACGAACTGCTCGCCAAGCGCATCGGCAAGACGGCGCTCAAGGCGACCGCGGCTCTGGCGCAGGTGGAAGCCTATATCCGCTCCGATCCGGGCACCGTCGATGCGGCCGTCGCCATGATCTCGGAACTCGACTGGGCGGCGGCGCGCAACCTGCCGGTGGTGCGCAACGCCCTCTTCGAAGTGATCCTGCGCAGCGCCGACCAGAATGCCCAGGGCGGCGATGGCCGTTCGCTCGATCTGGTGGCCATGATCGAAGGAAAATCGGCGCAGGAGGCCGAGGATATCCTCTTCGATCTCGTCGCCAACGAGATCGCCGCCATCCTGCGCGTGTCGAAGGATACTATCTCGCGCAACAAGGTTCTGAAGGAAATCGGCCTTGACAGCCTGATGGCAGTGGAACTCGGCATCAGTTTCCAGCAGAATACTGGCTTCGACATGCCGCTGAGCGGCGTCGCGGATAACACCACCGTCGGCGACGTGGCGCGCAAGCTTTATGAAAAAGTGAGCAAACGCGACCAGGGCGGCGACGAGGACGCCGATCCGGGCGAAAACAAGATCATCAACGATCTTGCCCAGCGCCACACGGGCACGGATGCGGAAAAGGCAGCGAGCCAATGAGCAAGAGCGAAGAAAGCCGGACCGGCTCCAAGATGACCAGCAGCGTCAAGCAGAACCTGCTCGACCGGATGCGCAACACGCACCAGTCTTCGGAGCGCAACCGCATGGCCCGCACCGAGCGGGACGTGCTGCCGCCGGTTCGCCGCAAGCAGACCCGCTTTGAGGATCTGCCGGAATACAAGCAGGTTCTGACGCAGAAGTTCGCAAGCGAACAACTGGGTATCGCCAACCCCTTCTACCGGGCGCACCAGACCGCAGCCGGCGCGACCACGGTCATCGACGGGCGCAAGCTCATCAACTTCGCATCCTACGATTATCTCGGCCTCAACAAGCACCCGCATGTGCTGGCGCAGGCCCATGACACGATCAACACATTCGGAATCTCCGCTTCGGCCAGCCGTCTGGTGGCAGGCGAGCGCCCGGCCCATGCCGAACTCGAAGACCGCATCGCCGCCTTCTACGGCGTCGAAGCTTCGGTCTGCTTCGTCAGTGGCTACCTGACCAATGTCGCGGCGATCAGCTGCCTTGTCGGCCCGAAGGATCTCGTCGTGCATGACGAGTTCATCCATAACAGCGCGCTCGCCGGCATCAAGCTTTCAGGCGCTACCCGCCGCCTGTTCAAGCACAACGACGCCAGCGACCTCGAGCACGTGCTACGCACGGTTTCCGGCGATTACCGCCACATCCTCGTCATCGTCGAGGGCGTCTATTCGATGGATGGCGATATCGCCAACCTGCCGGCGCTGATGAAGCTGAAGGCCGAATACGGCTTCTGGCTGATGGTCGATGAAGCCCATTCGCTCGGTATTCTCGGCAAGCGCGGACGCGGCACGTTCGAACATTTCGGCATCGATCCGACGCAGGTCGATATCTGGATGGGCACGCTCTCGAAGACGACATCGAGCTGCGGCGGCTATATCGCCGGCAATGCCGCCCTTGCCGCCGTCCTCAAGGCCTCTGCGGGCGGGTTCGTTTACAGCGTCGGCCTTGCGCCCGCGCTTGCGGCCTCCGCTGTCGCCAGCCTCGATATCGCCGAGCAGGAACCGGAACGCTCCGCCGCCCTCAAGCGCAATGGCGCGCTGTTCCTGAAGCTCGCGCGGGAAGCGGGCCTCGATACCGGCCTGAGCGCCGGCTTTTCCGTGGTGCCGGTTATCGTCGGCGATTCGCTGCGCGCCGTGCAACTTTCCAACGACCTGATGGCGGCGGGGATCAATGCCCTGCCGATCATCCATCCGGCCGTACCCGAAGGGCTTGCGCGTCTTCGCTTCTTCATCACCAGCGAGCATACCGAAGAGCAGATCCGCCATACGGTGGCGCTGACGGCGGAAAAGCTGAAGGAACTGACGGAACGCAATTTCGGCCTTGCCTCGGTCGACATCCAGCAGATGATGAACATGCTGGCGGCGCGCTGAGGCCGCCGCTCTTGGCAAATCCTCTCCGATCCCGCGACACCTATGGTCCTGCGTGCCGCTGCGGCACAGGATGGTTGCCATGGCGCATGTGATCGTCACCGGCGGCTCCAGCGGCATCGGCCTTGCCGTCGCCCATATTCTTGCGGCGCGTGGCGACCGGGTATCGCTTCTCGCCCGGACGCCGGGCCTGCTCGAAGCCGCCCGCGACAGCATGCTCGCGCGAAAGCCGGATGCCGAAATCCGTATCGAAAGCGTCGATGTGAGCGACGACGCGGCCGTCATCGATGCTGTCGGACGCTGTGAGGCACAGTTCGGCCCCTGCGATATCCTCGTTACCTCCGCCGGTATCGTCGAGCCCGGCCGTTTCGAGACCATGCCGGCAGAAAGCTTCAACCGGCAGATCGCCACCAACCTGACCGGTAGCGTCAATGCGGCCCGCGCCGTCTACGGCGCCATGAAGGCGCGCAGGCGCGGACGCATCATGCTCGTCTCCTCCGGCGCCGGACTGATCGGTATTTACGGCTACAGCGCCTACAGCGCCTCGAAATTCGCCCTGCACGGTTTTGCCGAGGCATTGCGCTCGGAAGCGAAGCCGCATGGGGTGAGGGTCTGCGTCTGCTTCCCGCCGGATACGGAAACGCCGCAATTCGCGCGGGAGCTTGCCGACCGGCCGCTCGAAGCCGCCGTGGTGATGGGCCGGGTGGCGCCCTGGCCGGCTGAGGCCGTCGCCGCCCGCATTGTCGACGCCATCGACCGGGGCCAGTTCGAGGTCTTCTTCGGGCCGACGCTTTTCGGTCTTGGCCGCTTCGGCTCGCTGGTAAAGCCGGTTCTCAACTGGTGGTTCGACCGCGCCATCGGTCGTATCCCTCAGCGATAAGCGCGGAAGAAACACAGGCGTTTTCGATGACGGCTTGTATATGGCGCCGATTGCGTTACATCTCGGCCAAGCGCGGAGCGGGCCAGAGTCTCTGCGATGGAACGGCTTCGAGGATAACGGTTGCTGACGACATTGCCGCATCTGCACGATTACCCGGTGGCGTTGACTGTCTTTAGCTATCTCTTCGCCTGCGCCATCGTGCTGGCCACGGACAAATACGCCCTGCCGAAACGCCAGCGCCGCAAGCATACGCCCCCCTACAGCCTCAAGCGGCTTGCGGCCGACACCGTTGCCCGTCTGCCGATCATCGCACTTGTCTTCGCCGGCTTCTTCTCCATCTCCTGGCGGCCTCTGTACGCGTCGGCCGGAACGATCAGCTTCTTCGTAATCTTCAGCGGCATCTCCCGCGCCAAGTTCAAATTCATCCGCGAGCCGCTGGTCTTTTCGGATATCGCCCTCGTCGCCGACGTCTTCAAATACAAGACGATCTTCTACGCCAACTCGCTGAACGTCATCTTCTGGCTGGTTTCGCTGCTCTACGTCTTCGGCGCTTCCGCGCTCTATATGTATTTCGAACCGCATCTGCTGCCTTCCAGCAACCGCCTGTTCTGGATCATGGTCATGATCCTCGTCGCCGACCTGCCATGGGTGCTGCTGTTTTATGGCCCGATCAACCGGCCGGTCGCGGCTCTGGTACAGCGGCTGGTCGGCAAGCCCAACGCCAAGGTCAGCACCATCCGCTTCGGAACCTTCTGTTCCGTGATCTTTCACTTCATCATCTGGCTCGGACGCCAGCGGGAAAAGATCGTGGCGGAACTGTCGGAACGTTTCCTGGCCGTCGTGCAGGATCTGATCGGCCATGACGACGACAACAAGGCGCCGTTGATCGTCGTCTGGCAATCGGAATCCTTCATCGACATGCGCCATTGCGGCGTCGAAGACCTGAAGCTGCCGACCATCGACCGGCTGCAGAAACTTGCCGTGCAATGGGGCCGCCTCGCCACCGTCTTCGAAGGCGGCTATACCCTGCGCACCGAATTCGCCGTCTTGAGCGGACTGGTGCCGGACGATCTGCATGTGGATGCCAGCTATCCCTATCTGCGGGCAAGTCACTATACGGATGTCGTCTGGCCGACGAAGCTGAAAAAGGCCGGGTGGAACACGCATTTCATCCACCCCTATGACCGCACCTTCTTCCTGCGCCACAAGGCGATGCCGCAGCTTGGCTTCGAAGAGATGACCATGCTGGATAGTTTCGACCACGACCCAGCCCGCGACGGACCTTACGTCTCGGATGTCGCGCTTTCGCGCAAGGTGATCGAGGCTATCGCCGCCCAGCCAGACAGCGCCGGCAATTTCCTTTTCGTCGCCAGCATGGCCAATCATGGCCCATGGGAACCGGGCCGTATCGAAGGCCTGAGCAATCCGGTCGATATCTATCTCGACATTCTGCAACAATCGGACAAGGCGCTCGGTGAATTCGTCGATCACCTGCAGACGCTGGACCGCCCGGTGTGGCTGTTGTTCTACGGCGATCATGCACCGCTTCTGAAATCCTTCGCCGACCCCTTCCCAGATCCGCGCACGGATTATTTCATCGTACCGCTCGCCAAGGCGAGAGAGGGCAACATGCCCCCTGCAAGCGCCGTCGAAGACGAACCCTGGAACCTGCTGAAAGCGCTGTTGCGACATGCGGGTCTCTGATACATCCGCGCCCCGCGCCCGCTGTTTCCTGTTTCTTCAGGGGCCATCCTCGCCCATCTTCGCAAAGATTGCCGGTGCGCTGGAGACGCGGGGGCATCACTGCGTCAGGATCAACCTCAATGCCGGCGACCGGATTTTCTGGCGCAGGAAGGGCGGCCATGCCTACCGAGGCCGAGGCGGTGAAGCCTGGAGGCATTATCTTGCAGGCTTCGTTGAAGCCAACGGCGTGACCGATCTCGTTCTGCTCGGCGAAGAGCGTCCCTATCACCGCATCGCAATCGAGGTGGCCAAACAATACGGCATCGCGGTCGCGGTGGTCGAAATGGGCTATCTACGGCCGGACTGGCTGACGCTCGAGCGCAACGGCATGTCCTCGAATTCGCATTTTCCGGCAGAGCCCGCCGCCATTCTCGACGCCGCCGCAAACCTGCCGGAACCGGACTGGACACGCCGCTACAGCCAGACCTTTCTCGCCGAAGCGCTGTACGATCTCGCTTATAACCTGCCCAACGTCTTCCTCTGGTTCCTCTATCCGCATTATCACCGGCACGCGCTGTTTCATCCGCTGGCCGAATATGCGGGTTGGGTGGTGCGGCTGGCGGGCGGCAAACGCAAGGCGCGGCAAGCGGAGCAGGCGATCCGCGACCTGACCGCGGCGGGAAAGCCCTTCTTCGTCTATCCGCTGCAGCTTCAGACGGATTATCAATTGCGCGCCCATTCGCCCTATAACGACCAGCGTGAGGCGATTACGGATGTCTTGCGCTCCTTCGCGCAACACGCCCCACCGGAAGCGCGGCTTGTCGTCAAGGTTCACCCGCTCGACAACGGGCTGATCGACTGGCGCGGCTTCATCGCACGCTCAAGCCGCGAGCTTGGCGTCGAAGCCCGCGTCACCTATCTCGATGGCGGCAATCTGGACGCCATGCTGCTCGCATCCAAAGGCGTGGTGACCGTCAATTCGACGGTGGGGCTGAACGCGCTGCAGAAGAACGTTCCGGTCAAGGTGCTGGGCGCCGCGATTTTCGATATTCCTGATTTGAGCGACCAGGCCCCTCTCGATGTGTTCTGGACCGCTCCCCTGCCGCCGAAGGAGCAGGTGCGGGACGCCTTCTTCAAGCTGGTGGCGGCGGCGATTCAGGTCAGGGGTAATTTCTATTCCGGTCCAGGAACGGACGCCGGCGCTCTGGCGATCGCTGCCCGTCTGGATGAAAGAACGCTCAACGAGCCCGATGCGTTCGTCGACCCCAAGCCGCGCCAGAAGCCGCAAAAGTTGAATGGATCAGCTCTCGGGCGGTAACCGCCAGGCATCCAGCGCTTCGCGGCTGTAGCGGGGTTTGCGTCCCCGGTTCCAGGTGACGCCGCGGCGAATGACTTTGGCGGGCGTTCCGGCGATCACGACATTGCTTTCCTCGAACGCCTTGTTGACGAAAGAAGCAGCACCCACCACGCTATCGTCGGCGATGATCGCGCCCTTGCTAATCAGCGCCCCCACACCGACCCAGACATGGTCACCGATGATGATGGAACTGGCCGGATTTAGCCGGGTTCGCTTCTTTTTATCGATCAAGGCATGGGCATCGCTGGTGCGGATCTCGATGTTGCGCGAGAACATGCAGCGCCGCCCGATCGTGATATCCTTGTTTTCCATGCAGAGCAGATAAACGGACGCAAAGGTGGTCTCATCGCCGATCGTGACCGTCTGGTTGCTGCCCTTGACGATGATTTCACCGGCAAGGCGGCAGCCCTTGCCAACGAGAACACGATTGTTCGTACCCTTGATCAGAATATGGCCGGTGAAAGACGAGGTCTTGTCTATCTCTATGATATTTCCCGTACCAAGAAGACGCACGGTCGCGACCATTCTGCCGCGCGTATCGAGCCGGTTCGACGTCCCCCAATCCAGAACGATCGCGAAGGGCCGCAGCAAGCGCGGGCGCGGCAGGGAGCGCAGGCTATGGATAATCCGGGAAAAGAAATTCATTCTCAAGCTCGTGAGCATTCTTCGGAGCGAGCGCTCACGCCATCAGCATTTCCAGCACCACGGCGGTCGTCACCGCTATTTCTTACATTTCCTTGGGGGCTGAAAGCACGAGGGGGACGCACCGCAAATGGCTATCAGTTGCGGTCGCGAATGTTGTAGTAGCCCATCACGAAGACGGCCCAAGCGAAAAGCAGACCGAGCGTCACAATAAAGGAATTCAAGATACGCGCGGGATATTGGGCCAGCTCCGAAAGCGTCGGCTCGATGAAGACACCGAGGTAACGCTGCTTGCTGCTGGCATCGACGCGGGCTTTCTCAAGGCTTGCAAGCGATGCGGCATAGGCGCGCTCGGCAAATTCACGCTCGGTTTCGAGAGATTCGTATGTCTGAATGCGGCCTGCCACATCGGAAGATGCCGCAGCGGCCTTTTCAGAATCGCCGCTGCCGAGACGCTGGCGCTCGGTTACAAGTTGCTGTTCAAGGCTGTCGATGCGGGCCTTCAACACACGCATGCGCGGCGTATCATCACCCATCTGCTGCGTTTTCGCCGTCACGAGATCCGCGTTCAGTTTGACCAGCTCCGCCTCAAGGCCACCGATGATCTGAAGCGCAAGCCTTGCTGCTTCGACCGGATCGACTTCCTGAGTTCGATCGCGATAGTCGCGTAGTGCGACACGCGCGGCTGCCAGCCGCGTTTCCGCGATATGCATCTCATCGCGAGATACCTGCAGAACGCTTTCACGAGAGGTTATGGACAGGTTATTGACCAGCTCTTCGCCCTTCTTGATGATGAACCCGGCGATCTCCCGGGCCTCCACCGGATCAAAGGCCCGAACCTCCAGTTCCATGATACCGGACGCATGGTCAAAATTGACCCTTACCATATGACGCCAATAAGCCAGCCTGTCTTCGATGGCTTCGCCTGCGGGCAGTCCGTAGAAGTAATCCAGACCGCGCACGGCATATATATTGCCGAGATTGAACTTCTGCTCCACGTCGGTGAGCATCTTCGAACTGCGAATATAATCGATAAGGATGTAGCTGTCGGAACTCGTATTACCGCTCGACGCCTGGGTGAAAAGCCCCATCAGGTCGGAGCCGCTCGCCGCTTCGATACTTCTGACGGCAAAAGACGAAGAACTGTGATACTGGTCGGCGGCGATAAACATCATATAGAAAGTCGACAACGCTGCCGGAACAACGACACCGGCAACGAAACTGCCGGCAATCACCGCATGCCGCAGGCGGAAATTGCTCAGGTTCTTGTACCAGCTTTTCGATTTTGCCGGCGTCTTCGGCTCTGAACGCAACTTGTTGCGACCGCGATTGAGCGGCGTGACCACGCGCTCTTCCGGGTTCAGAAGGCCTTCCAGCAAATCCGCGCTTTTCGGCTTGGTAGGTTCTTGGCTTGCGGCGCTTCGGCCTATGTTTTTGATAACGGCCATTTAAGAACCCTTCATATTGCGTGTATGCGCTTCTATCGCATCTTCAACATCATCAAAATAGGTTAATTTCCCACTCTCCAACACAACGCCGCAATCGCAGTAGTCGCGGATCGTCGAGGTACTGTGGGACACCATGATGACATCTGAATTCTGCAGGCGGGTCTGGAACACCCCCTGGCATTTCTTTTTGAAATTCGCGTCTCCGACCGCGGTAATTTCGTCAACCAGATAATAGTCGAAATTGACGCCCATACTCAAGCCGAACGCAAGGCGCGCTTTCATGCCCGACGAGTAGGTGCCGACGGGTGCCCGGAAGAACGAGCCGAGCTCGGCAAAATCCTCGACATAGTCGATGAGCTGGCGCGTATCCACGCCATAGATCCGGGCAACGAAGCGAACATTCTGCTCGCCCGTCATGCCCCCCTGGAAACTACCCTGAAAGCCCAGCGGCCACGAGACCTTGCCTTCGCGGACGATACGGCCGCTATCGAGGCGAATGGTCCCGGCGATCAGGCGCAGCAAAGTCGATTTTCCCGCGCCATTGCGTCCGAGCAGCCCGACGCTACGACCACGCTCCAGCACCATGGACGCGCCATTGAGAATGGGCTTCTTGATGCCTTTCGCACGTGCAAATTTCGTCGCCTGCTCTAGCCGGATCATTCATTTCTCAACAGGGTGGAGGAAAAAGTGAACAGGAGCATCCCTAAAAAGAATGTCAAAAATGCGAAATTATAGAGATAGACCGGATCGAGCCCCGCCGCCCTGTAACCATCGTAAAACCCGGTCCGAAACAGCATTGTAACATGGACAAGCGGATTTAACAGCACCACATCGCGATAGGGTAGCGGGATGGCATCCGGCAGGAAAAAGACGCCCGAAATCAGAAACAAGGGCCTGCTGACGATCGAAAAAACCTGCTCGTAAAGCGGGTACTTCAGAAACATGACATTGTTGATCATCCCCATCCCCAGCCCCAGCACGGCGGCCAGCATGACCGCTTCGAGGATCGGGGGCCAATGCAGCAGCGGTGGAACGCGCATCCACCCGACGATCACGCCCAGCACGATACAGGCCACGAAGGCAGTGGTCAGAAGCTGCAGTATGGAGCGAGCGACGATCGTATCGAAAGGAGCCACGCTCGGATAGCTCATCAGCGTGCGGTTAGCCTTCACGGCACCGTTCACATAGCCCACCATGGCCTGATAAAACTGAAACCCGAGATAGCCGGTCGCGAAGAAAAGCGGAAAATTGGTGCCCAGCGCCGGTGACCGCGCGATCGCCTGGAACAGCAGCGTCATGAGGACGATATGGGCGGCAGGATCGAGCAGCGCCCATACATAGCCACCCGGCTTGGATCCGAAGCGAGCCTCCATCTCACGGATGAGAAGCGCTCCGACCACGCGAAGATGGGTCGTATAAGGTTTCAAGACGCACGCATCCTTATGGATTTACCGCTGTCCCGGCTGACACGGAACGCTTTCTGTTTTCAACACTTCGCCGCAATGGTCGACACGACGGCACCGTCAGGCATCGTCGTCGAGAGGATACAGGATTCGGCCGATACGACGAAATTTCTCCTGCGGCAGTTCGCGAAAAAACTCAATCGGATTGCGCCGGAAGACTTGCGCATCCCCTGCATGCCCGATCCTGGCGACGATTATCGCGATGAAAGGCGTCAAAAGATGGCGCCAGCCAAGAATGCCATAAGGGCCCCAGGGCCGCCAGGACACTTTTCCAATGGAGGCATGCGCCGGGTTGTCCGGAGAGACGGAAACGCCGCGTCGGATCAACGCGACCGTTTCCTCGAAAGAAACCTCACGGCCCGTCACAGGCTCGAAATAGCGCGGGTACAGCAGATAGGCGGCAGCAAAGAGCGCCTCCACGCTTAACGCCCGCCCGCGCCGGGCATTCGGCTGACGATCGTCCGTTAGGCCCCAGCCGGCATAAAAGGGAGAGCCGACGACCGTCACCTTCAAGCCGCGCAAAACCGCCTCGAATCCGGCAAGAGAAGTGATCGTGTAAACATGATCGACACTTTCAAACGCCCTGGCCATCGCAAGCGGCCTGTCGATGATCGTGCAGAGATGGGCGACGTCCGCTGGCCGCGACTGTGCCAGCCGGACGCCGTTCAGAACATCCGGATGCGGCTTGTAGATGATCTGGGCGCCGGGATTTTCCCGTGCGGCAAGGCGCACGAGATCGTTGTTGGTAAAGGGGCGATCGCATCCGTAGAGAATGGAGGCATCATCCTCGACCTGCCCGACGACCAGAACCCGCTTCCCCGTCTTCTCGCCGTAGAGGGCATGCACATCCGCGCCGGTATCGCCGTTGTACTTGCTGATGCCGGTTTCGAGCAGCTGACGGATCCCATCGCAGGCGCGTTGCAACAGAACCTGATCGCCGTTGAAATCATGGGACGACAGCAGACGCTCCAGGTCCGATGGCGCGCGACTGTCAAAATAGAGCGCGCCGCTGTCGAAGGTCAGCGACAAGGGCGGCGTACGGCTGGCATTCGGCTCCAGCGAGCGCAGAAAACCATCCTCGACGAGAAAAAGCCGGATACCGTTTTCCTCCGCGAAATCGCGCAAGCCCACGGGCAGACCCATATTCCAGACGAGGATTTCAGGTTGGTCCTCACCCAGAATCCGAGGAACCCATTTCTCCCGGAACTCCCTTTCCGAGATATACATCGGCACGAAGACGAAATGTCTTTCAGGAAAATAGCGCTCGAAGATCGGTCGCTTCCACGCCTGAAAATGAAAGGCGAATGTCGGCGTCCGGCGCCCGGCGCCAACACCCGTCGCTTCGTCAATCCGGCCGCCGATGTCTTCGAAACCGCGCAAGATATCCCCTGTTCGAAAGAAATCCGCAGCGCCGCGAGATCAGACGACGCCGGCGCGCAGCAGGTCGTGGATATGCAGGATGCCGCAGGCGGCGCCATTGTCATCCACGATAAACAGCACCGTGACCTTCTGCGCCTGCATCGTCTCCATGGCGGCGCTGGCCAGAACATTGCCCTTGATGACACGCGGATGATGCGACATCACGGTATCGACCTTTTCCAGAAGCAATTGCTGCGACATATGCCGGCGCAGGTCGCCATCCGTGATCACACCGACAAGCTTGCCGGCAGCATCGACGACGCCGACGACGCCGAAGCCCTTGGCCGACATCTGGATCACCGCATCACCCATGCCGCTGCCAAGGGCCAGAAGCGGCAGCGCGTCACCGGTATGCGCCAGCTCGCCGGCCAGCAGCAGCTGTGAGCCCAGCTTGCCGCCGGGATGGAAAACCTTGAAATCCTGAGCGGAAAAACCGCGACGCTCCAGCAGCGCGACAGCCAGCGCATCACCGACCGCCAGCTGAAGCAACGCCGACGTCGTCGGCGCCAGACCGTGCGGACAGGCCTCCTGAACCTTGGGCAAGGTCAGCGCGACATCGGAATTGCGCGCCAGCAGGCTGTCAGGGCTGGAGGTGATGGAGACGACCGCGACGTTGAACCGCTTGGCATAGGTCAGCATCGGCCCAAGCTCGACGGTCTCGCCCGACCAGGACAGCAGGATCAGCACATCGTCGGAGGTGATCATCCCGAGATCGCCGTGGCTCGCCTCCGTCGGATGCACGAAATAGGCGGACGTGCCGGTGGATGCCATGGTGGCCGCGATCTTGCGGCCGATATGCCCGCTCTTGCCGACGCCGGAAACCACGACACGCCCCCGACGCTCGCCGATCAGCGCGACGGCATCGACAAAGCTGCGCGCACAAGCGTCATCCG
>JAVBSF010000202.1:0-6971 GCA_031556925.1 Pararhizobium sp.
CGGGCACAAACGGCTTTAGCCGCTCCCACTGGTCATCTCGAAGAACCTCACCATCCATCGCCGACCTCCAAAAGTCAGCGTTGAATCTGATTTGCGACTCGAATGGAATCCCAAATCGTTAAATTGTCACCACAGCCTAGAGTGCTTCCATTTGAATGAAGCGTTCCAGGCGATATTTATCGCTCCGGAGCGGGGCCGGTGGAGGCGCGCACGATCAGCTCTGTGCGCCATAGCTCCTGTTCGACCGTATCGGATGCTCTTTCGAGAAGGGATATCAGCCGGTTGGCGATCCGCGCGCCCGCTGCCCGCAGCGACGACCGCGTCGTCGTCAGCGGCACCATGAAATTTTCCGGCTTCAGCATCGGCAGCACGTCGTCATGGGCGATGATCGATATGTCCTTGCCGATGATCAGCCCGGCCCTGTTGATGGCCCGCACCGCGCCGAGCGCCATCACGGTACTGGAGCAGAGAATGGCCGTGGGTGGATGAGGATTCGCGAGAAAACGCTCCATGGCCCGATAGCCGTATTCGTCCGTCATCAGCGAGTTGTGGGAGAGGGCTTCGTCGAAGGCCAATCCGTGCTCGTTCAAGGCGCGCACCATGCCCTTCTTGCGGCGGATGGCGAAGGTCATCTGGCTCTGGCCATTGATCAGGCCGACGCGGCGGTGCCCGAGCTGGATCAAAAGCCGGGTCGCCTCATAGAAGGCGCCGGTATTGTCGATGTCGAGAAACGGATAGTCGGTTGGCTGGTCGATGGTTCGCCCATGGACGACGAAGGGGATCGACAGGGATTTCAGTATCGCGATGCGCGGATCGTTCTCTCGGACATAGGCCAGAAACAGCGCATCCACATTGCCGCTCGCCGCCAGCCGCTTGAAGGTCAGCTCTTCGTCTTCCGGGGCGCTCGGGTTGATGACGAAATGGAAATCGTGGCGTACGGATTCCTCGCCGAGCCCCGCCAGGAACTCGCCGAAATGAATATCGGAATCGATGCCCTGGGCGATCGGCATGACCAGTCCGATCGAGCCGGCACGCCCGGTTGCAAGGCGCTGGGCGGCGCGGTTCGGCCGGTAGCCGGTTTCGCGCACGGCCCTCAGCACCCTTTGACGGGTGTCCGCATTGACCTCGGGAAATCCGTTCAGGGCGCGGCTGACCGTCGTCTGAGATAGGCCCAGCATCTCCGCAAGCTTCTTCAGATTGACATTCATCGGCAGCGCATCCTCCCAAAGCGCTTTGATGTCCCGCCATTCTCTTTCGGCATTGGGCGCGACACGGACATTTTGTATCATCGCCCTTAAGGCAGACAAAGAGAAATAGGCTTCGCTGCGGCGCAAAATTTCGCTGCAGCCGCGTAAGAATTCTGGGGATACGCGACCTGCGGGAAATCTCTTGACTTGCCACGGCTGTAAATGTTTTGTTAGCAGCTCAAAGCGCTTTGAATTTTGCGCTCTGTAATGGCCCGGCGTCTAGTCAGGTCGGGCGTTTCTTGGGAGGAAGTCACGTGAAGAAAACATTCCTGATGGGGGTTGCCGCGCTGGCGCTTCTCGGAGGCGTAGCCAACGCCGCCGAGCTGAAGTTCAAGCCAGGCGAAGATTCGAAATTCAACTGGGCGAGCCTTGAAGAGTTCAAGAAGGGTCATGACCTCAAGGGCCAGACGTTGACCATCTTTGGTCCCTGGCGCGGCGAAGACCAGGCGCTCGCGGAATCGGTACTCGACTATTTCCGCGAAGCGACGGGCGCCGACGTAAAGTATTCTTCCTCTGAAAACTACGAGCAGCAGATCGTTATCGACACCCAGGCCGGCAGCCCGCCGGATGTCGCGATCCTGCCGCAGCCGGGCCTGATCGCCGACCTCGCCTCCAAGGGTTACCTGACGCCGCTCGGCGAAGAGACCCAGAAGTGGCTTCTCGACAACTACGCCGCCGGCCAGTCCTGGGTCGATCTGTCGACCTATGCCGGCAAGGACGGCACCAAGGCTCTCTATGCCTTCCCCTACAAGATCGACGTGAAGTCGCTCGTCTGGTACGTGCCGGAAAACTTTGAAGACGCCGGTTACGAAGTTCCCAAGACCATGGAAGATCTGAAGGCTCTGACCGAGAAGATCGTTGCCGATGGCGGCACGCCCTGGTGCATCGGTCTGGGTTCGGGCGGCGCGACCGGCTGGCCGGCGACCGACTGGGTCGAAGACCTGATGCTGCGCACGCAGTCCGCCGATACCTATGACAAATGGATCAAGAACGAAATTCCGTTCACCGACGCTGCCGTCACCGGCGCGATCGATGAATTCGGCTGGTTCGCAAAGAACGACAAGTTCGTCGATGGCGGCGCCGCTGCCGTTGCCGCGACCGATTTCCGCGACAGCCCGAAGGGCCTGTTTGCTTCGCCGCCGAAGTGCTACCTGCACCATCAGGCGTCCTTCATTCCGTCCTTCTTCCCGGAAGGCACGGTTGTCGGTGAAGACGCAGACTTCTTCTACATGCCGCCTTATGCCGGCAAGCCGGAACTCGGCAATCCTGTCCTCGGTGCCGGCACGCTGGCCATGATCACCAAGGACACCCCGGCCTCGCGCGCCTTCATCGAGTTCCTGCAGACGCCGATCGCTCACGAAGTCTGGATGGCGCAGTCGTCCTTCCTGACGCCGTACAAGGCGGCCAACAAGGATACCTATGCCAACGGTCCGATGAAGAAGCAGGGCGAAATCCTGCTCGGCGCCACGACCTTCCGCTTCGACGGTTCCGACCTGATGCCCGGCAAGATCGGCGCGGGCGCGTTCTGGACCGGCATGGTCGACTATGTCGGCGGCAAGTCTTCCGCAGACGTTTCGGCCGATATCCAGAAGGCCTGGGACGCCATCAAGTAAAGAAACAGACCGGCGGCCATACGCCGGCTCGACCAAAACATGCTCCCGCCGGATCGATCTCCGGCGGGTTTTCCAAAAGCTCCATAATATAAGAAGAGAGTTTGGTCGCTGGCGGTCGGATGACGCCAGGCGGTTCCAGGTCCGGTGCAGGGCCAAGGCAAGGAATGAAAAGGGCCGGCCGGATATACGGTCGCCCAGTCCTGGGGAGGGGTTGCCGTGCACCAGCTGTTTTATGCCATCGTGACGATGGCGGCGGGCGTTCTGGCCTGCGTTGCCTATTTCTTCGGTACGAACTGGATTCTCGACAGGATTTTCCCATCCAAGGGACTGTCTGGCGCCAAGGCGTCCAGGAACCTGCGCATCACCAATGCGATCCGCCCCTGGCTGTTTCTCGGCCCCGCGCTGTTTGCCCTGACGGTCTATCTGATCTATCCGGTGATCGAATCCGTCTGGCTCGCCTTTCACGACAAGTCCGGCCAGGCGTTCGTCGGCGTCCGCAACTTCGCCTGGATGGTCAATGACGGCGAATTCCGCCAGTCGATCTTCAACAATTTCCTCTGGCTGCTGGTCGTTCCCGCCGCCGCCACCTTCTTCGGCCTGATCATTGCAGCCCTCACAGACCGCATCTGGTGGGGCAATATCGCCAAGACGCTGATCTTCATGCCGATGGCCATCTCCTTTGTCGGCGCGTCGGTCATCTGGAAGTTCATCTATGACTACCGCGCCGAAGGCTCAGAGCAGATCGGCCTGCTCAACGCCATCGTCGTCGCCTTCGGCGGCTCGCCGGAAGCCTGGATCACCATTCCCTTCTGGAACAACTTCTTCCTGATGGTCATCCTCATCTGGATCCAGACCGGCTTTGCCATGGTCATCCTCTCGGCGGCGCTGCGCGGCATTCCGGAAGAAACACTGGAAGCCGCCGTCATCGACGGCGCCAATGGCCTGCAGATCTTTTTCAAGATCATGATCCCGCAGATCTGGGGTACGATCGCCGTCGTCTGGACGACCATCACCATCCTCGTCCTCAAGGTCTTCGATATCGTTCTCGCCATGACCAACGGGCAATGGCAAAGCCAGGTTCTCGCCAATCTCATGTTCGACTGGATGTTCCGAGGGGGCGGCGACTTCGGCCGCGGCGCGGCGATCGCCGTCACCATCATGGTGCTCGTCATCCCGATCATGATCTGGAACATCCGCAACGCCCGCAAGGAAATGGGAGGACACTGATATGATCGGCGCAGCACGCTCCCCCCTGATGTGGGTTGTTCACCTTGCAGTTCTGCTTCTCGTCGTCATCTGGACGCTGCCGACGGCAGGCCTGCTGATTTCCTCCTTGCGCGATAAGGACCAGCTGGCGGTTTCCGGCTGGTGGACCGCACTTTCCAGTTCGTCGCGCAACGACGTTTTCCGCGCCCCTGCCGCCGATGCGCAGGTGGAACGTGACGGCAAGTTTGTCATCACGGGCAATGTCAGCGACAGCGGCGGGCTGAAGGTCTCCGCCTTCGGTACGTCCAGCCGCGATCCCGGCGCCTTCAAGGCCGGCGAAACCGCGGATCTCAGCGACGGCGCCAGGTTGACGGTGCAGGAAGACGGCAGCTTCGAGATCGTCTCGGACGTGAAAATGGAAGGCGCGCGTGGCCAGCGCATCTTCTTCACGGCCTCGACCCCGCCGCGCTTTACCTTCGACAACTACCGCGAAGTCATGAATGCCGAGGGCATCGGCGCCTCCTTCATCAACTCGCTGACCGTTGCCGTTCCCGCAACCATCATCCCGATCCTGATCGCCGCCTTCGCGGCCTATGCGCTGGCCTGGATGGAATTCCCCGGCCGGGCGCTGCTGATCGCCGTCGTCGTCGGCCTGCTCGTCGTGCCGCTGCAGATGTCGCTGATCCCGCTTCTGAAGCTCTACAATGGCGTCGGCGCCTTCTTCGGCGTTCCCGCCAAGACCTATATGGGCATCTGGCTCGCGCATACCGGCTTCGGGCTGCCGCTTGCCATCTATCTGCTGCGCAACTACATGGCGGGCCTTCCGCGCGAAATCATGGAATCCGCCCGTGTCGATGGCGCGAGCGATTTCGATATCTTCATCAAGATCATCCTGCCGCTCTCCTTCCCGGCGCTGGCCTCCTTCGCGATCTTCCAGTTCCTCTGGACCTGGAACGACCTGCTGGTGGCCATGGTGTTCCTCGGCACGGGCAACAACGAGCTGGTGCTGACCGGTCGTCTGGTAAACCTGCTCGGCAGCCGTGGCGGCAACTGGGAAATCCTGACGGCCTCCGCCTTCATCACCATCATCGTGCCTCTGATCGTCTTCTTCAGCCTGCAGCGTTACCTCGTGCGCGGCCTGCTGGCGGGCTCGGTCAAGGGCGGTTGAGACTTAAAGAAACGGGACTGCACTCGAAATGAACGTAAGCGTACCCAAGCCGACCGAAGCACTGCTGACGCCTGACAAGGACTGGTGGCGCGGCGCGGTGATCTATCAGATCTATCCGCGCAGCTATCAGGACTCGAACGGCGACGGCATCGGCGACCTGAAGGGCATAACCGCAAGGCTGCCCCATGTCGCCTCGCTCGGCGTCGATGCGATCTGGATTTCGCCGTTCTTCACCTCGCCGATGAAGGATTTCGGTTATGACGTCTCGGATTATCGCGGCGTTGATCCGATCTTTGGCGGTCTCGCCGATTTTGATGCCCTGATCGCGGAAGCTCATCGTCTCGGCATCCGTGTGATGATAGACCTCGTGCTGTCGCATACGTCGGACCAGCATCCGTGGTTCGTCGAAAGCCGCTCCAGCCGCTTCAACCCGAAGGCGGACTGGTATGTCTGGTCGGACTCAAAGCCGGACGGCACGCCGCCCAACAACTGGCTGTCGATCTTCGGCGGCTCCGCCTGGGCCTGGGATCCGACGCGCCTGCAATATTACATGCACAACTTCCTCACTTCGCAGCCGGACCTCAACCTGCATAACCTCGAAGTGCAGGAAGCGCTGCTCGCCGTCGAGCGTTTCTGGCTGGAGCGCGGCGTCGACGGCTTCCGCCTCGACACGATCAACTTCTACTTCCACGATCGTCAATTGCGCGACAATCCGGCGCTGGCGCCCGAGCGCCGCAATGCCAACACGGCGCCGGCGGTCAACCCGTATAATTATCAGGAACATCTCTACGACAAGAACCGGCCGGAAAACCTTGCGTTCCTGAAGCGTTTCCGCGCCGTCATGGACGAGTTCCCGGCAATCGCCGCCGTCGGCGAAGTCGGCGACAGCCAGATCGGCCTCGAGATCGCCGGCCAGTACACCTCCGGCGGCGACAAGATGCATATGTGCTACGCCTTCGAATTCCTGGCGCCCGATCCGCTGACGCCGGCAAGCGTTGCAGCCGTACAGCATGCCTTCGAGCGCGCAGCCCCCGAAGGCTGGGCCTGCTGGGCCTTTTCAAACCATGACGTGGTGCGCCATGTCAGCCGCTGGGGTCTCGATATCGCCGATAACGATGCGCATGCGAAGTTCCTTGCGAGCCTTTTGATGACGCTGCGTGGTTCCGTCTGCATCTATCAGGGGGAAGAGCTTGGTCTCACCGAGGCTGATCTCGCCTTCGAGGATCTGCAGGATCCCTACGGCATTCAGTTCTGGCCGGATTTCAAGGGCCGTGATGGCTGCCGCACGCCGATGGTCTGGGATGCCGAGGCCGTGAATGGCGGTTTTGGCGAAGGCAAGCCCTGGCTGCCGGTCTCACCGGAGCATATCGCCCGTGCCGTCTCGGTGCAAGAAGGCGATGCCCGCTCGGTACTGCATCACTATCGGCGCTTCCTCGCCTTCCGCAAGCTGCACCGGGCTTTCGCCAAGGGCGAGATCGAGTTTCGTCCTTATCGGGCACCGGTGCTCGGTTTCACCCGGACTTACGGAAATGAAGAAATTCTGTGCCTGTTCAACATGAGCGGCGAGGCGACCACGGTCGAGCGCCCGATCGAAATGCTCGAAGTGCTTGACGGACACGGATTTGCTTCCGAACTCGGCGATGAACGCATCACGTTGCCCGCCTGGAGCGGCTTTTTCGCGCGCCTGATATGAAAACGAAAGCAGCCTTGGCAAAAGGCCGGACACTGGCAATGAAG
>JAVBSF010000255.1:0-5876 GCA_031556925.1 Pararhizobium sp.
GTAGCGTACCTTGAGGAGATGATCATGAAAACTTGGTTTATTACGGGCGCATCCAGAGGGTTCGGTGCTCGGATCGCAGAACTTGCGCTTGAGCGCGGTGACAACGTGGTCGCCACGGCGCGGAACCCCGCGCCCATCATCGAGAGGTTCGGTGAACGGCAAAACCTGCTAGCCGCCCCACTTGATGTCACGAACGAAGACCAGGGAGCTCAAGCTGTAGAAAGCGCCGTTGCACGTTTCGGAAAGATCGACGTGCTTCTGAACAATGCGGGTTTCGGCTTGCTCGGCGCAGTCGAAGAAGCCTCATCGCAGGAGGTAGAACGGCTCTATCGCACAAACGTCTTTGGTCTGCTCACCGTCACCCGTGCAGTTCTCCCACAAATGCGAAAACAGAAATCGGGCCGGATTCTCAATATCTCTTCGATCGGCGGGTACAGAGCGTCTGCCGGGTTCGGTGTGTACTGTTCGACGAAGTTTGCGGTAGAAGGATTGTCTGAGGCACTGCATGCCGAACTATTGCCTCTTGGCATCTTCGTGACTGTGATCGAGCCCGGCTACTTCCGGACAGACTTTCTGGATTCTTCCTCGCTTACCGTTAGCAAGACCCGGCTTGGCGACTATGACCAGACCGCAGGAGCGGTCCGGGAGCGTGCGGCCAACCTGAACCATAGCCAACCGGGCGACCCGGAGAAATTTGCAAGGCTCGTAGTCGAGTTTTCGGATGCCGCCGATCCGCCGGTACGCCTTCCTGTCGGGAGCGATACTATTGCCGCCCTTGAGGCTAAGCATGCATCTGACGGGGGCATTATCTCCAAATGGAGACACGTGTCGGTTTCCACGGACTTTGCCGTGCCTCCGGCCGAATCCGCCTAACAAACTTACCAACTTCGACCAGAAGATACGAACTTAGGGGACGTCGTCGTGCAGATGGTATGACGGCGTGTCCACGCTACTGCTTTACGAAACTGTTGTTACAGCGAGAGCGATGGCTTCACCGAAATTCACGACAGTTCACACCCGGAACGACCCGCAGAATGGCATGCTCCTCTAATCTGGTGTGAAAATCTGTGACACAAAAGGTGGCGCGCAATGGCCTACGATCTGACTATCAATGGTAGGAGCTACGTCGTTGATGTCGATGGCGACATTCCACTTCTATGGGTTTTAAGAGATACCATAGGCCTAACCGGTACGAAATTCGGATGTGGAATCGCAATGTGCGGGGCATGCACCGTTCATGTCGACGGGACGCCGGTCCGCTCATGTGTTCTACCAGTAAGTGACGTAGTTACGAAAAACGTCACTACCATCGAGGCAATTTCTGGAACTGACGAGGGCCGCCGTATTCAGCAGGCTTGGCTCGACATCGACGTCGTACAGTGCGGTTATTGCCAGTCTGGGCAGATCATGTCGGCAACTGCATTGCTCGCAGCCAACACGAACCCATCCGATGCAGACATCGACGCTGTAATGGCGGGCAATATCTGTCGGTGTGGGACTTACCCACGCATCCGCGCAGCAATCAAACAGGCCGCGGAGGAGAGGGGAGCACAATGAGCATCCAAGACAAAATCACGCTACGGGTCTCCCGTCGCCAATTTCTACTCGGCATCTCGCTAACCGGAGCGGGACTTGTGATCGGGGTTCTACCCAACGCCTCGGTTGCCGCCTTAACGCCGCTGGAGACAAACCCGTTCATCCGCATCCCCTCAGAAGGGAAAATCACCTTCATCATGCCTTCAGTCGAGATGGGACAGGGGATTTACACAGCGGTGGCGATGTTACTTGCTGAAGAACTCGAGGTGACCCTCGATCAAGTGGCCCTCGAACATGCTCCGGCAGACCCGTCGCGATACGCAAATCCGTTGCTGGGCGACCAGATTACAGGCGGTTCGATTGCTATTCGGGGCGTATACGACCAGATGCGGAAGGCAGGAGCTGCAACTCGTATCGTCTTGGTCAATGCCGCGGCTCGCGGTTGGAACGTGACGCCAGAGAGCTGCACCGCAAGAGCCGGAAAGATCATTCACGAAGCGAGCGGGCGTCAAGCAAACTACGGCAGTCTGATAGAGGCGGCGGCTTCTGAGACCGTCCCGAAGGACGTGCCGTTGAAGCCGTCGACCGATTTCAAGGTAATCGGGAAGTCGGTTCGAAGACTCGACAGCCCTGAGAAAGTCAACGGTACGGCCAAATTCGGTATCGACGCGCGGCCGGATGGCGTCGCCTATGCCGCCATTGCGATCTGCCCATATTTCGGCGGTAAGCTGGGGTCTGTTGAGGATGCACCTGCACTCGCCGTCAAGGGTGTTAAGCAGGTTGTTAGGACAGAGAGCACAGTTGCAGTTGTGGCTGACAACACGGGGGCCGCGCGCAAAGGATTGGCCAATCTGTCCATCCATTGGTTGCCCGGCTCAGAATCTGGCTTGTCGCTTAGCGAACTCGAACAGCGAATGGAAAAGGCGATCGGGGGACCGGCACTGCCGCACGTCAATGAAGGTAACGTCGACGCAGCGGAGACGGAACACGGACCTGCACACGAGTTCATCTATCGCCTGCCTATCCTTACCCACTCTGCCATGGAACCGATGAATTGCACCCTCGACGTTCGCGAGGACGGATGTGACTTGTGGGTTGGCACCCAAGTCGCCGGTCGCGCCAAACAGGCCGTAGCTGACGTTACCGGCCTGCCTTTGGAAAAGGTCGTCGTCCACAATCACTTGCTTGGTGGAGGGTTCGGCCGCAGGCTTGACGTCGATGGTATCATAGCGGCGGCCCAGATCGCCAAGCAGGTCAAGGGGCCGATCAAAGTTACCTGGAGCCGAGAAGAAGATATCCGGCATGACTGCTTCCGCTATCTCAATTACAGCAAAATCACCGCAACGGTCGGCCCGGACGGAATGCCGATCTCGTGGAGACACCGAGTCGTAGGGCCGTCAGTTATGGCTCGATGGTTGCCGGCCTTTACGCGCGACGGAATCGATTTGGATCAAATGGGCGGGGCTGAGACGGCTTATTCGATCCCGAACAAGTACACCGACTTTGTTCGACACGAAGCGCCAGACGGGATGTTAACCGGAAACTGGCGTGGAGTTGGAGCGACTCGAAATGTCCCGCCTATCGAGGGTGCTATCGACGAGCTCGCCCATATCGCAGGCGTCGATCCACTGGAGTACCGAAAGCGGCTCCTTAACAACCGACCACGATTACTGGCTGCACTGCTGCTCGCAGGAGAGAAGGCGGGCTGGGGAAGCGAACTTCCGAAAGGTAGCGGTAGGGGTATTGCACTCTCCGAGGACTTTGGAACCTTTGCAGCAATGATCTCCGAGGTGAGTGTCAGCGATCGTGGGGTACTGACCGTCGAGCGTATTGTTTGCGCCGTCGATTGCGGACAAGTAATCAATCCTGACACCGTCGAAGCCCAAATTCAAAGCGGTGTGATCTACGGACTGAGCGCAGCCCTCTACGGGCGGATCACGGTCGAAAATAGCGCAGTCGTGGAAGGCAACTTCGACGACTCTCCTGTCCTCCGGATAAACGAAACGCCGAAGATCGACGTTTACATCGTTCCGAGTGCCGAGGCCCCGGGCGGCATCGGGGAGGTCGGGACCCCCGGCGTGGCCCCGTCGGTCCTCAACGCCATTTTTGTTGCCACCGGCAAACGAATGCGCTCGCTACCAATCGACCATACCGAATTGCGGAGGGCGTGATCATGGCTGATCAGAAAGCCATCTTTTTGTTGACTGCGGCCGCGACGTCAATCGCGATCTTGGTTGGAATTGGACCTGCCATCCAATCTAACGCCGAAGACGCTCCGAGCAATCCGCTGCGCAGCCTCTCAGAGTTCAATGCCATCCCCGATGTAGCCGCGCGTTCGAAAGCGATCTTCCAGGAAGCCAGCAGAGTTCTGACGGACCCGCGATGTATCAATTGTCATCCGGCGACACGAAGGCCAACTCAGGGAGAGGATATGCATCCTCATGTCCCGCCGATCGTCGCCGCCGACAGCTCCTTTGGACCCGCTGGCCTAGCGTGCAATGCATGCCACGGCGCTGAAAACAGAACCGTCGTTGGGAGTAGGCTCAAGTCTATTCCGGGCAACGCTCATTGGCAGTTGGCCCCCGCGAGTATGGCATGGCAGGGGCTTACGGTCGGAGAGATTTGCGAGCAGTTGAAGGACACCTCTCGAAACGGCAACCGATCCCATGCGGACTTGATCAAACATATGGGCACCGATCATCTCGTCGGTTGGGCGTGGCATCCGGGTGATGGTCGAAAAGCTCCTCCTGGAAGCCAGGAAACATTCGCGGCGCTTATTACTGCGTGGATAGACACAGGTGCGGAGTGTCCAGACTAACCAAGATCGGCTCTAGCTGGAGAGGTGTCCATGAGTTTCACAGAACTCTCGTCGATATTTCCTACCCCTACGAGGGTAGAGTTGCCTGATGACGACGCCGAAGTCTTGAAATTCGCCATAGACGCATTTCAATACGGCGGTTCAGCGCTTGCTACTCTCATCGAAATCAGAGGAGGAGCGGCAAGGGCGATTGGGGCACACGTTGCCGTCGCGGCTGACGGGAGATATTGCGGCTTCGTATCCGGGGGGTGTGTCGAAGCGGCAGTAGCGGCGGAAGCACTGTTAGCTATCGGGGAGGGCAAAGATCGTGTTGTGGAATTGGGCTTAGGCTCAGGTTTCTTCGACATCGTCTTGCCCTGTGGCGGGGGCATAGTCGTTGCTATCCACGTGCTCCGAAGCGTTTTGCCAATATCACATGTCGTTCGTGAACTTAACGAGAGGAATTCAGCCGCGCTCCGATATTCCCCCCGAGATGGAGCTTTATCGACCGTTCTCCCACCGAGACGAACCACGTCCGTAGGAGGAGGCTTCGTAAGAGTATATCGCCCTCCCAGCCGCCTGTTAATTTCAGGGAGTGGCGCGGAAGCGCGCGCTGTGAAAGCGGTTGCAGACGCCGCAGGCTTCGATGTCTTATGGAACTACGAACGAAGAATCAATTTCGCTGAAGCGATAGACGCCTACAGCGCTATCGTCCTGCTCCACCATGACATTGAAAAAGAAATCCCGGTCTTGGAGGCAGTGCTTAACTCTAACGCGTTCTACATCGGAGCGCTGGGGAGCGAGCGCACCCATCACGAGCGCTGCAAACGTTTGATAACTGCCGGTGTGGCCCGCCATCAAATTTCGCGCATCAAAGCGCCGATCGGAATATTCGGTCCAGCGCGCGACACAAATTCCTTGGCACTTTCGATTGTTGCTGATGTCGCAGCAGCGCGGTTACTGAGATGAGGTGTCAGTGGCATGGATACTGTGATCAAATGTGACGCTGAAGGTCATCGCCTTTACCAGTCTTCATTTGAGCATCGTTTTTAGCGCCGAACGCTTCGGCCCGCGGCCATCATTTCCCACAATACCGCTTTCAGTTAGCTTTCTGTCGATCCCAGCCTGCTTTTCAAGACCGGGATCGTCTTTAGTCATGAAGGTCGACTTGAGGTAAAGTACTCCGTCGTCTAGTGGCACACGCCACGCCCGCGCCTTGCGAAGGTCTACGTTCACTACCTCTGACAGTGACGGCAACACTGACGTCATGTCGTTCACGACGAAACCACGCAACAGTCCCGGATCGGCGTCGATCTCAACCGCATCCACCTGAGAGAAGCCTGCCTCGATGACGTCTGCGCAACCGAGCAGGATGCGCAGACGGTATGGCAGGCGGGCCGAAATTCCAGAGCAGAACCTGAGTTTGCCATTGAACTGGTTTGCAACACCTCGACTCACAGCTTCACCGAAGGCCTCCGCGAGTAACTTTGGATCGCGCATGCTCTCAAGTTCCGTCTTCGCGGTCGCTGACAGCGCTGCGGCG
>JAVBSF010000534.1:0-5670 GCA_031556925.1 Pararhizobium sp.
GATCTTCACCTCGGCGCCGCGTTTCTTCAGTTCTTCAAGCGGAAAACGCAGTTCCGAGCGTTCGTAGCCATCGGTGGCGAGAATGAGAATTCTGGATTTATTGATGAAGGGCATTTGCCAACTCCTTTGATAATGGGGAGGAGGGTTCGCCTTGTTAACGGGGATAAGCAGCAAACGTTCCGGCGGCATGGAAAAGCCCGCCGAAAGGAAGGTCTTTCGGCGCGCTCGCATTCAAGGTTTTAAACATCAGAACCGATCGGGGCTGAATGACTGTCTGTCGATGCCGTTGCGGGCAAAATCGTCCGGCAAGGCGGCTTCCGTCAGAAGATGGGCGGCAAGCGTACCGAGGGCGGGCGAGGTAAGGATCCCGAAACCGCCCTGACCGGCGAGCCAGAAGAAATCCGGCCGCGAGGACGACGCGCCGATGACCGGCAGCCTGTCCGGCGAGAAGCTGCGCAGGCCGGCCCAACTCTTGAAAATGCGCTTGACCGGGATCGTTGTCGCTTCCTCGATGTAATGGGCTGCCCAGGCGATATCGATCTCCTCCGGCTGCACATCCGTTGGCTCACAGGGTGTTGCATCGGCCGGTGAGGCGAGAAGCCGCCCGGCATCCGGCTTCATGTAAAAGTCTTCGTCGATCTCGTTGATCTCCGGCATGGCGGACGCATCGATGCCTTCAGGCAAATCGACCGTGATGGCGGTGCGCCGGTTCGGCACGATGCCGAGCGGGGCGATGCCGAACAGGCCTGCCGTCCGGTCGGCCCAGCCGCCGGCCGCGTTGATGACGGTGCGGGCCTGAACCACTTCGTTCGAGGTTTCGATGATCCAGATGTCGTTTTCCTGCTTCGCGGAGATGACCTCGTGCTTTTCGAGAATATCGGCGCCATTGTGCCGGGCGCCACGGGTGTAGCCCTGCAGCAGACTTTCGACCTCGATATCCCAAAAGTTCGGATCGTAGAAGGCGGCCTCGACATAGTCCGGCCGCAGGATCGGCACGCGATCAAGCGCCTCCTGCCGGCTCAAGCGCTCCAGCTCCGGCGTGAAGGGCAGCTCTCCACGAAAAGCCTCATCGAGACGACCGGTCTTCTCCGCATTGGCAATCATCACGCCACCCCGTTGCTTGAGAAGCGGGATGTCGGAAAAGCCGGCCGGCGGCGCATCGAAGAAGCTCTTGGCAATCCGTCCCAGCGAACAGATTTCCGGCGCATTATAGCGCAGCACGAATTCGGCGGCAGAGCGTCCGGTGCTGTGATAGCCGAGCGCATCCTCGCGCTCCAGCACGGCGACGGAGCGGTGCGGGCTCAGGAAATAGGCAAGCGACAGCCCGGCAATGCCCCCGCCGATGATGGCGGTATCGTAAATTTTCATGGGCGCCCCGTCCTGTCTTCAGCCTTTATGGAGGCGGCACATTAGGAAAATCCCAGCCTTTCTTCAAATTTATAGAGGAAAAGGTGAGTATAAGCCTGGTTGATGCTGGCATGCCTTCCTAGAGGCTATGATCGAGGGCATCCGTATCTTTTACATGGGCGAGGAAGGCTGCTTCTGCCGGGTTGAGGATCGCGTTCGGATTGGTGATGCGGAAGACATCCGTGGTCGGCAGCATGCTGTAGGGCGGCAGCTGCCAGAGTTCGCCGGCGGCGATGCCGGCTTTCGCCAGATGATCCGGCAACATGCCGATTCCGATACTGGCTGATATCAGCCTTATGACCTCCTCGACATTGGAAGAGACGGCACGCACCTTCTGGCCGAAGGAGCCCATGGCGCGCACGGCCGTCACCGCATTCATATGCTGGCCGCCGAGCACATCGGCGGTGAAGGCGATATAGGGATCGCCGCGCAGGTCGTTGAGGCCAGCGTCGCTGACGCCGAACAGGCGGTGGCCGCGGCCGCAATAGAGCGCATATTGCTCGCGGATGTGGAAGGTCTTTTCCAGCGCATCCGGGATATTGCCGTCGCAGAGGCCGAGCGTCGCCACGCCGCGCTCGACGGCGCTCAGTACATCCGTCGTGGTCTCGACAGTGATGCTGATCGTCGCCTTGGGGTGGCGTTCGAAAAAGCCTTGCAGCTTGCTGTCCCAGGCATCGTTATGGGCATGGCTGACCGTGTGGATGCTGACATGGCCGGTGATATCCACGCCGGCCGTTTCCAGTGTCTCGGGCAGGCGCACGACGGCAGCGAAGATGTCGCGGCATTGGCGATGGAGCTTTTCGCCCGCCTCCGTCAGCTCGAAACGGCCGGGCCGGCGATCGATGAGTTTCTGGTCGAGGGTCTGTTCGAGCCGCTTCAGCGCCATGCTCACAGCCGGCTGCTGCAAAAGCAGCCGGTTTGCTGCCGCCGTTATGCTGCCTTCCTCGACGACGATGACGAAGGTGCGCAGCAGGTTCCAGTCGAGATTGTGGGCGAAGCGTTCGAGGCGTTGCATGGTTTATATGCTCACGAGGCCGCGGGGCAGGCGGTTCATGATCTCGTGCCCGCTTTCCGTGATCAGCAGTTGATCCTCGATGATCATGCCGCCGACGCCATCGACATACCAGGGCGTCTCGAAGGCGAGCACCATGCCCGGTTCAAGGATGGTGTCGCTGGTTGCCGAAAGAAACGGCCACTCCTCGCTGCCGGGTCCGGTGCCGAGACCATGGCCGAAATGGCCGCGGGTAAAATCGGGAAAACCGGCTTCCGCCATGGCGCGGGTCGCGGCATGGTGCACTGATCTCATGACATTGCCGGGCTTCAGTTGTTCGAGACCGGCGGCGAAAGCCGCTTCAAGGCCCTGAAAGAGCCGGCTCTGCAACGCGCTCGGCTTGCCGCAGACGAAAGTGCGGCCGGTATCGGACGTATAGCCGGAAATCAGGCAGCCCACATCGATCTTGATCAGGGATCCTTCTTCCACGGTGCCACCCGGCGCCCAGGGATTGGGACCGACCGAGACATATTCCCAAAGCCCCGTCAGGTTCTTCACGCCGCGCCGTCCGGCTTCCTCTTTTACGCCCGATGTCCAGGCGGCGGCCAGTTCATCCCGCGACGCACCGACCGCAATCGTTCGATGCAGGGCCTCGATGCCGGCCTCGGACATGGCGACGGCGGTTTTCAGATATTGAATTTCAGCCGGCGATTTGATCATGCGCAGCCGCGCGACAAGCCGGCTTGCGTCGACGAAGGTTGCCTCCGGCAGCGTCTCCTGTAGCCGGCGAAAATCGTTGACCGAAAGGCTGTCGAGTTCGATGCCGATACGCCCGCCCTTCAGGCCGCGATTGCCAAGGATATCGGCGGCAAGCTGGAAACCGCGCCCTGCATCAAAGGTTTCCGGTCGGGCGAAACCACGTGAGCGCCCCTCTGCTTCCAGCGCCTTCGCGACCAGGATTTCCGGTAAAAGATCATTGGGGAGGCCGCCGATATCGGTGGCCTCGACCCAGATCGGGTTGATGCGGATATCTTCGATCGTGCTTGCCTTGCGAAAGGATGCTTCGAAAAGGTCGCTGACGACAGCGCCTTCGGCAAGAGCCGGATCTGCGGGGATGATCGCGGCGATCGCGCCAGCCCGACGCCACATGGTCGCCACCCCGGCAGACGCGCCGGTCGCATAGGTGAATGTCTCGGCCGCCAGAAGCAACAGGGCATCGACGCCTTCCGCCGCCATCAGTTGTGCCGCCCGTTGCCGATCAAGATATGCCATGCTCATGTCCCGTGTCTCTGGATGTGGTTCCATACCATTCCCGCGTCGCATGAGGCAGTGCCTCAATTTTGTTTGTAACGCTTGTACCCGCTTGCCATAAGGTATGTCATAGGACGTGAGCCACAGGAGGAACGACATGGCCGCCCGCAATCAGTTTCAATGGGACGACGCCTTCCTGCTGGATGACCAGCTCACCGAAGACGAGCGCATGATCCGTGACACCGCCCGCGCCTATGCGCAGGACAAGCTGCAGCCCCGTGTCATCGAAGCCTATCGCGAAGAAAAGACCGATCCTTCGATCTTCCGCGAAATGGGTGACCTCGGCCTGCTCGGCGTCACCGTTTCGGATATGTATGGCGGCGTCGGCGCGTCCTATGTGGCCTATGGCCTTGTCGCCCGCGAAGTGGAGCGCGTCGATTCCGGCTATCGCTCGATGATGAGCGTCCAGTCCTCGCTGGTGATCTATCCGATCTACGCCTACGGCTCGGAAGAGCAGAAGCAGAAATACCTGCCGAAGCTGATCAGTGGTGAGTGGATCGGCTGCTTCGGCCTGACCGAGCCCGACGCCGGTTCCGATCCGGGCGGCATGAAGACGCGTGCGGTCAAGACCGATGCCGGCTATCGGCTCACCGGGTCCAAGATGTGGATCTCGAATGCGCCGCTCGCTGATGTCTTCGTCGTCTGGGCGAAATCGGAAGCCCACGGCGGCGCGATCCGCGGTTTCGTGCTGGAAAAGGGCATGAAGGGTCTTTCGGCTCCCAAGATCGCCGGCAAGCTGTCGCTGCGCGCCTCGATCACCGGTGAAATAGTGCTGGACAATGTCGAAGTCAGCGAAGATCAATTGCTGCCGAATGTGGAGGGCCTGAAAGGCCCGTTCGGCTGCCTCAACCGCGCTCGCTACGGCATTTCCTGGGGTTCTCTCGGCGCTGCCGAGTTCTGCTGGCATGCCGCGCGCCAGTACGGCCTTGATCGCAAGCAGTTCGGCCGCCCGCTCGCCCAGACCCAGCTCTTCCAGAAGAAGCTCGCGGATATGCAGACGGAAATCTCGCTCGGTCTGCAGGCGTCGCTGCGCGTCGGCCGCCTGATGGACGAGGGAAAGATGGCCCCGGAAATGATCTCCATCGTCAAGCGCAACAATTGCGGCAAGGCGCTCGATATCGCCCGCATGGCCCGCGACATGCACGGCGGCAACGGCATTTCGGAAGAATTCCAGATCATGCGCCACATGGTCAATCTGGAAACGGTCAATACCTATGAGGGCACCCATGACGTACATGCTCTCATTCTCGGCCGCGCCCAGACCGGGCTGCAGGCGTTCTTCTGAGCCGCGCCATGACAGCCCCGCTGCAAGGCCTGAAAGTTCTCGAACTCGCGCGCATTCTGGCCGGTCCGTGGATCGGCCAGACGCTCGCCGATCTCGGCGCCGATGTCATCAAGGTGGAAAGCCCTGATGGCGACGATACCCGCAGCTGGGGTCCGCCCTTCGTCGCCGGCGAAGAGGGTTCCCAGCTCGATGCCGCTTATTTTCATGCCTGCAATCGCGGCAAGCGGTCGGTCGTGCTCGATTTCACCACGCCCGAGGGGCAGGAAGCCGTGCGTCGGCTTGCCGCGCGGTCCGATGTGCTGCTCGAAAACTTCAAGGTCGGGGGATTGAAGAAATACGGGCTCGATTACGAGAGCCTGAAGACGGTCAATCCGCGCCTCATCTATTGCTCGGTCACCGGCTTCGGTCAGGATGGGCCTTATGCCCATCGCGCCGGCTATGACTATATCATCCAGGGCATGGGCGGCATCATGGACCTGACCGGCGATCCGAATGGCGAGCCGCAGAAGATCGGCGTCGCCTTCGCCGATATTTTCACCGGGCTCTATGGCGTGATCGGCGTGCAGGCGGCGCTTGCCCAGCGCGAGCGCACCGGTGAAGGCCAGCATATCGACATGGCGCTCTATGACATCAAGGCGCAGTGGCTGGGCGTGCCGGTCTACGACCTGCTGGGCGG
>JAVBSF010000032.1:0-13538 GCA_031556925.1 Pararhizobium sp.
GAGCCTGGAAGACGCCACCGTCGATGTCTCCGACATCTACGCCGAGGACGGCTCGGTGCGCTCGGATTTTCTCATGCATGTCGGCGCGGCCATCGCCGATCGCGATCTCCTGTTTCTTCGCCAGCATGTCGCCCGGCTGCACTCTTCCGAAATGGGCGACCTTCTGGAAGCGATCCAGCCGGATCAGCGTCTGGCGCTGGTCTCGCTTCTTGGCAAGGATTTCGATCTTTCGGCGCTGACCGAGGTCGATGAAGCCATCCGTCTCGATATCGTCGAGCATCTGCCGAACGACCAGATCGCCGAAGCGCTCGGCGAGATGGATTCGGACGATGCCGTCTACATTCTCGAAGATCTCGATCAGGAAGATCAGGAAGAGATTCTCGCCAAGCTGCCGTTTACGGAACGGGTTCGGCTGCGTCGCTCGCTCGACTATCCGGAAAGCACCGCCGGCCGCCGCATGCAGACGGAATTCGTCGCGGTGCCGCCGTTCTGGACGGTGGGTCAGACGATCGACTATATGCGCGACGACAGCGAGCTTCCCGACAGCTTTACCCAGATTTTCGTCATCGACCCGACGTTTCGGCTGCTCGGTACCGTCGATCTCGACCGCATCCTGCGCACCAAGCGCTCGGTGAAGATCGAGACCATCATGCGCGAGACAAACCATCCGGTTCCGGCCGAGATGGACCAGGAAGAGGCGGCCCAGCTTTTCGAACAATACGACCTTCTTTCGGCGGCCGTCGTCGACGAGAACAACAGGCTCGTCGGTGTGTTGACCATCGACGACGTCGTGGACGTGATCCAGGAAGAGGCCGAGGAGGACCTGATGCGCCTTGGCGGTGTCGGCGACGAAGAGCTGTCCGACAGCGTCGCCAGCACCTCGCGTTCGCGTGTGCCGTGGCTGACGGTCAATCTGTTCACGGCCTTCCTGTCGGCGACGGTTATTTCGCTGTTCGATGCCTCCATCCAGCAGATCGTCGCGCTGGCGATCCTGATGCCGACCGTCGCGGGCATGGGCGGCAATGCCGGCTCGCAGACCATGACGGTGACGGTGCGGGCGCTTGCGACCCGCAATCTCGATATTCACAATGCCTGGAGAATCGTCCGGCGCGAGGCTGGTGTCGGCTTGCTGAACGGCATGCTCTTCGGTCTGCTGGTAGGCTGCGTGGCGGGCATCTGGTTCCACGATATCAATATTGCCGGCATCATCGCCGCCGCCATGCTGATCAATATGACGGCAGCTGCCTTGGCGGGCATTCTGATCCCGCTTCTGCTCGATCGCTTCGGCGCAGACCCGGCGGTGTCATCCGCCGTTTTCGTGACGGCCGTCACGGATATGACCGGTTTTTCCGCTTTTCTCGGGCTGGCGACCTGGTGGTTCCATATCAGTTGAGCGGATGGAAGTTTGACTTTTACGTCAAGGTCAATATTATTGCCGCCGAAAGCGCTGATGGGCTGCCGCATAGGGCAAGGCGAGGCAAGTGAACAAATATTATAGCATTACCGAGCTGACGCGAGAATTCGGTGTCTCGACACGAACGCTTCGTTTTTATGAAGACGAGGGGCTCATTCATCCTGAGCGCCGCGGCCGTACTCGGCTGTTCCGCGCGGCCGATCGCAGGCTCATTCAGGAGATTCTGCGCGGCCGTCGCATCGGCTTCACCATTGCTGAAATCCGCGAGATCATCCAGGTCTACAAGGATCCGCCGGGCGAGTCCGGCCAGTTGCGGCTGTTGATGAAGCGCGTTGAGGAGAAGCGGGAAGAACTGAACCAGAAGCGCAAGGACATCGAGGAAACCCTCGAAGAGTTGAACAATGTCGAGGAAGCCTGCCTGACGCGGCTTGCCGAAATCGGCGTCGGTACCTGACGTCTTTTCGGCTTCAGATCCAGCGGCTTGTCGAGCGGCAATAGCGCTCGAACTCGATGCCGAATCGCGAGAGCAGATGCATCTCTTCGGCCCTTACCGCAAACAGCGTGGTAAAGATCACTGTTGCCGTCGCGATGATGAAGAACCAAGTGTTCATCGTCACCAGCCCGATGCCGACTATGATCAGCGTATAGCCGAGATAGATGGGATTGCGGGTGAAGCGAAACGGCCCGCAGGTTACCAGATAGGATGAGCAGCGGTTGGGAAGAACCGTGGTGTGGCGGTCGAGAAGCGTGCGCACTGCCCACAGGCTGAGCGTGACGCCACAGGCGATGACCAGCGCCCCGATGATCCACACCGGCCAGTTGCCCGGCTCGTGCGGCAGGGGCAGGATGCGCCCGAGCGCCACCGCCGCGAGACTGGCAAAGCCGTGCAGGGCGAATGGCCAGGGGTATCTCAGCGACTTGGCACGATAGGCATTCATATCCTATTCCTCGGCTTGGGCGTCCAGGGTGCATTGCTGGGTGATGGTGGTGATGCGCGGGTCGGTATTGATGTCGATTTGCCCGGCGTTGAGCGCCGTGAAGAGATCCTGCTCCACCAGCCTGTCGAGCGTGCAGCCGCAGAATGCGGTGCAGAGTGTCTCCGAATTGGATTTGCTGCAAGTGGTTACGCAATTGCGCTGAAAAGCTTCAACAGGATCGGGCTTCGCGGCCGGGAAACCCAGCGAAAACAGATAGACAAGCGCAAACAGAAGAGGCTGGTGAACGAGGTAGACGGCCAGGCTGTGGCGGCCCGCCAGGCTAAGGGCGCGGCCGGCGCGTCCACCGGCGCCGAGCGAAGCGAGCCAACTGGTAAAGCCGGCCCTGAGAGCGATGCGCGCTGCGGCGAGCCCGGCGAGAAAGGGCGTGAGCCAGGGCAGGAGCGGCACATAGTCGTTGGAGCGCGGCAAGGTCTCGGAAAGTCCCACCCACCAGAGGGCGGGCGTATCAAAGAGCGGTGAGCGCAGGTAGTGGGGCGCGACAAAGGCGGCCGCCGCGACAAGCAGCGTCAGCACCGGCGGCAGGCGCAGGAACAGAAGGCCGATGACGCTGGCGGCAGCGATGGCATGCAGGATGCCGAAGAAGATGAAGGCATCCGGGAAGGTAAACCATGTGGCAAAGGTGATGACGAGCGCCGCGGCGACGATCTTCGCCAGTCTGATCAGGAAGCCACCGGCACGGATTTGGGGATAATTGCCGAGCACGAGGCTGAAACCGGCGAGAAACAGGAAACTGCCGGCGATCAGCCGCGCAAACATCTTCCAGCCGCCCGACGAGATCGTTGCGGGATCGACATAGCCGAAGAAGCCGAGATCCCAGGAGAAATGATAGATCGCCATGGCGACGAGCGCGATACCGCGCAAGGTATCGATGATCCCGATACGCTTGCCGGAGGGCGGCGTGATGGTCTTGTCGATGGCTGCGTTTTCCATGGACATGTCTTCTTTCGATTGGTGCGATCATAGCTGCGCGAACTTGCGCCAGGCACAACGCATGCGGATGATCTGAGGGGAGGTTAGCGGCTTGCGTCTTCCAGCAGCGCTTCCCGCGCCTCTGAGAAGAATTGGCGGCGCAGGAGCACGAAGATGACGAAAACGGTCAGAGCCATGAACACATAAGGGCTGATGAACCAGCCGAGATAGCCGATCGACAGGAAAATCGTGCGCAGGCCCGCATTGAAGTGCTTGGCGGCATAGACATTGAGCTTCACGGCGCGTTCGGCCTGACGGCGTGCTTCTTCGATATCCTGCGTCATGTCGCTCATCATCGGAATGCCGCCGATCAGGATGGAGCAGTAGTTGAACAGCCGGTAGGACCAGCCGAACTTGAAGAAGGAATAGCCGAACAGGCAGGTGAGGCCGCCGACCTTCAATTCGAAGGCGGTGCGTCCGCCATGGAAGACATAGGGCAGATCCTTGAAGATCGCCTGCGCCTGCTCCGTTGCGCCCAATAGCGCGAAACAGCCGCCGAGAGCAAAAATCGTGGTCGAAGCGAAGAAGGCGGTTCCGGCCTGCAGGCCGGCAATGATCTGGGTGTCGATCATCTTCAGGTCGCGGCGCAGCGAGTTCATGATCCAGCGTCGCCGGTTTTCGATCATCAGGCGCGAAAGACTGCGGCGGCTGGATAGAATCTTGCCGTCCGTCAGGGCGCTGTAACTTGCCCAGAGCAGAACGAAGACGGCCAGTGCTACGTAATCCGTGTAGGTCATTGCGCTGTTTTGGCATGCGGGGATGAAATTGCAAGAGAGGACAAAACTTTGTCCGAGGCCCTTGCAATTATACCGGCAGCATGACGATTTCTTGGCGGGAGCGAGCCTGTTGCGGGCGCCGATGTCGCATGCGTGGAAACCGATGTCGGTGGATTGCCACAGGGCTTGGGGGGAATAGCCTAGGTTTGCGGTCACGATGACGGCTCATCGGGCCTTAAGGCGGAGTTGAAATGTTTCTTTCTGTTTTTGATGTGTTCAAGATCGGCATCGGGCCGTCGAGTTCCCACACGATGGGGCCGATGTCGGCGGCGAACCGGTTTCTGGACCTGATCCTGTCCGCGGACTGGCCGCGCCCGGCCAATGCGGCCGTGGCTTCCATCAAGGTCAGCCTGCATGGCTCGCTCGCCCATACCGGCATTGGCCACGGTTCGGGCAGGGCCGTCGTTCTGGGCCTGATGGGCGAGAAGCCCGATCAGGTCGATCCGGACGCGATGGACGGGATTATCGACGGCGTCGAACGCAGCGGCAGGATTACTCCGCCGGGACATCCGGCCTATTTTTTCCAGCCGAGGACCGATCTGGTGTTCGACAAGAAGGTGCCGCTGCCGGGCCACGCCAACGGCATGTCCTTCTCCGCCTTCGATCGTGATGACCGGCTGCTCCTGAAACGCGTCTATTATTCGATCGGCGGCGGCTTCGTCGTCACCGACACCGAGCTGGAGGCGATGCGGGCGAGCAAGGCGAAGCCCGGCGGCGTCAAGGTGCCTTATCCCTTTGCCAGCGCCAAGCAGATGCTCGACATGGCCGCGCGTTCGGGGCTGACGATCGCGCAGATGAAGCGGGCCAACGAAGAGACGCAGATGTCGACGGATGAACTGGATACCGGCCTCGACCGCATCTGGGACGCGATGAAAAGCTGTATCGATCGCGGCCTGACCCATGAAGGCATCCTGCCGGGCGGTTTGAAAGTGCGCCGGCGTGCCGGCACGATCCATGACAAGCTCAAGGAAGAATGGCGCTCCAACAAGGCCAATCCGCTGCTCGCCAACGACTGGCTGAGTGTTTACGCCATGGCGGTCAACGAGGAAAACGCGGCCGGCGGCCGTGTCGTCACCTCACCGACCAACGGCGCCGCCGGCGTGGTGCCGGCAACCATCCGATATTACCTGCATTTCCATGATGACGCCGATCATCACGGTATCCGGGACTATTTGCTCACGGCCGCCGCGATCGGCGGTATCATCAAGTTCAATGCTTCGATTTCCGGCGCCGAAGTCGGTTGTCAGGGAGAGGTCGGCTCCGCTTCGGCGATGGCTGCGGCCGGTCTCGCCGCCGTGATGGGCGGCTCGCCGGAGCAGATCGAGAATGCGGCGGAAATCGCACTGGAGCACCATCTCGGCATGACCTGCGATCCTATCGCCGGGCTTGTCCAGGTGCCTTGCATCGAGCGCAACGCGCTGGGTGCGGTCAAGGCGGTGACGGCGGCGTCGTTGGCGTTGAAGGGCGACGGCACCCATTTCGTACCGCTCGACGCCTGTATCGAGACCATGCGACAGACCGGTGTCGACATGCACGACAAGTACAAGGAAACCTCGACCGGCGGCCTGGCTGTCAATGTCGTGGAATGCTGACGCGCGCTTTATAAGCTTGCGGCTGTGGAACGGCCATAAACGGACTTGACCCCGGCGCCTCGCCGGGTGTTCAACTCGCCCATGGCTCTCAATCTCATCAAGCTTTGTGTCGGCGCGGATTCCATCGAAGACCTGCGCGACTGGGTTTCGCGCCGGTCGCTGGTGGCGATCGCCGCCGGCCTCGAACCGCATTCCTCCCACACCACCCGCATGGTGCCGAAGCGTATCGAGGAGCTGCTGGACGGTGGCTCCCTCTATTGGGTGATCAAGGGGCAGGTTCAGGCGCGGCAGAAGCTGATCGGCATCGAGACCTTTACCGATGCAGACGGGATCGGGCGCTGCAATCTCTTTCTCGGTCCGGAAGTGATCGATACGGAATTCCAGCCGCGCCGCGCGTTTCAGGGCTGGCGCTATCTCACTGCCGAGGATGCGCCGCGCGATCTTGCCGCCCTGGGCGCAGGGGCCGCCGAAATGCCGATGGAGTTGCGGCGGGAACTGGCGGAACTGGGGCTTCTGTAGAGAAGCCGCCGGTTGCTTGCGGAAACGAAAAAAGCCCGGTCCAGCCGGGCTTTTCGTACCATCATCTCCCTGATGTCAGCGGAGCTTGAGCCTTATCGGATAACGTCCCGACGGTGACGTGACATGAACATGGATGCTGGCGTCCGGCTGGGTCGTGCGCCAGGCGCGCGCGCCGTGCGTCAGCAGCAATGTCACAAGATCTTTCGTGCGAGAGCGCGGGCGGGCGCGGCCGAGTTCGGCGATGCGCATCGCTGCTTCATGCAGCGGATGCAGATTGGCGCGCGCGGGTTTCCGCTTCTTCTCCGGTCCGGGCGTAATGCCCGCACCGTTCTCGTTCATTGCCATGACTGACCTCGTACGCAGTACCAAAACCGAGGAGGAGTGCCGGCAAACAACACCGCCGGCATTCGAAACTGATGTATTTACTGAGCGCTGGCCCAGCAGGCGAAACCGGCCCGCTTCAGGGCGTTGCAGGCATTGACAGCCTTGTCCTGATTGGAGAAGCCGCCGAAACGGGCGCGATAGAGCTGGCTGCCGCCGTTGGCAAACGCGACCGTGAAGGGCTGTGCGCCGCGCAGGGCTTTGCCGCTTTTGTCCTGGGCATGCTGCAGCATGGCGATCGCCTGATCCTTGCTCGGCGTGGCGCCGATCTGGACGATCCAGCCTTCCGGCATCGCGGCCGAAGCGGACTCAGTGGGCTGGGCCGAGGTAACGGAGTTGGTGACCTGAACATCGACCGCTTCAGCCGGAACCGGGGCCGCGAGGCGCTGGCTCTGGGCCTGCAGCGTGTTCGGCTGGACCTGTTCCTGTACGAGCGGGTTGCTGCTGGACTTCGGGGCGGCGGCATAGGCGACTTCGACGCTCTGGGTCGTTTCGCCGTCATAGCGGAAATCCGGAACCGGACCTTCGTGGGGAAGGTTGAAAGAGCCGCCGGTCGCAGCAACCGTGGTGGCGGCCTGCATGGTCGGCGCATCCGAGGTTTCCGCGACGAGGTTGCCGCTGCCGCGGCGCGAGGCCGCAGGCATGTACTTGGCGACGAGGGCGCGCATCTGGGCGTCGCGGCTGCCGCCGGACTTGCCGCCCATGACGACGCCGACGATGCTGCGGCCGTCGGCCTGGGCCGACGTCACCAGGTTGTAGCCGGCCGCGCGGGTATAGCCGGTCTTGATACCGTCGACGCCGCGTACATTGCCGAGAAGGCGGTTGTGGTTGCCAATGACCTGCTTGCCGAACTTAAAGCTGCGGGTCGAGAAATAGGCGTAATACTGCGGAAAATGCTGGCGAAGCGCCATGCCGAGACGCGCCTGGTCGCGCGCCGTGGTCTTCTGCTCGTCATTGGGCAGCCCATTGGCGTTGCGATAGGTGGTGCGGGTCATGCCCAGCGCCCGCGCCTTGTTCGTCATGATGCGGGCGAAGCGGTCTTCCGACCCACCCAGAAATTCACCGAGGGCGGTCGCCGCATCGTTCGCCGAACGGGTGACCAGCGCCTGAATGGCCTGATCGACGGTGATCGACTGACCGGCACGCACGCCGAGCTTCGACGGTGGCTCCGCCGATGCATGCTTGGAGAAGGGAACCTTGGTGTCCTTCGAAATCTTGCCGGCTTCCAGCGCCTCGAAGGTAAGGTAGAGGGTCATCATCTTGGTGAGCGAGGCCGGATAGCGCAACTCGTCGGCATCTTCGCTGTAGAGAACCTTGCCGGTCTTGGCGTCGACGACAATGCCGGCATATTCCGCCGCTTTCGCAGGAGCGGCGGCAAATGTGAACGAGGCGACCAGCGAAACCAGGGCAACCCGGCAGACCGCTTTAAAAAGAGGTGCCGAAGAACGCTGAACGGAACCGTTGAACAGAAATTTGGACACTACACTTCTCTTCATTCTCATTTCACAGATGTCGTCCGGGCGCCGCCTCCACAAACGACCGTTCATGGGAGACTACCGGGATAGCGTTACCAATCGGTTTATGATGAATGATTGGTTTCCGGAATTCGTACTGGATGTTGCATTTTAGGTTCGTCTTGAGAATCGTCGTCGCAAGATCCGCGAGATGGGCTCATGGCGCGAGCCGTTCATGGACGAATTTGATGACGGCTCCGTCGATGGCCTGCCATTGTGGCAGCAATTGGCTGGAGAACCGATAAAGCACCACAAGATCCGTTCCGATGTGGATATCCCGCTGGCAATCCGCGCTCGTCGCATCCTCGGGTGTCGCGGGCAGCATGCAACGCACGGCGTAGGGCGTATCCGCGCCGCGATCCGCCGTCAGGAGCGTTTCGTGTCCGTAGCCTGATGTTTCGCGCATGCTATGAGCGGTCAGGCCTGCCGGGCCGGGACGCGGCGCGCCTTCGAACAGATGCTTGTAGATCGGCTCGACCCGCCCCGACATGTCGCGCGACATCGTGCTTTGCGATATCTGCATGAAGATCAGCGCATCCGGCCTGCTGACGTCGTTGAAGAGCCTGCGGGTTTCATCGCTGTATCCCTGCATGTCCGGCCAGGTCGCGTAGAGATCGATGCGCTCCACGACGCCGGTGCTGCGCTGCTCGGCAAAGCGGATGACGTTCGAGGCAAGCCGCAGGTGATCCTGACCAATGAAGACGTCGTTGATTTCGGCGCTGTCCGTATTGCCGGCAAGCGCAAGGCTGCCGCCATACCATTGCCCGGCAAGGCTGATGAGGCCGGTGAGAGCCGCCAGGGTCACGGCGATGGCCGTCACAATGTAAAGAAAACGCGTACCGATCAGCGGCGCGTGATCTTCGGTTGTGGATTGCCTTGCGGTCATCAGCGGCTCCTGATGGCGGTTTCGCCTGTCTGCGGACGCTACTCTTCCCAGGCGGTGCTGGCCCGGACCTTGCGGGGAGGTGCGGCGCGCAACTGACGCTGCGGCAACGTGGTTAATTTTTCGTTAATTTCGGCATGGCGGAAAAAGAAATGGCCGGTTCCGGGGACAGCGGAACCGGCCGGGAGGGCGGGTCAAACACGGGGACAGGGGGCTGACCGGCGCCCTTCTCATGCACGATCCGGGCATCCTGAGCCGGATCGTGAAGCTTGTTACTGGCTGACGCTGCCGACGGCGACCGCGCGGCCATCCTGCAGCTTGAGCCAGCGGCCGGAATTGCTTTCCGACTGGCGCTTCAGGAAGGTGTATTCGGTATCCGACCACAGCAGCACCTTGTTGCGCATGTTGTCGAGAATGAAGTCGCCGCGATCCGTGCGGACGGTCAGCACCGCATGGCCATCGCCATTCGGCTGCAGGACAACGGTGATCAGCAGGTCGGACGGCGAGAAGCCGGCGTCGATCAGCTTCCTTCGCTTCAGGAGAACGTAGTCCTCGCAATCGCCAACCTTGTCGGGATAGGCCCAGTATTCCTCGACTCCATAGATGTCCTTGTCCGTCATCGGTGCGACCGACTGGTTGGTGTCGTAGTTGATCTCGAGGATCTTCTTCCAGCCGTCGCGGGTCAGGACGCCCGGTGCGCCGCTCGACGGGTTTGCCTGACATTCCCGCGGCATGCGTTTGCAGAACTCGTAGTGACCGACCGGCGGATTGGTCGCGCCGTCAGTGGTCATATTCGCCGGAAACGCCATCGCGGCCGGAGCAAGTATAAGGGTCAGAAGGGCGCCGAAGGCGCCGGCTTTCATGGATGCGTTCTTCTTCATGTCTGTCTCCCCGTTATGGGTTGACAATGACACGGAACTTTTTATCGACGGCGAAATTGCGAAGTAAAATAAAGTACAAATACGAAGACAATAAGTATAAAATGAAAATCTATATTTATTTTATTTTGAATTGTATTTGAGTTGAAATTGAATAAAATTTTCCGATTATTTACGATTGAGGAACAGGGTAACCTTTTATTGACCAGGCAAGTGACGGTTTTCTTGCGTTTTTTTCCTGACCGGGGGCAAGGGCGGCCGAATGGCGTTCTCCGCCGCACTGTAGCGACCGCCAGCAATGGGGCCGGTCGGTGGCTCAAGGGATCGTTTCAACGTGCGAAAACATGGCCTGAAATCCCGGAAGACGGCGGAACCGGCAAAAAATTATTTTTGTATCCTTGCGGGAAAAAATGGCGTGGCGGGCCGGGTGGTCGCTTGCTTCTGTATCAAATCGAAACAGAAGCGCGTGCCGCTACGGTGTCGTTCGTGCCGTGTGGAAATGGAGTTGGCTTTCGCTCGCCGCGAATGGCGCAACGAAAAGCCCGCCGTGAGGGCGGGCGCGGATGCTTTGGCAATGAAAGGCGGTTTGCCGTCCGGCCTGGCCGGTCAGAGGAATTCGCGAAGGGCTTCGCGCGACTGGATGCCGAGGAACTCGATCGCCATGCCTTCCTGGAAATGGCGCACGACCCGCCCCTTCATGCCGCCGAGTTGAACGCCGGTCCCAAGCGGAATGCGGCTTTCGGTATCGACGGCCGCGCCCGACAGCGAAAGGTCGATGATCCGGCAGGCGTACTTGCTGCCGTCTTCAAGCGTCAGCTCGGTGCGGACCTTGCGCGGGGCGAGGCGGTCGTGGCGGCGATCTTCCGGCAGGCCAAGCTCGTGCTTGTTGGCGATCCAGGTCAACTGGGCGGCCAGTTTTTCGCGCTTGCGGTCGGTGGCGTTGATCTTGATGACGAAAGCATCTTCCGTCAGCCGTGAGACGGTGCCTTCGAGGCGGCCGACATGATCGATATAAGCGATGATGCGTTCGCCGGTGCGCGGTCGCGCTTCGCAGGTGAAGAAAACGTCACCAGGGGACATATCCGTGGCAGTGCAATCGAATTCGTCCTGATTGGCAAGCATGAGGCGGCCGGCAAGGTTGACGGAAACGCGCTGAAACGCACCTTCGTCATGTTGCTTTGGACCGGCTGATTGAGCCTGCTGGAATGAATACATGACCACACTGTCGAGACGTCGATCGTATGCTGCTTCTACACCTGTCGGGTTAATAGAAGGTTTTCCGGGGAGCTCGGCTTGCACGCAGTTGCAACTTGGGCCTGCGCTTTTCGATCGTTATTTTCCTTTCCCGCCCTCGAAAACGCGAAGATGCAGCCCGCGCCGCAGCGCCGTGGCGAGGCCCTGCAGTTCAGGGCGCGGGGGCAGCGGCGGCAGACTGATTTCCGGCCGGCTCTGCAGGAAAGGGGCGGCTTTGGTGACGTCAAGGACGCGAACTCCGGTCAGGTCGAGATAGTTGACCGGCGTTGCATCCAGCCAGAGCGGACGCGACAGGGGAACGAGCGCGCCGAGAACCCGGTCGATCTTGCCCTGCGAAGACCGCAGCGGCAACAGCACGACCTCGCTCGGCAGCCGCTCGCTCTGGCCGGCAAGCGCCATCGCCGAAAGGGTAACCGGAAGCCTCTGCGCCAGCACGTCTCGCAGGATCCGGTCGATCCTGCCAGCCTGCTCGCCCCTCCAGGCTGCATCGAAGCGAGAGCCGCGCAATTCGCGGGAAAACAAGGCGCAGATGCGGGTGCCCGCCAGACGAAAGCGGATTTCGTCATTGGCCTGATATTCGAGAATGAACAGATCGGCCAGCAGTGTGCGGATATGAGCCGGCTCGATCTGGTCGCGGGAAGGGGCTTCGTCATGGCCCCGCAATTCGTTCCAGTAGCTGAAGATCTCAATCGCGGATTTGCTGCGCATGCTCATTCCATTCATTGCATTCTGTGCCGTCATGGCACGACCGGCGGCTGGAAACCGCCTCGAAGTCCCCACGCAGCGATTTTCGTGCCAACCGGAAATTAAGGTTAACAAGTGGTTTAGATTGCAGGCTTGAGGCTTTCCGTGGCATCAGGGGGCATCACTTCACGAAGGGTTGCCTTCGGCACACAAACTTGAGAGGCCACGGGGATTTCGGGGGCTCGCGGCCGTTCAGTTCGCTGGACGGCCATTTTTTTTGCCCGGTTTCCACTGTCTGTTCTCCCTGTCGGAGAGTAAGTGAATCGGCTAGACCCGGCGGATCGGCGCAATCCCGCCGTGAGACAGAATGCGGAGACAGCATGACAGACGAACCGGAAGGTGCAGGCGGCCCTGCGGCAAGCAACGAAGACGCGATGGCGCGCCGCCATGAACCGGCCTTCAACCTGCCGGGCGGGCTGGTCGCGATCCTCGCTGTGCTCGTCGTCATCCACGCGGTCCGGACCTATCTCCTGCCGACGGCGCTCGACAACGAGCTGGTCTTCAACTTCGCCTTTCTTCCGGCCCGTTACGATCATCCGCTCTCGGAACAAAGTCTTGCCTGGCTCTGGAGCCCGGTCACCTATTCCTTCCTGCACGGCAGTTGGGAGCATCTGATCTTCAACGGTTTCTGGATGGTCGCCTTCGGGGCGCCGGTTGTCCGGCGGATCGGCATGGCGCGCCTGGCGATCTTCTGGTGCCTTTCGGCCGCCGCGGCCGTCGGCTTGCATCTGGCCCTGCACTGGGGCGAGATGACGGTGGTGGTCGGCGCTTCAGGTGTGGTTTCCGGCCTCATGGGCGCTGCCGCGCGCTTCGTGTTTTCGCCAAGTGGCCGCATCAGCCGGCAGTTCGCCCATCTCAATCGCCGGCTGACGATTGCCGAGGCGCTGTCCAACCGCTCGGTTCTGGTGTTTGCGGGAATCTGGTTCCTGACCAATTTCATGATCGGCCTTGGCATTTTCGCCTTCGGTGGCGCGGGCGCCATCGCCTGGGAGGCGCATATCGGCGGTTTTCTCTTCGGTTTTCTGCTTTTCGACCTGTTCGATCCGAGAAAGTAACGATTTTTTCTCAGTTTTCTTGATTTCCGCGCCGCCTCGGCGCACCATTTCATTCCGTTGGTGCCGAAGGATCTTTGGGGGAGCGGCACCCAGCGGATGAAATGTGCGAGTTGGAGGACGTCTGCCATGCGGACTGATCCGAAACCGGAAAACGCACATCATCGTGCGCCGGTTTCCCGGTTCGCCTGACGGACAGGATTGAAGCGGAGGTTTCGAATGTCTGTTAAGGCCATACTCGATGAAAAGGGACGGCAGGTTCATACTGTCGATCCGCATATGACGGTGCGCGACGCCGTTGACGCGCTGCACAAGCACCGGGTCGGTGCCGTCGTCGTCATCAAGCCCGGCGACAAGATTGCCGGCATTCTCTCGGAACGCGATATCGTTGCCGGTGTCTCGAAATATGGCGCCGGCTGTCTCGACAAGCCGGTTTCGGCGTTGATGACGTCAAAGGTTCATGTCTGCAATGAAGAAATGAGCATCAACGATATCATGGAAATCATGAACCACATTCGCGCCCGCCATCTTCCGGTCGAGCGCAATGGCCGTCTGGTCGGGATC
>JAVBSF010000332.1:0-4594 GCA_031556925.1 Pararhizobium sp.
CGGACACTCCCCCTCATCTGCCCTTCGGGCATCTTCTCCCCGCTGGGGAGAAGAGGGAGAATGCCGCACCGGCTTTCCGCCAGCCGAACTGCGCAATTTTCGTGCGCGTCAATCCGCTGGAAAGCGACGATCTGGAGAAGGATCTCGGCGTTCTCGCTTCAGGTCTTCCCGACGGGATCGTGCTGCCGAAGGCGGAAGGGGCAGCCTCCGTGCGGGCGCTGTCGGTGGAGGTAGGCAAGGTCGCGGGGGCAGCGCTTCCGATCCTGCCGATTGCGACAGAAACGCCGGCCGCAATCTTCCAGCTTGGCACCTATGCGCAGGTTGGCCCGGAAATCTGCGGCCTGACCTGGGGCGCGGAAGACCTGCCGGCGGCAATCGGCGCCCTTTCGGCGCGCGAAGCCGATGGCGGCTATACCGAACCCTACCGCATGGTGCGTTCGCTTGCCCTGTTCGCGGCCCATGCGGCCGGGGTCGCGGCAATCGAGACGGTCTATCCCGATATCCGCGATATCACGGGCCTCGAAGCCTATGCCCGGCGCGGGCGGCGGGACGGGTTTACCGGCATGCTGGCGATCCATCCGGCGCAGGTTGAGGCGATCAACCGGGCCTTTACGCCCGGCGAGGAGGAGATCGAGAGGGCACGGCGGATCGTCGCGGCCTTTGCGGCACGGCCCGAGGCAGGGGCGATCCAGCTCGACGGTCGCATGCTCGACCGGCCGCACCTGAAGCTTGCCATGGCCATCCTCGGGGCTGTTGACGGGTTTTGACACTTTGTTCACAGCTGCGGCATCGGCCACATGCCGCGTTGTAAGTTGCCGTTCTTGAACCTACATATGGCCCGACCGGAAAGGTTCTCTCAAAATCATTCGAGGAGAGGTCTCAATGACAGTTTACACCAAGAACCCGGATGCCATCGCAAAGCTGTCGGCCGAACAGTATCGCGTGACGCAGGAAAGCGGCACGGAGCGGCCGGGCACTGGCGAATATCTCTACAACAAGAAGCCCGGCATCTATGTCGATATCGTATCCGGCGAACCGCTCTTCGCCTCGTCCGACAAATACGAATCGGGCTGCGGCTGGCCGAGCTTCACCAAGCCGATCGAGCCGGCCAATGTCAGCGAGCTGCGCGACATATCGCACGGCATGATCCGCACCGAGGTTCGCTCCAGCCATGGCGACAGCCATCTCGGCCATGTTTTCCCCGATGGCCCGATCGATCGCGGCGGCCTGCGCTACTGCATCAATTCGGCGTCGCTGCGCTTCGTTCCCCGTGAGCAGATGGCTGCGGAAGGCTATGAAGCCTATATCAACCAGGTGGAGGATATCTGATGACGACTGAACGCGCAGTTCTGGCCGGCGGCTGCTTCTGGGGCATGCAGGATCTGATCCGTCGTTTCGAAGGCGTGGTTTCCACCCGCGTCGGCTATTCCGGCGGCGATGTGGCCAATGCCACCTATCGCAACCACGGCACCCATGCCGAGGCGATCGAGATCGTCTTCGATCCGGCAAAGACCAGCTATCGCCGGATTCTGGAATTCTTCTTCCAGATCCACGACCCTTCGACGCCGAACCGTCAGGGCAACGATCGCGGCACCAGCTATCGCTCGGCGATCTTTTATGAAAACGACGAGCAGAAGCGCATCGCCGAGGATACGATCGCCGATGTCGACGCCTCCGGCCTCTGGCCGGGCAAGGTGGTGACGGAGTTGAGCCCGGTCGGCGATTTCTGGGAAGCCGAGCCGGAGCATCAGGATTATCTGGAGCGCATCCCGAACGGCTATACCTGCCACTTCATTCGCCCCAACTGGCGTCTGCCGGTTCGCGGCGAGGCGCAGAAGGCCGCATCCTGAGCGGATTTTTCGCCGGAAACACAAGCAATCGAGATGGCGGCGGGCTTCGATAGGCCCGGCGCCATTTTTCATTGCGCAAGGGTTCAAGCCGGTAACGTTTTGTGAGTGGCGTTCGCCTGCTCTTGGCTTGCGACGGAAAATATGAGACAGGGAGCCCAGTTTTTAAATCCCTGAGCCGCGCAACTTCTGCGATAGGGCCTTTCCAGGAAAAGTATGAAGCGGTTTTCCGTCCGGAAATGCGGAAACGCTCTAAAACGCCCGAGTGAATTCCATGCTGCGTGAATTTTTCGCCTATTATCGTCCCTATCGCGGGCTGTTTCTTCTCGATTTCGGCTGTGCAATTCTGTCCGGCCTGCTGGAACTCGGCTTTCCGATGGCGGTGAAGCTGTTCGTGGACCGGCTGCTGCTCAGCCAGGAATGGGGGCTGATCGCGGTCGCTTCGGCGGTATTGCTGGCGGTTTACGTGCTCAATACAGGGCTGATGGCGATCGTCACCTATTGGGGCCACATGCTCGGCATCAATATCGAAACCGACATGCGCCGCGTCGCCTTCGATCATCTGCAGAAGCTTTCCTTCGCCTTCTTCGACAACCAGAAGACCGGCCATCTCGTCGGTCGGCTGACGAAGGATCTCGAGGAGATCGGCGAGGTCGCCCATCACGGTCCGGAAGACCTGTTCATCGCGCTCATGACCTTCGTCGGCGCGCTGGGGCTGATGATCTCGGTGAACTGGAAGCTGGCGCTGATCACCGCTGTCGTCGTGCCGCTGACGGCCTGGGTCACCAGTCGCTATGGCAGCCGCATGACCAATAATTTCCGGTCGCTCTATGGCCGCGTCGGCGACTTCAACGCGCGCATCGAGGAAAATGTCGGCGGCATGCGCGTCGTCCAGGCCTTCGCCAACGAGGATCACGAGCGCGCCCTGTTCGAGAAGGACAACCAGAACTACCGCCGCACGAAGCTCGACGCCTACCGCATCATGGCCGCCAGCACCTCGCTGAGCTATATGAGCATGCGGCTGACGCAGATGATCGTGCTGATCTCCGGCGCCTATTTCGTGCTGGCGGGCGAGTTGAGCGCCGGCGGTTTCGTCGGCTTCCTGCTTCTGGTCACGGTGTTCTTCCGGCCGGTGGAAAAGATCAATTCTGTCATCGAGACCTATCCGAAGGGCATCGCCGGTTTCCGCCGTTTCCGCGACTTGCTGGATGTCGAGCCGGATATCGCCGACGCGCCCGATGCCGTCGCTGTCGATCACCTAAAGGGTGATATCGTCTATCGCGGCGTGTCCTTCGGCTATTCGGCGGAGAAGCCGGTGCTTGTCGATATCGATCTTGCCATCAAGGCTGGCGAAACCATTGCCTTCGTCGGGCCTTCCGGCGCGGGCAAGACGACTATCTGTTCTCTGCTGCCGCGCTTTTACGAGGCGACGGCCGGTTCGATCAGCATCGACGGCATCGACATCAAGGATATGACGCTGACATCGCTGCGCCAGCAGATCGGCATCGTGCAGCAGGATGTCTTCCTGTTTGCCGGGACGATCCGGGAAAACATCGCCTATGGCCGTCTGGGGGCGAGCGAAGCCGACATCCTCGACGCTGCCCGGCGCGCGGAGCTTGACGGCGTGATCGCCAATATGCCTGATGGTCTCGACACCGTCATCGGCGAACGGGGCGTCAAGCTCTCGGGTGGGCAGAAGCAGCGCCTCGCCATCGCCCGCATGTTCCTGAAAAACCCGCCGATCCTCATTCTCGACGAGGCGACCTCGGCGCTCGATACCGAGACCGAACAGGCGATCCAGCGCTCGCTGGCAGAGCTTGCCGAAGGGCGCACGACGCTGATCATCGCCCATCGGCTGGCGACCATCCGCGAGGCCGACCGCATCGTCGTGGTGGATCGCTCCGGCATTGCCGAAGAAGGCCAGCACGGGCAGCTGCTGGCGGCCGGCAAGCATTACAGCCGGCTCTACAAGGCGCAGTTCGGCGGCGCGTGAGGTTTCGGTTCGTCGAAGGGGAAAATGTGGCGGCTGCCACGATTTGAACCCGTTTTGCATGGGATGAGCGGATCATCGGCGAGACTGCGGGCGTGAATCGGATATGATGTCCGAATTCATGTTGCGGCTCGCGCCGCCGGCGATTACGACAGATCGCTCCCTTTGACGAGTTGCAGGACAGGTGAAGCCTTGATCGATCCCTACGAGATTGTCGGTGTTGAGCGCGGCGCGGAGACAGCGGTCATCAAGAGCGCCTATCGCCGCCGGGCCAAGAGCCTTCATCCCGATGGCGGCGGCGATGTGGCGGCCTTCGACCAGCTGAAGACGGCCTATGAGTTGCTGCTCGATCCCATCCGCCGCAAGGTTTATGACGATACCGGCTACGACCCCGCGCTTGCCGACGCCATCGATCGCAAGGGGCTGCTCGTCCTCGAAACCCTCGTCAACGATGTGCTGCTCGACGAGCGCGAGCCGGGCAGCTTCGATCCCGTGGCCGCCATGCGGCGCAAATTGTCCGACGAGATCGTCAGCGCCCGTTTCCACATTCTCGAAATGGAGCGCCATCGCAGCCGCGTACGCAATCATATGGACCGGATCGGCCGCCGTTCCGGGGCCGACGTTCTCGGCAGCATGCTGCGGTCGCGGTGCGATTCGATCGGCGAAGCCATCGCCAAGGCCGAAGGCCAGATCGAGGCTATCGAGAAAGCCTACGGCATGCTCGAGGGCTATTCCTATGCCATCGAAGCCGAGATGC
>JAVBSF010000053.1:0-7539 GCA_031556925.1 Pararhizobium sp.
GCACCATTCTTCCAGCGCGCCGAACACGACCTCGATCTCGCTTTGCTGAAGCGCCATATCCGAAAGGAAAGACATTGCCACCAACCCCCGTTGCACTTGCCGGCCGAGTGTAGCTCTCGCGCAGCCAATGGCAATTGTGAGATTTAGGGGGTTATCGGATACGGCCGCGGTCCGCTTTTCCGTATCAGTCCGCGCGGACGGCCGAAGCTTCGACCAGTGAGGTCGCGATCGCCATCGCAAGTTGTTTTCCACGGATGCGGATGATCTTGGGATCGAGATCCCGCGCGGAGAGCACAAGGTCCATGCCTTCCCGCATCACAATCTGCTGCGCCCTGTGAACCGCCCAATTTTCGACTTCATCGCGCTTGTGCATTACGCTCCGCCCCCGGCTAAATCATTTAGCGAAATCCCTTTGGCTCACCTTTCCGACCGAACGCGGCCACCTGGGGCGAATCACTGAGCACATCCATAGGATGCGGCATTTTCAGCGTTTCTGAACTACTATTTATAGTGGGTAATTATTGGGCCCCCAGCGTGCTTTCGCGTGGCTACGGGCAGCACCTGCCTTGCCTCACACCTCGAATACGTCGTCGAATGATTCGGGGAAATTCTGCCGCGCCACGCGCTCGTCGATGACCAGCAGCGCCTCATAGGACAGGGGATCGAAATCCTTGTCGGCCGCCACCACTTCGCGGCCGAAAAGCAGGTTGAGCCGGGCTGCATCGAGATTGCCGCGCTCGAAGGGTTCGGTCCCGAAGTGATGCCAGAGCGCATGCAGGAAGGCGGCATCGATACGATACTCCTTGGTGCCCGGCCGCGCCTTGCGCGGCAGGGCCTTGAGGGGCGTCACCCCCTTCGGATTGGCGCGGCGGATGGTAAACTGGATGCCCGTGCCCGGCATTCCGCCGGGGAACCCACGATGCTTGGTCATGTCGGGCAGGTTTGCCATCCGCTTGCTCCCTTAAGCCTTCGGGCCGATCTTGTCCTGCGTCTTCGTATCGAAGTCGGAGGCGTCGTGGCGCTCGTGCAACTGCTCGGCCGGATCGCCGAACAGGCGGTTGACCATGCGGCCGCGCTTGACCGCAGGACGAGCGGCGATTTCGGCCGTCCAGCGCTGGACGTTCTTGTAGATCTGGACATCGAGGAAGGTGCCGGCATCGCCATAGGCCTGGCCAAGCGCCAGATTGCCATACCAGGGCCAGATGGCCATGTCAGCGATGGTATAGTCGGAACCGGCCACGAAGCGGTTTTCGGCAAGCTGCCGGTCGAGCACATCGAGCTGGCGCTTGGCCTCCATGGCGTAGCGGTCGATGGCGTATTTGATCTTGATCGGCGCATAGGCATAGAAATGGCCGAAACCGCCGCCGACGAAGGGGGCCGAGCCCATCTGCCAGAACAGCCAGTTGAAGGTTTCCGTGCGGGCGCGCAGATCGGCCGGCAGGAAGGCCCCGAATTTTTCCGCGAGATAAAGCAGGATCGAAGCCGATTCGAACACGCGCACGGGCGCACCGCCGCCCTTCGGCGCATGATCCATCAGCGCCGGGATCTTGGAATTCGGATTGACGTCGACGAAGCCGGAGCTGAACTGGTCGCCATCGCCGATACGGATCGGCCAGGCATCATATTCGGCACCCGCATGGCCGGCGGCCAGCAGTTCCTCCAGCATGATCGAGACCTTCACGCCATTCGGCGTCGCCAGCGAATAGAGCTGAAGTGGATGCTTGCCGACCGGCAGCTCCCTGTCCTGGGTCGGGCCGGCGGTCGGACGGTTGATGCTGGCGAAAGCGCCGCCATTGCCCTGCTCCCAGACCCAGACCCTGGGAGGCTCGTAACCGGCGGGAAAATTATCGGCGGGAGATTTATCGGTCATGAAAATCGGTCCTTTCGTATCGTTTCATGCATCTGCACGGAGGATATAGGAGACGCAATCACACTTTGCGCTTTTCCAGCATCAACATTTCTCATTTTTCGATCGGCAGCTTCCACGGGGCTGCATTGCTGCGGACGATGTTTCGAAACGTCGCCTTGCCCCGCCCCGCCCCGAAGGCCCGCGCAGCAGGCGCCCGCGGCACGGCTCGCACAGGTTTGTAGAAAATCCGTCGATGTTGCAAGTGCTTGCGGCCACATGCGGACACTCTCATTCGCCGGGAGGCGCGGCCCAGCGGATGACCGCCGCGCGGCCGGCATCCGTCAGGCCATAGATACCCCGGTCGAGGCGCTCGAACCAGCCATAGACATTGCGCTGCAGGATGGCTGCCGCGTCCGTCGCGACCGCCTTGAGATCGCGCGGACGCAACGGTCCCGCCTCAAGCATGCGGGCCATATCGAGGGTGCGCTGGCGATAGGCCGTCATCACCGGCTGGCGCGTGAGGCCGCCGCCGGTCGGATCACCGCGACGCCGTTGATGCTCGGCGACGAGACGGGAACGACGCTTCGTGTTCTTGCGTGGCAGCAGCGCCGTGGGGCTGACGAGAATATCGACCACGTCGCGATCGGAAACGCCCAGCATACCGAAGCCCAGACGACGGCAGAGATCGCGGAAGCGGCGGTCGCGCTCCCGGCCCTTGCCTCTGGCCGAAACACGGGCGGCGATCCAGACTTCATCGCTGGCGGCGGCCCGATCGACCGCCTGCAGCACGAGTTCGAGATTGAAGGAAAGCTTCAGCTCGCAGATGACGACGACGGGCGGCTCGCCGGCGCTGAGGCCGACGATATCGCAGCCGCCGATTTCGCCCTTCACCGCATAGCCGGCCGCTTCGAGAAACCGCTTGACCGGCGGGTAGAGTTCGGTTTCCAAGCCGTCTTTCCTTCCGCGCCGCTCACGGCATCAGCTGGCCGCCATTGACCTCGATGATCTGGCCGGTGACATAGCCGGAGAGCATATCGGAGGCAAGGAAGAGATAGGCGCCGACGCATTCGTCGGGCGTGCCAAGACGCCCCATCGGCACCGTGCGGCGCTGGGCATCGAGCATATCCGGCGGGGTGTAACGCTCGTGGAACGGCGTCGCGATCACGCCCGGCGCCACGCCGTTGACGCGAATGCCGTCACCGGTGAACTCCTTGGCATGGCCACGGGTGATCGTTGAAACGAAACCCTTCGAGGCGGCATAGAGGATCGCGCCGCCACCGCCGCCATTGCGGGCGGCGATCGAGGTGGTGTTGATGACGAAGCCGCCCTGGCGGGCAAGATGCGGATGGGCGGCGCGGGTGGCGGCAAGCACCGAGCGGGCATTGAGGTTCATCACCCGCTCGTAGTGCATATCGGTCATCTCGGCCGTAGACACGCGGCCGAGCATGCCGCCGGCATTGTTGATGAGGCCATCGAGACGGCCGAAATGGCTGGCGGCAGCCTCGACCACGCGCTCCGTTTCACCCTCGATGGAAACATCGCCCTGCACCAGAAATGTCGCCCCGCGCCCGACGTCGTCGGCCAGAGCCTCGGCAGCCGCGCGGCTTTCGTTGTAGTGAATGGCGACACGTGCGCCCTGGGCCACGAAGGCGCGCACGAGTGCCGCGCCAATGCCGGTGGAGGCGCCGGTGATCAGCACCGCCTTACCGGCGAGATCGGGGATGGTGATTGTCTTCCAGTCCATGGCGTAATGCTCCTCCTCGGGTTTCAGCCGCCGCTCGAAAGGCTTTTGCGGTAGGCAGGCAGGATATGATCGCGGGTAAGCGGCGCAAGCGGCAACGCGCTTGTTTCATCGGCCCTGATCCAGACGACTTCCTCGATCTCCGCCGCGGCCACCGGCTCGAAGCGCTCGATATCGACGCGGAAGACATCCGCGATGACGTCGCTTTCCGGCTCATGGGCGGCGACGGCTTCGAAACGGCCGAACGGGACCAGCGCATCGCGGGCGAGCTTCAGGCCGATTTCCTCCTCAAGCTCGCGCAACAACGCCGATCGCGCATCCTCACCAGGCTCCAGCTTGCCGCCGGGCTGCATGAAGGCGCGCGTGCCGCGCTTTCGCACCAGGAGGGCCTCTCCATTCCCGGCAAGGACAAGGGCGGCGGCGATTCGGATGATTGTCGTCATAGGGGCAGATGACCGGAACAGGCCCGAAGACGCAAGAGCCGAACCATCCCGGCACAGAACCCGCGCCCGGTTGTTATTCCGGCTTTTCCCGAAACGTTCGTGCAAATATCGTGTGTATGTTTTGCGTGTGGCGTGTAGTGTCTGCCCGCTCTCTTTCGGCCTCTTCCGGCATTCACGAATTCAGGACTGATTTATGCGTTTATCGTTTCGGGTGGACCCGCCGAACATTCTCGAAAAACGCGGAAACGGATATTTCGAACCAGCCCGGCCCGAGCCCTTTACCGGCCCGCCGCGCGATTATCTGAGAATGTTCCTGCTGGCGCGCAGGGACTATCTGAGCGTATTCCGCAAGGGGGACTATCGCAGCCGCAACTCCCAGATGCGCGGCTTCGGGCGGCAGCTCATCCTGGTCAACGTGCCCGAACACGTCAAATACGTGGTCGCGACGCGGCACGACAATTTCGAACGCAAAAGCCCGGCCCAGCGTCGCGCGCTGGAATATCTGCTCGGCGACGGGCTCTTCATCTCCGATGGCGATACCTGGAAGCGCAGGCGGCCTCTCGTCAGCGACATCGTTCACAAGAACCGGCTGCCGGACTTCGCCCATCACATGGAAAACGCGACCCTCGACATGGTGAAACGGTGGTCGTTGCTGCCGGCCGATACCCCCATCGACGCGCTGGCGGAGATGGGCGGGCTGACGGCGGAAATCATCGCCCGCACCGTTTTCGGCGACACGATCGGGGCCAATGACGCCAGCGAGATCGTCGAGGGATTCAGCAGTTTCCAGGGGCTGGTGGACAATATAAGCCTCGCCTATGTCGCCGGCTTCAACAACGGCATCCCTCTCCTCAAGACGCCGCGCCTGCGGCGCGCGATCGCACGGGTGCGCAATGTCATCGACCGTGTCGCCACCAACCATCTCGAAGGCAAGACCGATGACGGCTCGATGCTGGACCTGCTCATCCGCCGCCAGCAGAAGAACCCGGAACTGGGGCTCGACCTGAAGGCGCTGCGCAATGAAGCCGCCACGATCTTCATGGCAGGACAGGAAACAACGGCGGCAACGCTGACCTGGGCCTGGTATCTGCTTGCCAACGCCCCCTGGGCGGAAGCCGCCCTCCATGCCGAAATCGAGCGGGTTTGCGGTGACGCCTCGCCGACGCTCGCCGATGTCCCAAAGCTCGACTATTGCCGCGCCGTCATCGAAGAGACATTGCGACTTTATCCGCCCGTGCCGCTTCTCGGACGCCAGGCCCGTGAGGCCGACCGTATCGGCGATATCGACGTCCTTCCCAACGCGCTCATCACCATATCCCCCTGGCTGCTGCACCGAAACACGGATATCTGGGCCAAGCCGAACCGCTTCATGCCGGAACGCTTTCTGAACGGTCAGCGGCCGGTGCCCTATTCCTACATTCCCTTCGCCAGCGGACCGCGCATTTGCGCCGGGCTTCAGTTCGGGCTGACGGAATCCATCCTGTGCCTTGCCATCCTCGCCCAGCGCTTCAGGGTGCGGCTTGCGCCGGGCGCGAAAGTTCGCCCGGCATCGCGACTGACGTTGCGTCCGATGGGCGGCATGCCGGTGACGGTGGTGGCGCGATGAAGAAAACCTTGCGCACCAAACCGGAGAACCCGACGCTTGCCACCCGCAAGGCGCTTGTGTGGGAACACCCGAAGGCGCCGCCGATTTCGGACCTGTTCGCCGGCGCCGAGGCGCGCCAGAAATTTGTGCGTTACTGGCTCCACGACACGCTGCCCGACCTGCCCAAACGGCTGAGTTATAATTTGCTCCGGCTTTTTCCCACCGCCGTCGCTTCGGAAATCGGCGCACTGTTCTATGGATCGATTCGCGGCTTCTTCAGCGCAGAAAATCGGCGCATCGCGGACAATGTGGCGCGAATCCGCCCCGATCTGGAGCCCGCGGCGGCGGTGCGCCTCTATTGGCGCAACAGGGGGCGCGTCATGTCGGAGTTTTCCGGGCTGCCGCGCATCGCCGGCTCAGGCGATTTCACGATCGAAGGCGAGAACAACCTGCGGGCGGCCCACGCCGAAGGCCCGGTCGTGCTGCTGGCCATGCACCTTGGCAACTGGGAACTGATTTCGGCCGCTCTGAGCCAGCTGAAAGTCAAGTCCGCCACCTTCTACATGCCGCCGGAAAGCCGGTTCGAGCACGACATCGCCTGCCGGGTGCGCGATCGCTTCGACATGACGCTGCTTCCACCCGGCGTCAAGGGCGTGCGCCCGGCCATGAAGCTCCTCGCGCAGCGTGACGGTGTTGTCGTTATTTTCGGCGATGAAGGCTTTGACGGCCGTATCATGGCGCCATTCTTCGGCAGGCCGACGCATCTTTCCGGCAACCTCGCCATTGCCGTTCGACTTTGCCGGCACACGGATGCGCAGATCGTGCCGGTTTACGTGCGGCGCAAAGGCGGCTCGCAATTTGCCTGTCACTTCCTGAAACCGATCAAGCTGTCGAAAACGGATAACCCCGGCGCTCATCTGGCCGGCGATGTCGAGCGTTTGAACGCGGTTGTCGAGCCGATCATCAGACGCCATATCAGCCAATGGTACTTTCTCGACCACGCGCTTTGAAGCCGGCCCGCAGCCTCTGCGTTCGCTGCGCCTGAAATCCCCAGGCCCATCGCGACATGCATCGGGCGCAAACTTGCACATGCCCCCGAAGGGGTTCGGCAATCGTTATCAATGTGAGGAAATCATCAGCATAATCAATGCTGAGAAAGGAAATGGTGCCCAGAAGAGGACTCGAACCTCCACACCCTTGCGAGTACCAGCACCTGAAGCTGGCGCGTCTACCAATTCCGCCATCTGGGCGACGGGCTGGGGTGTAAGGGGATGGGCGGCAGGTGTCAACAGGGATTTTTCAGTTTTGTGTCAACGGCCTTCAAAAAACTTTCAAGTCATTGATTTAAAAATAAAATCTATGTGAAAATTTCCACTCACCGATGCTGTGTGGCAAAGGCGCGGATGCGTTCCAGCCCCTCCGCCAGCAACGAACCGGCCGCCGCTTCGGTTTGCGCCTCGACATAACACCGCATTTCCGGCGCATTGCCGGACGGGCGGAAGTGGATGACGCTGTCATTCGCGAGCGTGACACGCAGGCCGTCGATATCAATGACGCTCGACGGCCGGCCCAGACCATCGAGAAAGGCCGAGAGATTTTCCGGGCTTTTTCGCAAATGGGCCATCAGCGCGGCGCTGGTTTCGACCGGAACATTCTCGATGCGGTCGGCGACCGCCACCGGCAACGCATGGTCCGCAACAAGCGCCGAAAGCGTCAGACCCGATGTGCGGGCAAGCGCCAGTACGGCAAGCGCCGGCAGGAAACTGTCGCGGGTGGGAAGCGCCGCCAGTATCCCGCCATTCACCGCGAAATCGGTGGCCGTGAGCGTGCCGCCATTGGCCTCGAAACCGACGACGCCACCGTCGCCGCGCGCCACGGCCTCCTCCATGCCGGCGATGACATAGGGTGAACCCACGCGAGT
>JAVBSF010000487.1:0-4096 GCA_031556925.1 Pararhizobium sp.
CCGCCAGCGGAACGGTGACGCTCGACAACGTCTTGATCCCCGCTTCCCGCGTGCTTCCCGCCCACATTGTCTACGAGCGCCCGAGCGCAGCGGGTCCGCAGAGCCAGCTCATCCATGCCGCCATCGATCTCGGCATCGCTCGCGCAGCACTCAGGGAAACGGTGACCTTCGTGCGCGAGCGGGCCCGTCCGTGGACAGACAGCGGCGTCGAACGCGCTTCCGATGATCCGCTGACCATTTCGCGTATCGGCGAGCTTGCCATCCGCATCGAGGCGGCGGAAGCGACGCTGGAGCGGGCCGGGCGCCGGGTCGATCAGGCACAGGTCAATCTGAGCGAGGAAAACGCGGTTGCGGCAACGCTCGCCGTTGCCGCCGCCAAGGTGCTGACGACCGAGCTTGCCATTGATGCGACCAATGTCCTGTTCGAGCTGGCCGGCACGGCGTCCACAAAGCGGGGCCTCAATCTCGAACGCTACTGGCGCAATGCCCGCACGCACACGCTGCACGATCCGGTGCGGTGGAAATACCATGTCGTCGGCAATTATCACCTGAACGGCGTCATCCCGCCCAAGAGCGGCGCTCTCTGAATTCCTCCTCTGAATGGTGCAACTGGCCGCAATCTCCCGGGATTGCGGTCTTTTTTATGCGGCTACGAAAAATCTGCGGGGAGGGGCTGCGGATCGGATGGTTTCGGGGGAAGGAGCCCAGCGCTCCGTCGTTCCCTCTCCCCGCATGCGGGGAGAGGGCTAGGGTGAGGGGCAAAGTTCTCATCCTCGAGTGTCTAGGCGTCCGCCCCTCATCCGCCCTTCGGGCACCGTCTCCCCGCAAGCGGGGAGAAGGGACAGTTTATCTTGAAGGTGGCCTGCACGCCGGCGCTGCATCCGTGCCGACCAGCGGAAGCAGGAAGTCGCTCTCGTAGACCGCGAAGTCCCGGAACTCGACGCTGCCGCTGTTGGAAAGTCGCTGGCCGATATTGTCCCAGTCGTCATTGGCGGCATAGCCGGTGCGATCGGTCGGCAGCACCAGATTGGCGATCTCGTCGCCATCGTTCGACGTCGTTTATGAAAAACTCTTTCGCAAAATAATACATTAAAAAGATAGAATTTCTGTATTGATCTGTTCAAGCGGTTATCTTCGATCCGACCGGCGCTTTCTGGCGCCCTACCAGGAATTCCGGAGAAACCCATGACCCGCCAAATCCGTTTCAATGCCTTCGACATGAACTGCGTCGGTCACCAGTCGCCGGGGCTCTGGGCGCATCCGCGCGACAAATCCTGGAAATACAAGGATCTGGATTACTGGCAGGATCTGGCCCGCACGCTGGAGCGCGGCATTTTCGATGGCATCTTCATCGCCGATGTCATCGGTTATTACGATGTCTACAAGGGCTCGAATTACCACGCGATCCATCAGGCGGCGCAGATCCCGGTCAACGATCCGTTGCAGCTTGCAGCCCCGATCGCGCTGGCGACCGAGCATCTGGGCATCGGCATCACCGCCTCGACCTCGTTCGAGCATCCCTACACATTTGCCCGCCGGCTTGCGACCGCCGACCACCACACCAAGGGCCGGGTCGGCTGGAATATCGTGACCTCCTACCTCGAAAGCGGCGCCAAGAATGTCGGGCAGGGGGGGCTGCGCCGGCACGACAACCGCTACGAGGTCGCCAATGAATATGTCGAGGTGCTCTACAAGCTTTTCGAGGGGAGCTGGGAGGAGGGAGCGGTGCTGCGCGACCGGGAAAACCGCATCTTCACCGATCCCTCCAAGGTTCACGAAATTGGCCACAAGGGCAAATATTTCGATGTGCCGGGCTATCACCTGAGCGAGCCTTCACCGCAGCGCACGCCGGTACTCTATCAGGCCGGGGCTTCCGGTCCGGGCAAGACCTTCGCGGCCGGCCATGCCGAAAGCATTTTCGTCGCCGCGCCGACGAAATCGGTTTTGAAGGCCTATGTTGCCGATATCCGGGAACGCATCGCCGCCGCCGGGCGCGACCCCGACAAGGTCTATATCTACACGCTGATCACCATCATCACCGACGAGACGGAGGAGAAGGCGCAGAAGAAGTTCGAGGAGTACAAGCGTTACGTCTCCTATGACGGTTCACTGACCTTCATGTCCGGCTGGAGCGGTATCGATTTCGGCCAATATGCGCGGACCGATGTGGTGGAGCGGATCGAGACCAACGCCATTCATTCCTTCGTCGAACACATCGCCGGTGGCGACAAGTCCTGGACGATCGATGAACTGGCGCAGTTCGGCGGCATCGGCGGCATGGGCCCGGTTTTCGTGGGTTCGCGCGAACGGATCGCCGATATCCTGCAGGAATGGGTTGAAGACACTGGCGTTGACGGGTTCAACATCGCCTATGCGGTGACGCCGGACAGCTTCGAGGATGTCGTCGCCCATATCGTACCCGAATTGCAAAAGCGCGGCGCCTATCCGACGGCTTACAGGCCGGGCACATTGCGCGAGAAGCTTTTCGGGCAAGGGCCGTACCTGCCGGAAACTCACCCGGCCGACGGCTATCGCGATATTGAGGCGGTGAAGCGGCGCGAGGCGGAGCAGGTATCGCCGCTGAAGGCCGTGACGGGCTGACGAGCTGGATCCGTGTCGGAAAATTCACGCATAGGCTTCAGCTTGGAAAAATATTCCTTACTGAAACTATAGAAAATCTTATTCTTGTTGCAGGCTACTGCGGGGCGGATGCCTGTGGCGGGGGGGCGCAAGAGGGAACGATCGTGTCCCGGTCGCCCATCCCGCTCGGGATCGGCCTCGGCTTGCTGCTTCATTGATAAAGGACATTCCATGGCGACGACCGAAAAGCCTCTTGATTTCCTCTGGTTCATCCCGTCCTCCGGGGATGGGGCCTATCTCGGGTCCGACGATCTCAGCCGGCCGGTCGATCCGGGGTATTTTCGCGAGATCGCGACGGCTGTCGACCGGCTCGGTTATTCCGGCGTGCTCATTCCGACCGGTGTGGCTTGCGAGGAATCCTTCGTGCTGGCGGCCGATCTCGCCGCGCGCACGGAGCAATTGAAGTTCCTCGTCGCCGTTCGTCCGGGTACGGCGTCGCCTGCCTATTACGCCCGTCTCGCCTCGACGCTCGATCGTGTCTCCAACGGCCGGCTGTTGTTGAACATCGTGGTCGGCGGCAGTGCGCAGGAATTGGCCGGCGACGGCATCTTCCTCGGGCATGATGAGCGCTACGACCATGCGGACGAGTTTTTCAAGGTCTTCAACGAATTGCTGGAAACCGGCAAATCCAACCTCGACGGCAAGTTCATCAAGGCGATCGATGCCCGTCTTGGCCTGCCGCCGGTGCAGGAGCCGCGTCCGCCGCTCTATTTCGGAGGCTCCTCGGATGCTGCGATCGATTTCTGCGGTGGCCTGATCGATAAATATCTGACCTGGGGCGAGCCGCCGGCGCAGGTCGCGGAAAAGGTCGAGCGTGTGCGCAAGTCCGCCGCCGCTGCCGGTCGTGACGTGTCCTTCGGCATCCGCCTGCATTTCATCGTCCGCGAAACCGACGACGAAGCCTGGGATGCGGCCGACCGCCTGATCTCCAAGCTTTCCGACGAGGCGATCGCCGCTGCGCAGGAGGTGTTTGCCAAGGCCTCGGATTCCGTCGGTCAAGCCCGTATGGTGGCGCTGCACAATGGCCGACGCGATAAGCTGGAGGTTTCGCCCAATCTCTGGGCCGGTATCGGGCTGGTTCGCACCGGTGCGGGCACCGCTCTGGTCGGTTCGCCGAAGACGGTGGCGGAACGGCTGCGAGAATATCAGGCCATCGGCATCGATACGGTCATCGCATCCGGCTATCCGCATCTGGAGGAAGCTTATCGGGTTTCCGAACTGCTGTTTCCGGAAATCGGTCTCTCCGGCCCGCGCAACCAGATCCGCTCGTCCTTCGGCGAGCATCAGGTTTTCGGCGGCGGTGGCCATGGCGGGAACGTAAAACTCGCTTCCGCGTCCTGACGCGACGAGAAAAACAGTGCGGGCCGGGCAGGCAACGGAGACGGTTGCCGCCCGGTTTTTTTGTTTAGCTCAAGTCACTCGATCGTCGAAGCGCGTCGCGATCTTTCAGATTCAC
>JAVBSF010000392.1:0-7092 GCA_031556925.1 Pararhizobium sp.
CAGCCCGGCGCTCTCCAGCCGCTTGACCAGCGGGGTCACCGAGGTCGCGTGCACCTGCAGCCGCTCACCGATCTTGCCCTGCTGCCGACGGTCAAGGCGCGGCATGGCCTTGATGTCGCGGCCCTTTACACCGTGCTGCACGAGGGACGCAACGACGCCATCATTCGCCGGATCATCGAGTCTGTCGAAGGGGTGGAACTGATCGAGCTGGCCGTTCAGACCTCCGTCAATGGTCTCAGTGCCATCCTGCGCAATATCGAATTCCTGATAAGGATCGCCGAGCGCCGCGGTCTGCGCATCGCCCTCTACCCGCATCTGCGCCATGTCACCCAAACGACTACCGAAGTGGTTCGCCTGTGCGAACAGTTCGATCATCCGCGTCTCGGCGCTTCCTTCAATGGCTATCACTGGTATGCCAGCCAGGAGGGTCAACTTGAACAGCGCCTTGCTGCGATGAAGCCCTGGTTGATGCAGGTCGTCCTGTCTGGCAGCGCACTCTCGCCCCTTGGTTGGGGCGGGGTGGCGACGATGGAACCCGTCGACCGCGGCGAGCTGGACAATTTCGTCGTAGTTTCCGCGCTTGATCGCATCGGCTACTCGGGCAGCATCGGGATACTCGGCTGGGATTATGCCGGCGATGTCTATCTCAAGCTACGCCGCTGCCTTGCCACGATGCGGGCCATCGACCTGCGCCTACAGACCCATCCCGGCTGGGCAACCATGCAGCCCGCCCCATGATGCTTCATTCCGCCCCCTTCCATCTTTCCATTAACCTGACGGTTCCGATGCCGGAGCCTCGCATTTCCCGGAGGCAACCGTGACGCCGCTTTCTGTTCTCGATCTGATGATGATTGGTGAAGGCAAGACCTTCGCGGATACGCTGACCGACGCCGCCAGTCTGGCCCGCCATGTCGAACAACATGGCTACCGGCGCTACTGGATCGCCGAGCATCACGATCTGCCGGGCATCGCCTCCTCGGCCACAACGCTGCTTATCCAGCATCTGGCAACGGCGACGTCCAGCCTTCGCGTCGGTGCGGGCGGCATCATGCTTCCCAATCATGCGCCTCTCATCGTGGCCGAAGAGTTTGCCACGCTCGACACCCTGTTCCCCGGACGCATCGATCTTGGCGTGGGCCGGGCCGCGGGCTCGGCCGGACCCGCCGTCCACGCTCTGCGCGGCGGCGCGCGGGAGCGGGACTTTGAGGCCGACATCGATCAGGTGATCGACTATCTGGAGGATAACGGCCACCAGCCTGTCCGGGCAATCCCGGGCAGGCATGACCTGCCGTTGTGGATATTGGGATCAAGTATGTTCAGCGCCGATCTCGCCGCGCGGCGCGGCTTGCCCTACGCTTTCGCCTCGCATTTCGCACCACAATTCCTGATGAACGCGATAGCCTACTACCGCGAGCATTTTAAACCGTCCCCCGCACTGGCGGAGCCCTATGTCATCGCCGGAGTGAACGTCTTCGCGGCGGACACCGGCGCCGAGGCCGCCTTCATCGCCAGTTCGCATTTCCACTGGGTCAATATGCTGCATATGGGCCGACCTGGCCCGTTGCCGCAGCCACAGGACGGCTATTTCCAGCGGCTTTCCGAGCGGGAACGTCACGGATTGCAGCAGGCCCTGGCATATTCGGTCGTCGGCGATACGGAAGAAGTGGGGCAGTGGCTGCGCGAGTTCATCGCCGCGACAGGAGCGGATGAGCTGATCATCGATGCCCGTATCCACGATCCGGTTGCGCGCTGCCGCTCATACCAGCTTGTAGCGGAGGCAATTTCATGAAACCCCGACCTGCCTCTCTCGTAAGCAGCTTCGATGTTGCGTATCGGCGAATGCGGTAGCCCCGATGAGACGATCTGCTCGAAAACAGAGTGATGATGCCCATACGTGGTCTGCAAGCATATCGAACGGGCGGATTCCACTTGTCTCATTGCTTCATACTTTGGCGGTCGCGGAACATCTGAATTTCCGACATGCCGCTGCTGCTCTGGGTGTGAGCCAGTCCAGCGTCAGTACCCGGATCAAGACACTCGAACAGGATCTCGGTGTTCTACTATTCGAGCGTCGTGCTCGCGGCGTAAAATTGACGGAGGCAGGAAGGATTTTTGTTGATGAAATATCTGTCGGAATTGGCCATCTCAACCACGCGATAAGAACCGTTGGAGCCATTTCATCCGGCGATGCAGGGCAATTGCTGTTGGGGCTAAGCGTCCCGGTCGCCTGTGGATTCATTGCGGAATTATGCTGCCACTTTCGGCAGCGTTATCCAAAGGTGACGCTGGTCGTTTCAGAAGGCAAATCCAGCGAAACCATCCGAAAACTGCTCGACGGCTCTCTCGATATGGCCGTTGTTATCGGAGAGCCAAAGGCTCCGCAATGTCACACACGCCTCCTCTGGTCTGAACCTCTGGTTATCGCTTTGACGGCCTCTCATCCATGTGCTGGAAAGAAAACGATCCACTGGACCGATGTTATGACGGATCGCTTCCTCGTTCGACATGCTGGTTCCGGTACGCAGGTTTTCGACCATTTGGTGCGCCGACTTGGAACACAGGGACGGTCCCCGGAAATTCGCTGCTGTGATGTCGAGCGCGACACGCTCATGCAGATGATCGGCAATGGTCTCGGCATCACACTAACCTGTGCCTCACTCGGGCGTATCCCTTATTCCAATATTCGGTTTCTTCCCATCGCCGATGAACCGGAGACCGCTCATTTTAGCGCACTCTGGTCGCCTCATAATCGCAATCCCGCGCTGAAAAACCTGCTTGCCCTTGCTGAAGAACTCGGAAAATCAAGCCTCCCTTCCCGGACGCTTTAGTTGCGTCCCTGCCTTGTTTCCCAACGCGTCCGCCTCTGTCCGCAGACGGTGAAATTCGCCAGCACGTTCCGAGAGTTCTTCATTCAGCTCTTGCCAATCATGACACGCGGTGCCGATCCGCTGGAGTCACCTCCCGCGGCAAGATGGAAAACAAGATTAAAATGGATGCTCTGCAACGATCATTCTGGTTCGTGTTGTGACGTGCTATTGCCTCAACCGGAAACATACGCTTTCAGGCCCGACATGAAGACCGACAGACAAGAGCCAGACGTTCGGGGCGAGCCGATCCGTCAGGATCAAGCATATTCGTCGGCGATCAGCATCGCATGTCGTCACAGGGATTCTTCTTGAACGACTCGATCTGTGCCAGCAGATCGCTCGAAGACATATTCAGAGCAGCGGCAATATCGACAAATTCGATGACATCAAGCCGTCGCTCTCCGTTTTCGTACTTGGCGACGAACGATTGTGGCTTCCCAAGCGCAGTGGCCAACTCTGCCTGGGTCAGACCCTTCGCCTTGCGTGCCTCAACAAGCAGCGACAGGAACAATTGCTGTCGGGGGGTGCGCAAGGACTTCTGCATTCGGGACGCCGCTCCGTTGAATAATGGGCGTTGTTCCGATAATCCTGTTTTGGGATTATCCCATTTCGGGATATTGTGGCGACCTAACCTTGGAGGGAGAGCGTGCCATGCGTGTTCAGCCCCAGCTTGATCCTGATGTGGAGGACGAGGCCCCAACTGGTCCGAACATCACGATCTATGACGAAAGGCATTTCGTGACCTACCTGCGCCTGCTCGACGCGCAGGCGGATGGAGCAGACTGGACCGAGGTTGCGCGGATTGTCCTGCATCGCGATCCCGTTACCGATGAAGCCCGCACGCGCCTCTGTTGGGAAAGCCATCTCGCCCGCGCCCAATGGATGACGAAGCACGGCTATCGACGGATACTCAAACAGGCGGTCGAGGAAGCGAGCAAGTCGCGCCTGCACTGACACGACCCGTCCGATTTCTTCGCTATGCTATCCGGTAGCACGCCGGGTTCATTTTCTGTGTTGCCTCCCCTGCGACTGCCTATTCTCTGATTGGTTCCATCTCGTTTGCCGACTGGAGCCTGTATGCGCGGAGGCCGAATTCTTTGGGGGCAGATCGCCGTCGTCATGATCATCGTTCTGGTGATGACGTGGGCCGCGACCGAATGGGCGGCCTGGCGGCTCGGCTTCCAGCCCCAGCTTGGTAATCCGTGGTTCGTGCTGGCAGGCTGGCCGGTCTACTATCCTCCCGCCTTCTTCTGGTGGTGGTATGCCTATGATGCTTATGCCCCAGGCATCTTCGCGGAAGGCGGCGCAATCGCGGCTTCGGGCGGAATCCTCGCCATCGCCGCTGCCATACTCATGTCGATCATTCGGGCAAGAGAAGCCCATAATGTCGCCACCTATGGTTCTGCCCGATGGGCGGAAGAAAAGGAGATCCACGGCGCCGGTCTACTCGGCCAGGACGGTGTTGTGCTCGGCAAACATGAACACGGCTATCTCCGCCATGACGGCCCGGAGCACGTGCTTTGTTTCGCGCCTACCCGCAGCGGCAAGGGCGTCGGGCTTGTGGTGCCGACGCTGCTGACATGGCCCGGTTCGGCGATTGTTCATGACATCAAGGGTGAAAACTGGGGGCTGACCGCAGGTTTCCGTGCCCGTCACGGCCGAGTTCTGCTGTTCGATCCGACCAATGCGCTGTCCGCTGCGTATAATCCCTTGCTCGAAGTTCGTCGCGGAGAATGGGAAGTCCGCGACGTCCAGAACGTTGCGGATATTCTCGTCGATCCCGAAGGCAGTCTGGACAAACGCAACCATTGGGAAAAGACCAGTCATAGCCTGCTTGTCGGTGCGATCCTGCATGTCCTCTATGCCGAACCGGACAAGACCTTGGCGGGCGTTGCCAACTTCCTGTCCGATCCGCGCCGCCCGGTTGAGGCAACCTTGCGGGCGATGATGAACACGCCGCATCTCGGCGAGGAGGGCGTTCATCCCGTCATCGCTTCGTCGGCGCGCGAGCTGCTGAACAAGAGCGAGAATGAGCGCTCCGGCGTGTTGAGCACCGCCATGTCGTTTCTTGGCCTTTACCGTGATCCCGTCGTCGCGCAGGTCACGTCACGCTGTGACTGGCGTATTGCCGATCTGGTCGCCTCGAAACACCCCGTCAGCCTCTACCTTGTCGTTCCGCCGTCCGACATTGCCAGAACAAAGCCACTGATCCGCCTGATCCTCAACCAGATTGGCAGGCGGTTGACCGAGGAACTGAATTCATCCGGCAAGCGCCACCGCCTGCTGTTGATGCTGGACGAGTTTCCCGCGCTCGGAAGGTTGGATTTCTTTGAATCCGCGCTCGCCTTCATGGCGGGCTACGGCATGAAATCCTTCTTGATCGCGCAGAGCCTCAACCAGATCGAAAAGGCTTACGGCCCGAACAACAGCGTTCTCGACAACTGCCATGTCCGGGTGTCCTTCGCCACGAATGACGAGCGCACCGCCAAGCGGGTGTCGGATTCCTTGGGCACCGCCACGGAAATGCGAGATTCCACCAACTATGCCGGGCACAGGCTGGCACCGTGGCTGGGGCACCTCATGGTCTCGCGGCAGGAGACGGCCCGCCCTTTACTGACCCCGGGAGAGATCATGCAGCTGCCGCCCGCTGATGAAATCGTCATGGTAGCGGGCACACCGCCGATCCGGGCGAAGAAGGCCCGGTATTTCGAAGATCTGCGGTTCACGGAACGCCTTCTGCCGCCACCTGTCCTGACTGCGCGGAAACCCGGCTCATCGGCTCCCGCCACGGATGACTGGTCGAGCCGTGTCATTGCCTCGGCCACCACGGCCGGGCACGCGGCCGGAAGCGATTCCACTGGCGATCCCGCTAATGCCGGAATTCGCCGCGAACCGGAATTGCCTGAACATGAGGAGATCGTCACACCGCCCCGCCCGCCCGAACAGGAGTTCGATATTCTGGACGATGACGCGGATGTGGATGCGGCCAAGGCACAGGCCATTCGTCAGAACATGCGGATGATGGCCCGGCAGGTGACGCTGGACCCTGCCGATGGCATCGAGCTTTGAGGGGAACTCTAATGCAGCCCAAGACACGAATGAATGTCTATTTCGCCCCGGATCTTCTGAAGAAGGTGGAAGCACTGGCGCTGCGGCGCAACGTGTCGAAATCCGCAGTCATAGAGGCGGCAGTCGCATCCTTTCTCTCGGCCGATGCTTCCGAACGGTTGGAGGCGGCATTATCACGCCGGATGGACAAGATCAGCCGTCAGATCGACGTGATCGATGAAGACCTCGCCATCGTCGGTGAAACCTTGTCGCAGTTCATCCATTTCTGGCTGACCGTCACACCGCCGCTTGCTGATGGCGCTAAAGCCTCTGCACGCGCAAAAGGAACCGAACGGTTTGAAGGTTTCTTGCAGCGTCTCGGTCGCAAGCTGGCGACAGGTGACAGGTTCCTCAAGGAGCTTTCGCGTGATGTACCCCCAGTCAAGAGTTCCTCGCTTGGTTCTGCTGAACCAGTTTCGTCGAAAAACGGGGCTGAAGAGTCATAGCCGCTGGCCGCAGCACTCTGGTGCAATCCTGCAAGATTTGATAATTTTATTCCGCAATGATTGGAATTTAAGCCTATCAATCGTGCCGGAGGAAGAGGCTATATCAACTGTTCCGAAGCCTACAAGGAACATCGATATGACTGACCTCTTCTCGCCTTTCGATCTATCCGGCACCAAGCTTTCAAATCGTGTGGTTATGGCGCCGATGACGCGCTCTCGGGCACCACAAGATATCGCGGACGAGAAGATTGCGTTGTACTATGCACAGCGAGCAACCGCAGGCCTCATCATCAGCGAGGGGACACCAATCTCCCGCGAAGGCCAGGGATATCTCTTCAATCCCGGCATATTCACCCCGGAGCAGATTGCCGGGTGGCGCCTGACCACACAATCTGTTCATGCGATCGGCGGACGTATCTTTGCTCAGGTTTGGCATGTGGGCCGCGTGTCCCATCCGACAATCCAGCAGGATGGTCGGGATCCAGTCAGCGCGAGTTCCAAGATTGCGGAAGGTTCAACCTGTTTCGGCTACGGTGCCGATGGCAGGCCGGCTCTCATTGCCACAAGCAAACCGCGTCAGCTCTCGACGGAAGAAGTGGCGCGGGTCGTTCAGGATTTCGCAAATTCGGCAAGCAACGCCATCGAGGCGGGCTTCGATGGCATCGAGATCC
>JAVBSF010000228.1:0-15816 GCA_031556925.1 Pararhizobium sp.
GCTGTCCGACCGATTGTTTGAGAGGGGAGATTTCATGAAACACCGTATGCTCGCGGCCGCCTTTGCCGCCACCATGCTGCTGACGGCTTCCAGCGCCGCCGCCTTCACACCCGGACACGCGCCGAAGACAGAAACGATCCAGAGCGACGTCACACTCGCCGCCACGCCGCAGAAAAAGCCGCCGAAGCAGTTCTGGCGCACCAAGGTCAAGCTTCAGACCAACGAAGCGCCGGGTACGATCATCGTCGATACCAACAACAAGTACCTTTACCTCGTCGAAGGCCGCAACAAGGCGACCCGCTACGGCATCGGCGTCGGCCGCGAAGGTTTCGGCTGGTCGGGCGTGGTCAAGGTGCAGCGCAAGGCCGAATGGCCCGGCTGGACGCCGCCGCCGGAAATGATCGCCCGCGAGCGCAAGAAGGGCCATATCCTTCCGGCCTATCAGGAAGGCGGCATCGACAACCCGCTCGGCGCGCGCGCGCTCTATCTCTACAAGGGCAAGTCCGATTCGGGCTTCCGCATCCACGGCACCAACCAGCCCTGGTCGATCGGCCAGAATATGTCGTCGGGCTGCATCCGCATGATGAATCAGGACGTGGAGCATCTCTACGACCGCGCCTCGATCGGCACCAAGGTCATCGTCATCGGCCCCGGCAACAAGCAGGGCGAAGTCTCCTACGACGATCGCGGCGTGGACTTCTTCCGCACGATCTTCGGCGGCTGAGACCGTCTTCAGCATTGCGCGCCGGCTGGCGCGCAATGCCTTATCCCGTGTTTTCCAGCCCCGCCGGCTTTGGCCCGCCATAGGCCCAGTCGAGCAGCTCCACCGTATGCAGGATCGGCATTTCCGTTCCCGTCGCGATCTGGGTGATGCAGCCGATATTGCCGGTCGCAATGATATCAGCCTTCGTCGCCTCGATATTGCGAATTTTTCGGGCCTTGAGCTTGGCGGAGATTTCCGGTTGCAGGATGTTGTAGGTGCCGGCCGAGCCGCAGCAGAGATGCCCCTCGCCCGGATCGCGCACCGTGAAACCCGCATTGCGCAGCAAGACCTTCGGCGCCATCGTGATCTTCTGACCGTGCTGCATGGAGCAGGCGGAATGATAGGCGACCGTCAGCGCCTTTCTTTCCAGCGCCGGCAGATCGATGGTTGAAAGATACTCGGTGATGTCCCTGGCAAGCGCGGAAACCTCCGCCGCTTTTTCGGCATAGGCTGGATCGAGCCGCAGCATGTGACCGTAATCCTTGATCGTCGTGCCGCAGCCGGAAGCGGTGATGATCACCGCGTCGAGACCGCCTTCTGCTTTCACCTTCAGCCACGCATCGACCATACGGCGGGCGGCATCGAGCGCCTGTTCCTCGCGCCCCATGTGATGGACGAGTGCGCCGCAGCAGCCGGCATCCTCCGGCACGACCACCTCGACGCCAAGCCGCGCCAGAAGCCGCAGCGTCGCCTCGTTGATCTGAGGCCGAAGCACCGGCTGGGCGCAGCCGGAGAGGATCGCCACCCGGCCGCGTTTCGCGCCATCGACGCGGTGCGTGCCCGGCATGTCGGCGGCAGACGCGGGCGCGACCTTCGACGGGGCCAGATCGAGCATGGTGCCGAAGGGTTTCAACGGGCGGACGCGCTTCAGGAGACCGGCGAAGGGGCGCCCAAGCGCCGCCGCCTTGAGTGCCAGCCGGAACCGGCCCGGATAGGGCAGCACCATCGCCAGCACGGCACGCACCAGCCGGTCAGTGAGCGGACGCTTGTAGGTCTTTTCGATATGAACGCGGGCGTGATCCACCAGATGCATGTAGTTCACGCCAGAGGGACAGGTGGTCATGCAGGAGAGGCAGGAGAGACAGCGGTCGATATGGGTGACGACTTCCTCATCCGCCGGGCGATCGTTTTCCAGCATGTCCTTGATGAGATAGATGCGACCGCGCGGACTGTCGAGTTCGTTTCCACCAGTCACATAGGTCGGACAGGTGGCGGTGCAGAAGCCGCAATGCACGCATTTGCGCAGAATCTGTTCCGACGTCGCGACATGCGGATCGGCAAGCTGGGCGGGCGTGAAGGAGGTTTGCATCAGGCAATGATCTCCGGAACCGGATATAACGGGAACGCTGCGGCCCTCTTCTCCCCAGCGGGGAGAAGTGCCGAGCGAAAGCGAGGCGATGAGGGGGGCTTGGCGGCGAGTTCGGAGCAAGCCGCCCCCCTCATCCGGCGCTGTGCGCCACCTTCTCCCCGCTGGGGAGAAGAGGGAGCAAGGCGCACGCTCGGAACAGACGGGGTGTTCGCGGCATATTCAGACATCACCCCATCAGCCCCGGATTGAAGATACCCTTCGGATCGAATTTTTCCCGCAACCGCTGCGAAAGAGCAGCAACGGCCGGCGCTTCCGGCTCGAAGGCTGGCGTCGCCGCGCGCACGGGCGCGGACGCCCGCACCAGCCGCGCATGTCCGCCGCCCAGCGCCTTGATAAAGCCACGCACCAGCGCCGCTTCGGGATCGGCCTCCATACGCAGCCACACCCGGCCGCCCTGCCAGTCGTAAAAGGCATCGACGCCGGTCTCGAGGCGCAGCGCCGCGACAAGCTGGTGGCCCGCCGTCGGGCAGACGGAGACGCACCAGAGGGCGCGCTCAGTGCCATCGGCATAAGGCGTCACGTCGCGGATTTCGCGCCAGAGGGTGCGCGTATCCTCGTCGCCCAGCACGGCGACGGGACCGGCGACCGCGCAGGCACGCCCAAGCTTTTCCGCCCGCGCCGCGACGGTATCGGCCAGACCTTCGAGCCGCAGCACCGTGGCGGGACCGTCCGGCAGCCGCCCCGCGATGAACCGGCCGCGCACGCTTTCCGGCAGATGGGCGGCGGCGGAGACCTCGAAGGGCATGGCCATAACCCGCGCCATCGCACCCGCCGCCTCGGCATCGTTAAGGCCCGAAAGCACGATGGTCGCGGCAGCCGGCGGCAGCGGCAGAACCTTGAACGTCACCTCCGTCAGCAGACCCAGCGTGCCATGCGAACCGGCCAGAAACTTCACGAGATCGAGACCCGTGACATTCTTCATCACCCGGCCACCGGACTTGATCGCGGTCCCCTCGCCGTTGACGAAACGGATGCCGAGCAGGTGATCGCGGGCCGCACCGGCGGAAAGACGGCGCGGACCGGAAACATTGGCGGCAAAGACACCGCCGATGGTGGGCTCGCCCGTAGTGGCAAGCAGCGGCCGCGGATCCATCGGCTCGAAAGCCAGCATCTGGCGGTGCGCGGAAAGCCGCGCCTCGATCTCCGCGACCGGTGTCCCGGCAAGGGCGCTCATGGTCATTTCAGCGGGATTGTAACTGACGATGCCCGAAAGCCGGCGGGTGGAAAGAACGGCACTGGCCGCGACATCGGCCGCGATGGCACGCGTGCCGCCGCCGATGATCTTCAGCCGGGCCGAACGGGCGGCGGCGGCGCGCACGATATCAGCCGCCTCGTTTTCGCTTTCCGGTTCGAAATCGATGCTCATACGGCCGGGCGTCCTTCGAGCGGGAAAACCTTGGAAGGATTCATGATCCATTGCGGATCGAAGGCGGCGCGGGCGGCCATCTGCTGGTCGAGATCGGCCCTCGTGAACTGGTGCAGCATCAGGTCGCGTTTCTCGATGCCGACACCATGCTCGCCGGTGAGACAGCCGCCGGCATCGACGCAGAGCTTCAGGATATCGTTGCCCGCCGCTTCGGCGCGGGCGGCGTCCTCGGGGTCGTTGATGTTGTAAAGGATCAGCGGATGCATGTTGCCGTCGCCGGCATGGAAGACATTGGCGACCCGCAAGCCGTAGCCCTCGGCGATCTCGCCCGTCTTGCGCAGCACCTCCGAAAGCTGGGAAAGCGGCACCGTGCCGTCCATGCAGATATAATCGGCGATGCGGCCGGTGGCGCCGAAGGCGGATTTGCGGCCTTTCCAGATCAGCGCCGCTTCCGTCGCCGACTGGCTTTCGCGAATGGTGGTGACGCCATGGCGGCGGGCCATCTCGATAATGCCGGCGAGCGTCGCATCCATCTCCGCCTCGGAGCCCTCGACCTCGACGATCAGCAGCGCCTCGACATCCATGGGATAACCCGCCTTGGCGAAGGCCTCGCAAATGCCGATCGCCGGCTTGTCCATGAATTCGATGGCGACGGGAATGATGCCAGAACCGATGACCTCGGCGACGCAGGCGCCTGCTTCTTCGGACGAGGAAAATCCGAACAGCACCGGCCGCGCCCCTTCCGGCCGCGCCAGAAGCCGCACCGTCGCCTCGGTGACGATGCCGAGCTGGCCTTCCGAGCCGCAGACGAGGCCGAGAAGATCGTAACCCGCCGCATCCAGCGCCTTGCCGCCCAGCTCGATCACCGTGCCGTCGAACAGCACCATCTTCACGCCGAGCCGGTTGTTGGTGGTCACGCCGTATTTCAGACAGTGCGCGCCGCCGGAATTCATGCCGATATTGCCGCCGATGGTGCAGGCGAGCTGCGAACTCGGGTCCGGCGCATAGAAGAAACCGTCCGGCAGGACGGCCTCGGAAATATTGATATTGGTGACGCCGGCTTCCACCGTCGCGGTGCGGTTGGCAAAATCGATATCGAGGATGCGGGTCATCTTCGAAAGGCCGATGACGACGGCATCCTCCTGCGGGATCGCGCCGCCAGACAGCGACGTGCCGGCCCCGCGCGGCACGACGGGGATACCGTAACGGCTGCAATATTTGAGAACGGCGGCGACCTGCGCCGTGGTTTCGGGAAGCGCGACGGCAAGCGGAAGCTGGCGATAGGCGATGAAGGCATCCGTCTCGAACGGCACCAGCCCCCTCGCATCGCTCACCAGACAGCCCGGCGGCAGCAAATCGGCAAGATCGGCGACGATCGTCTCGCGCCGGTCGAGCACGGACCGCTTGGGCGGCATGAAGGCGATCTGATCGGGCACGCGCGTCCTTTCGGCTTTCCAACAATTGGTCTATTTTCTTTACCACTATCGGAAGGGTGCAGCAAATGGTATTGCGCTTTTTCCATTTCCGAAACAATGGTTCTCATTCATGATATATCGGACATGACAAATCTGGGCGATCTCGAAATTTTCACCCGCGTCGTTGCGACAGGCAGCATGTCTGCGGCCGGGCGCGCACTCGGTTTTTCGCCGGCGGTCATCTCCAAGCGGATCAAGCGGCTGGAAGACCGGCTGGGCACGCGGCTTTTCCAGCGCACGACGCGGCAGATTTCGCTGACCGAGGCGGGACAGGGCTTTCACGATCGTATTCTCGGCGTTCTCGCTGGAATCGAGGAGGCGGAAGCCTTTGCCGCCGGGCGCTCGCAACTGGCGCAGGGGCGGCTTCGGATCACCGCGCCCACCTCCTTCGGCCGCATGCACATCGCGCCCTCTCTGCCGCGCTTCATGGACGCGCATCCGGGCCTCGTTCTCGATATCGTGCTGACCGACGAATTCACCGATATCGTCGCCGACGGCTTCGATCTGGCCATCCGCATCGGCGAACTGGTCGATACCAGCCTCGTCGCGCGAAAACTTGCGCCGGTGCGCCGCATCCTCTGCGCCGCGCCCGACTATATCGCTCGCCACGGAAAACCCGAGGAGATCGCCGACCTTGCCGGCCATATCTGCCTGCCGGCCCACAACCACGAAAGCTGGCGGCTGGAGGGGCCGGAAGGGCAGACCGTCTACCGCGCCGAAGGGCCGCTGGTCACCAATTCCTCCGAGGTGATCCGCGAAGCCGTCATCGCCGGAGCAGGCATCGCGCTACGCTCGACCTGGGATATCGGGCCCGAACTGAAAAACGGAAAGCTGGTGCAGGTTCTCCCGCAATGGGAAGGCTCGAAGCACCTCGCCGTCTCGGCGCTCTATCCGAGCCGACAGTTCCTGCCGGCCAAGGTGCGGCTCTTCGTCGATTTTCTGGCGGAGCTTTACGGCCCGACACCGTATTGGGAGCGGTGAGGCTCCGTCACTGGCGATCTTCCTCCGCGTGATGGCGGCGGATACGGCGGACGACGAACCACATGGCAACCACCGCCACCGGCACGAAGAAGCCGGTGAGCACGCTCGATTTCAGCGGCAGGCCCTCGCTTTCCAGCGCCTTTGCCAGATAGCCGAAGAGGCCGACGACATAATAGGAGATCGCCGCGACCGAGAGGCCCTCGACCGTCTGCTGCAGGCGCAGCTGCAGCCGGGCGCGCTTGTCCATCGAGTTGAGGATGGCGGTGTTCTGCCGTTCCAGCTCGACATCCACCCAACTCCTGAGCAGCGCCGTGGCGCGGGCGAGCTTGCGCGACAGGTTGGCCTGCCGCTCCTCGACCGACTGGCAGGTGCGCATCGCCGGCGCAAGACGCCGCTCCAGGAAGCTGCCGAGGGTCTCGTAGCCGGGCACGCCGGTTTCGCCCAGCGCTCGGATGCGCTCCTGCACGATGCCGTAATAGGCGCGGCTGGCGCCGAAGCGGTAGAGGCTGAGCGCCGCCCCCGCTTCGAGATCGGCGGCGAGGCGGCTGATTTCGCCGAGCATGTCGTCGGCATGCTCGCGGGCGTCGCTGCGCATCTTCCGGGTGATGCCGGTCAGCCCGTCCTCGATGCGGCGCAGGTCCGGAGAGATCGATTGCGCCATGGGCAGGCCGATCATCGCAAGCGTGCGGTAGGTCTCGATATCGAGCAGGCGCTGAACGAGCGCACCGGTGCCGGCCTCCGTCATGCCGCTGTCGAGAACCAGAATGCGCGTCAGCCCGTCACCGTTCTGGCGGAAATCGGTGATGACGGCGCCCTGCCCGTTCTTGACATCGCCATAGCACAGGCTCGTCGGATCGAAGGCGGCCATCGCCTTGCGATTTTCCGGCGTATCCGGCCGGATTTCCAGCCGAATACCCGAGATCAGCGTGCCCGGCGGCTGGAAACCGTCGCCGAAGGGATGCAACGTCACCGGGGCGTCAAAAGCGTCGGGCGCCGGACAGTCCCAGAAATAGGTCGAAAACTCGGTGTGGCGTTCCCAGCGCAGCGTGCCCGGTCCCCAAGGCATCGTATAGTGATTGGCTTCCCGTCCGGGCGGCGCGACGCCGCGTGCCCTCGAAAGCTCCGACAACACGGCATGATCAACCGCGGCGCCGCCATCCGTCATGAAGGCGAGCTGGAAAATCACCCGCGGCGCAGACACCAGCGCATAAGGCCGCGCATGGATTTCCCCCAGCGCCTGGGCGCGTGCGGCCGCAGCCGGAAATGAAAAATTTCCCACGAAACGCGTCCCCTTCTACGCTTTCATCACCCGCTTGTTTAGCAACCGCGCAACAGAAAGGGAAAGGGCAGTTTGACGCAGCCTCGGCCGGCGATTGGGACAAAGTGGCCAAACAATTTGACCACTTTTCGCCGCAAGGCTAGATTTGCATCCAAGGAGACCCCTCGTGACAGACGTCCCCATCGATACCTATGCCCGCATCCAGCCGAGCCGCACGGCCGACGAGATCGTCAACCAGATCGAGCGCCTGATTCTGGAAGGCGTGCTGCGCGATGGCGAGCGACTGCCGAGCGAACGCGACCTTTCGGGCCGCTTCGACGTCTCCCGCCCGATTCTGCGGGAGGCCCTGAAGGAGCTGGAGGCGCGCGGGCTGCTGGTCAGCCACCATGGCGGCGGCACCTTCGTCGGCGACGTCATCGGCCAGATCTTTTCAAAGCCGGTGATCGACCTCATCGCCCGCCACCAGAAGGCGACGCTGGATTATCTCGAATACCGGCGCGAACTGGAAGGCATGACGGCAGCCCTCGCCGCCCGCCGCGCCACCCGCTTCGACCGGGAGATGCTGACCGGGATCATGGAGGAGATGCGCGCCGCCCATCGCGACGGCTCGGCCGAAGGCGGCATGAAAGCCGACGTCGATCTGCACAACGCCATCGGCGAAAGCGCCCACAACGTCATTCTCCTGCATACGCTGCGGGCCTGCTACCGGCTGCTCAGCGAAGGTATCTTCTTCAATCGCGCCATCCTCTTCGATGCGCCCGGCGCCAAGGACCGGTTGCTCGCCCAGCACGAGGCGATCTATGCCGCCATCATGGCGGGCGATCCCGACGGCGCGCGCGAGGCGGCGCATGCCCATATCGATTTCATCATCAGGGCGACGCAGGATGCCGAACGCAGCGGCGAATGGGCGCGCATATCGCAGATGCGCATGCAGCAGCGCGACAAAACCGGCGGCCCCGCCTGACCTGCCGCATTTTACCTGTTGAAAACCCTCACACCACCGCCCGATGTCGCAGCTGCAGCGGCGCGCATCGTTCGCAGGAAAGCCGACAGGGCAAAGACGGCGTAAGAGCCGGTTTTTTACGGTATTCTCCCTTTATCCCCGCGACCCGGACACTATATTAGACCTACGAATTCTATGCATTTACAGCGTCCGCCAAGCGGGCATACTGGATGCGGCAACACGGATTCGCTTCACTCCCAGACAACCGAGAGGGCGCCCTGACATTGAACTTTTTCGACCGTATCACCAATGAAGTACGCCTGATGTTCCGCCGGCCCGAGCGGATGCAGTGTGCTGCCTTGTGTTACCGGTTCAAGAAGAAGAGCGCGCTGCCGGAAATGCTGGTCATCACCAGCCGCGACACCGGACGCTGGGTGATCCCCAAGGGCTGGCCGATGAACGGCAAGAAGTCCCATGAGGTCGCGGCCCGCGAAGCCTGGGAAGAAGCCGGCGTCAAGGGCGAGGCCGGTGAACAATGCATCGGTTCCTATGGCTACCGCAAAAATCTCGATCACGGCATGAAGGTGCCCTGCCGCGCGCAGGTCTACCCCGTCGTGGTTCTCGATATGGCCAAGAACTATCCGGAAAAGGGCAGCCGCAAGCTGGAGTGGGTCAGCTTCAGCGAGGCGGCAAGCCGGGTTGCCGAGCCGCAACTCAAGGAACTGATCCTGAGCTTCGAGCAGGAACTGCTCGCAACCGTACGCTTCGACGCGCCGCGGGCGGCCGCCGCGCGCTGACGCGCGCCGTGGCGGCCATGGCCGTCACCTCTCCCGAGCAACAGGCCGGCCTGACGACAGGCGGTTAAGAGAGTTTTCTCGTCTCCAGCGTCTACCCTTGAACGGCCAAAGCGGCCGGCTGGCCAGCCTGTCACCTGTGAGCAAAATTTCCGGTCTGCCCCAAAAATGGTCACATGGCCTATCTTCGATTTGTCATCGACCTCGGTTATGGATGCCTTACCGTCAGCCACGAAGACGGCTATTTGACCAAAACATATTGCAGGCATTTGGGCCCCGCGGCCGATTTTCATAGTATAGCCATACGGCAAAGGCCGCACCCTTCTCGCGAAGGGTGCGGCCTTTTTATGGTTGATAAACCGTGTATTACCAGCCCGGCAGCATATGGCTCTGGCGCAGACGCGGATAGCGCGGGAAGTTCTTGACCTCGCCATCGATATCGTCGGTCTGGGCGACCGGCGTGATGTTGTCGAGACACGCCGTGATGTGGTTGCTGATGGCGTTGGACAGGGACGGCGACAGGCCGGGACGCTTCATGATGCCGATCTGTACCGGTGCCAGCGCCGGGAAGCCATCCGCCTGGGTCAGCACCTTCATGCCGGTCCGCAGGGCCGATTCCGGCAGCACCGACACGGCCATGCCGGCCAGCACGGCGGAGGCGACCACCGTGGACGACCAGCTGGTGAACAGGATCTGGTATTCCTTGCCCGTCGCATCGAGCGCCGCGCAGGCAGCCTGACGCCATACACAATCCCGCTTCCCGACCGCCAGCGGCACGGGCACGTTTTCCGGCAGCGGATGGTTGATGGAACTCACCCAGCAGAGAGGCTCGGTGCGCACCACGTCGGAGGCGCGGGCGCGGGGGTTGTGGGTCACGAGAGCGATATCGAGATCGCCCTTGGCCATCTTTTCCGCCAGGTCCACCGAAGGCTCGCAGACGATGAAAAGCTCGACATTCGGATGCGTCTTGGCGAAGCGCATGATGATTTCCGGCATGTAGCGGTCGGCATAATCGTCCGGCGTGCCGATTCGCAGCATGCCCTCCAGCCTGTTGTCGTCGAAGGACGCGATCGCCTCGTTGTTGAGACGGATCATCCTGCGGGCGAAATTCAGCAGCCGGTCGCCTTCCGTCGTCAGCCGGTTGCCGCGGCCGTCCTTGGCGAAAAGCTGCTTGCCGATGCGCTCCTCCAGCCGGCGCATCTGCATCGAGACGGCCGACTGCGTCTTGAACACCCGCTCGGCAGCCTTGGTGAAGCTGCCCGTATCGGCAATGGCAACGAAGGTCTGGAGCTGGTCGATATCGAGCGGTGCGGACATGGCCGGATTACCCATCAGATTGTTTGATAGATACCATTAGAAACATTCGTTGGACTGATCAATAAGGTTTTGCGAATTTGGGGATGCAAAGAACAGCATTCGCCGCTCCGGCCGAACCCAATTCTTCCGGATCACCAGTTTCGACCCGTCCCTTCGCTGACCTCCCCCGAGGGACGGGTCTCTTCGTGCCTGTGAAAAGGAGCAAGACCATGCGCACGACCGAATACGCCCTCGGCCCGACCCATGCAGGAAAGGCCATCGCGCCCCGCCGCAACGGTGTTGTCGCCATGCTGGCTACGGTCTGGCGCCTGGTGCAGAATCGACGCGCCCTCATGCGTCTCGACGAACTCGACGACCGGCAGCTTCTCGATCTGGGGCTGTCGCGCGAGGATGTCCGCGATGCGATGACCTCGGCCTTCTTCGAGGATACCGGGCTTCACTTGACCCAGGCCGCCCGCACGCGGGCCCGGTTCTTCTACAAGGACGCGCTCTTCAAGGAGCAGCGCCGCTGAATACCCCCGTTCGCCTCCCGGTTATGGAAAGAGGCGAGCGCGGTTGATGATTTGCCCGGTCCGCGCCATCCCCGCGCGTGGGTCTGGCGGACGCGCAGCCGCCTCTGCGCGTCATTCTTCCCCGCAGGGTTAGAGCCAATATACCCTGCTGCTTGCCCGGTGCCGGATCCGAGGATCCGCACCGGGCTTTTTCTTTTCCGGTGGATGCTTGGGGTCGCGCTATTCCTGCGCCTTCGTCCGATAGGTTTCGAACAGGCCGTCGATTGCCTTCTGGTATTCCTTCTGGGCTTCGATACCGCTGTCGAACATGCTGCCGACCATCTCGCTGAAGGGCGCCAATGGACCTTTCTCCGCCGGCTTTTCCTTTCCGGCGGAAGCGCCGCTGGCCGTCATCATGTCCTGAAACGCCTTCATGAAGGGATTGGCCGCGAAGAGATCGGCAGGTTCAGGCCTCTTCTCCGCCGGCTTCGGCTGGAGAAAGGCCTGCATCGCCTGCGTAAAGGAGTTGTCGAAGGGATTGGGGACAGGTTCCGGCTTGCGGGCGAATCCGGAAGCCTCCAGCCAGGATTGCATCATCGGCGCGAAGGGATTGCTGGCAAAGGCATTGCCCGCGCTCTGCCCCGTCGCCTGCTTGAACAGGCCACCCATCAGCGCGGTCGCCATGACCGGCATCATCTGCTTGTAGATTTCCTGACCGATGCCCGTCATCTGCGCGGCCTGGGCGGCGATCGCCCGCGACATCTCCTTGGAGCCGAAAAGCTGGCCGAGAATGCCGTTGCCATCGGCCATGCCCTGCGGTGTGAAGGCCTTCGACATATCCTCGAAATACTGGGCGTGGTTGCCGCTGGTCATCGCCGTGAGGAAGGCCCCGAAATCATAGGGATTGGCGGCATTGCGCTTCAGCGCCGCGGAGAAGGCCGGCATGAGCGCTGCGGTCGCCTTGGCCATCTGCTCCTGCGCCAGACCGAACTGCCGGGCCATGACCTCCATCGCCTGACCGTTCTGCGCCTGCATCATCATGTCGAAAAGCGGAAGCATATGCGGACCTCTCCTGTCGAGATGTTCCATCTTCGATGGAACACTCCGGGCACACCGACCCATGTCGTTGCACTATAACGGGAAAATGTCCGCCGCAAATCGCTTTCTGCGATGCCGGCTAACTCAATACTGATAATCGGCGAAGACCGGCTCGACCGAGCCGTTCCAGCGGCCGTTATAGAGCGCCAGCATGTCCTCGGCGAGCGTCGCCTTCTTGGCCAGAACCTCGTCCAGCGGCGCGAGGAAGACGCTCTCGTCCACGCCGTCGCCATTCAGGCGATTGCGGCCCTTCAGGCCGGCGCGGGAGACGGCGATGACCTCGCGGGCGATATCGTAGAGAGAGACACCATTGAGGCTGGCGTTCAGCCCCTGCGCAGGCACCGCATCGCGCATGGCGATCGTGTCTTCATAGGTCCAGTTCCGCGTCAGCTCTTCGGCGGCATCGAGAGCGGCGTCGTCATAAAGCAGGCCGACCCAGAAGGCCGGCAGCGCACAGATGCGCCGCCACGGGCCGCCATCGGCGCCGCGCATTTCCAGGAAACGCTTGAGGCGCACATCCGGAAACAGCGTGGAAAGATGGTTGGTCCAGTCGCCCATGTTCGGCTGCCAGTCGGCGATCTCGCCCTTCAACGCGCCGTTCAGTGCCTGACGGAAGGTGATGTGCGTGCAGTCGTGATAGCGGCCGTCGCGCACGACGAAATACATCGGCACGTCCAGCGCCCATTCGACATAATCGGCAAAGCCGAAATCCGGCTTGAAAGCGGCGGGCAGCACGCCGGCGCGCTGGTTGTCGGTATCGCGCCAGATATCGCCGCGCCAGGAGACGAGGCCGTTCGGCTTGCCGTCGGTGAAGGGCGAGCTTGCAAACAGCGCGGTCGACAGCGGCTGCAGCTTCAACGAGACCTGCATCTTGCGGCGCATGTCCTCTTCCGAAGAGAAGTCGAGGTTCACCTGAATCGTGCAGGTGCGATACATCATGTCGAGGCCCTTGGTGCCGACCTTCGGCATGTAGCGGCTCATGATGTCGTAGCGGGATTTCGGCATGCGCGGGGTTTCCGCCAGCGTCCATTTCGGGCTGCCGCCCATACCGAGGAAGCGGATGCCGAGCGGCTCGGCGATCTCGCGCAGGTCGGCCAGATGCCGGTTCGATTCCTTGCAGGTCTCATGGATATTTTCGAGCGGCGCGCCGGAAAGCTCGAACTGGCCGCCGGGCTCCAGCGAGATCGCGCCACGGCCGGACTGTTCCGCAAGACCGATGATCTTGCCGGCATCCACGATCGGCTCCCAGCCGCTCTTTTCCGCCATGCCGTTCAAGAGGGCGGAGATGCTGGCTTCGCCGTCATAGGGAACGGGGCTGTTGTCGGCCTTGAAGAAGGCGAATTTCTCATGCTCGGTGCCGATGCGGAACCGTTCCTTCGGCTTCGATCCCTGCGCCAGATAATCGGTCAGGTCTGCGATCGAGGCAATCGGTGTCTGATCGGTGGTGTCACGAGCCATGGGCGTCTTCTTCTCGATGGGGGCGGAAAGGCGGAAGGCCCCGGCTGCTTGAACCGGATCGCGCCACCGTGCAAGTGAAATTCTTTCAAGGCGCGTTCAAAAAATCAACAGCATGCCCGGCATGTCGCAAACAGGACGGAATGCAAGGAGCTGTGTGTCTTTTCAGGAAAACCGGCTTCCACTTTTCCCTGACAAATTCTATTTCCAGTCGCCGATCGCGGCCTGAATGACGGCCATCGCCGCAACCGCCGCAGTATCGGCGCGCAGGATGCGCGGCCCGAGCGGAATGGCGGTGACGAAGTCGAGGCTGCGCAGCAGTCTGCGCTCCCCGTCAGAAAAACCGCCCTCGGGACCGATCAGCAGCGCGTGTTTCGTCTCCGTGATGCGCGAGAGGATCGGCAGCGGGTTCTGTCCCTCGTCGCCCTCGTCACAGAAGATGATACGGCGGGCCGCTGGCCAGCCGGCAAGCAGCTCGTCGAGCTTTCGCGGCTCGGCGACCTCGGGAATGCCGAGCACGCCGCATTGCTCGGCCGCTTCGATGACATTGGCCCGCACCCGGTCGAGGCTGCCGAGCTTGCCCTGCACATGCTGGGTCATGACCGGCTGCAGCAGGCCCGCCCCCATTTCCACGGCCTTCTGCACGAGATAATCCAGCCGGCCGACTTTCAGGGGGGCGAAGAGATAATGGAGATCGCAGGGCGCCGGCTGCGGGCGAACCTGTTCGGTCGTCGTGAGGATCAGCCGCTTGCGGGCGGGAAAGGAAAGCTCGGCCTTCCACTCGCCATCGCGTCCATTGAAGACGAGCACCGCTGCTCCCTCCTCGAACCGCAGCACATTGACGAGGTAATTGTACTGTTCCTTCGACGCCTCATAGGTCGCGCCCTTTGAAAGCGGCGTATCGATAAACAGCCGCTGCATCCGGAAATTGGCCCGCATGAAAGCCCCTTACATGAAAATCAGATCGAACAGACCGTACATGGCCGCCGAAAGCAACGCCGAAATCGGAACCGTGATCACCCAGGCGGCGATGATCGTCAGAAAATGCGAACGGCGAACGAGCCGGCGGCGATGTTGTTCATCCGGGCTCTGCTGGGCGCGACGCTCGAATTCGTCGTGGCCGGTCTTCTTGCGCACATATTCCAGCCGCCGCTTCGAATTGCGGGTATACCACTCGCGGAAGAAGCCGATACCGAAGACGGCGCCGACGGCCGTATGCGTGGTCGAAACCGGCAGGCCGAGCATGGAGGCGATGATAACGGTGATGGCCGTCGCCAGCGCCACGCAGAAGGCGCGCATCGGATTGAGGCGGGTGATCTCCTGACCGACCACGCGGATGAGCTTCGGGCCGAAGAGCAGCAACCCGCAGGAAATGCCGAGCGCGCCGATCAGCATCACCCAGACCGGAACGGTCGAATAGGGGCCGACGCCGCTTGTCGTCAGTTCCGTCACGATGGCCGACAAGGGGCCGACGGCGTTCGAGACGTCGTTTGCGCCGTGGGCGAAAGACAGAAGGGCCGCCGAGAAAATCAGTGGAATCGAAAACAGCTTGCGCAGGGACTGATTTCGGTTGTCCAGACCGATTGCCTGGCTGCGAATGACAGGCCGCATCACCAGGAATGTCAAAAGCCCCATACCGCCGCCCGCCGCCAATCCTTTCCATGTGGCAATTTCGATGGCCCGGTCGAGCGCGATCAGCAAGAAATAGCTTGCGAACATGCCGATCATCACAGCGACGAGGATCGGCATCCAGAAGACTGCCGCGACGATCTTGTCCTCCCTATAGACAAGGAATGTCTTGATGAAGGCCAGAAAGAGCGCGGCGATACCGCCACCGAGCAGCGGAGACACCATCCAGCTCAGCGTGATGCCGAGCAAGGGCAGCCAATGGACCGCGGAAAAGCCGGCGGCTGCGATGCCCGCCCCGAGAATGCCGCCTATGACGGCATGCGTGGTCGAGATCGGCGCTCCCAACCAGGTAGCGAGATTGATCCAGATCGCGGAAGAAAGCAGTGCGGCCATCATGACCCAGACGAAGGCCATGCCGCTCGGCATGTAACTGGCGGAGACGATCCCGGATTCCACCGTCTGAACGACGGCTCCCCCGGCAAACATCGCCCCCAGGATTTCGAAGACGGCGGCGATCGCCAGGGCCACCGGCAGGCTTATGGCCCGCGAGCCGACGGCGGCGCCGACATTGTTGGTCACATCGTTCGCACCGATGTTCATCGCCATGTAACCGGCGACCACGGCGGCAAAAACGATGATGAGAGACCCCGGCTGATCGAGCACATAGAGGGCCGCGAACATGCCGCTGCTCAGCATGAAAAGCAGGCCGAGGCCAAGCCCTGCCCAGGGCCTCAGCACGAAATGCGAGGCCTCTTCCGTAAAGGTGACCTTGTCCAGATCCTTGTCGAGCGTGGGCTTCTCAAGGCTCGGCCGTGTTTTTCCCACAGGCACAGCTCCGTTCGGGTGGTGTGATTTT
>JAVBSF010000470.1:0-17370 GCA_031556925.1 Pararhizobium sp.
GGACCGCGCCTTTCCGCCGCCGCTCGATGACGCCCGTGTTGTTTCCGCTGAAATGCTGGATGCGGACGGGCAGTTGTTGCGTGCCTTCGCAACGCCGGAAGGCCGCTGGCGGCTGAAAACCACTGCCGATGAAATCGACCCGCAGTTCCTGCGCATGCTCGTCGCCTATGAAGATCGACGGTTTTACGAGCATAGGGGCGTTGATTCGTATGCGATGGCGCGCGCCGCCTGGCAGTTCATAAGCCACGGCCGCATCGTCTCGGGCGCCTCGACGCTTTCCATGCAGGTCGCACGATTGATCGAGCCGCGCCAGAGCCGCAGCCTCGATGCCAAGCTGCTGCAGGTGATCAGGGCCGTTCAGATCGAACGGCGGCTGACCAAGGCTCAGATCCTTAATCTCTATCTGACGCTCGCGCCGTATGGCGGCAATCTCGAAGGCATCCGCGCAGCGAGCCTTGCCTATTTCGGCAAGGAGCCTCGACGGCTGACCGTGCCGGAAGCGGCACTGCTTGTCGCCATTCCGCAGTTGCCCGAAAAGCGTCGGCCGGATCGCAATCTCAAGAGTGCGGAAGTTGCGAGGCAGCGAGTGCTGGAACGTCTGGCCGTTTCCGAGGTAATCGGCGATGGCGAGGCGGAGCGGGCAGCTTTGGTACCTGTTCCCTCCCGCCGGCTGCAGCTTCCCGCCTATGCCGCGCATCTGGCGGAAGCGGCGCGCCGCAAGGAGCCTTCAGGGCAGGTCTTCCAGACAACCTTGCGCCGCAAAATCCAGAGCGAACTCGAAACCGTGGCGCGGGAGGCGGCATCGCGGCTTGATCCCAAGGTTTCCGTTGCTCTTGTCATGGCGGATGCCCGCACCGGCGAGATTGTCGGCGAGGTCGGTTCGGCCGATTACTTCGATGCCAGCCGCTCAGGCTGGATCGATATGACCCGCGTAGCGCGTTCACCGGGCTCGACGCTTAAGCCGTTCATCTATGGCCTCGCCTTCGAGGAGGGACTGGTCGCGCAGGAAACGATCATCGAGGATCGCCCCGCCGATTTCTTCGGCTACCGTCCCCGCAATTTCGACATGAGCTATCAGGGCGACGTGACGATCCGCGAGGCATTGCAGCTGTCGCTGAACGTGCCTGCCGTGCGGCTTCTCGATGCCGTCGGACCGGCCAGACTTCTTATGCGTTTCCGCCGCGCCGATGTGCGGCCGATCCTGCCAGACAATGAAGCGCCGGGGCTTGCCATCGGCCTCGGTGGCCTTGGCATCAACCTGACCGATCTCGTCCAGCTCTATGCGGCGCTTGCCAATCGCGGCAAGCCGGTCAGGCTTGGTGACGGCATCCATGCCGAACCGTCGGTCATCGTCGGCGATCCGTTGCTCGATGACGTCGCGACATGGAATGTGGCGGATGTACTCTCCGGTGTCATCGCGCCCGCCGGCAGCCGCCAACGCGGCATCGCCTACAAGACGGGTACGAGTTACGGCTATCGCGACGCTTGGTCCGTGGGGTTCGATGGACGCTACGTGCTGGGCGTTTGGATCGGCCGTCCGGACAATGCCGCTGTGCCCGGCATGGCCGGCTATGCAAATGCCGCCCCTATCCTTTTTGAAGCCTTCAACCGTTCCGGCGTTGCGATTTCACGCCTGCCGAGCGCGCCCCCCGGTGCCGTGCGCATCGCGCAGGCAGAATTACCGATCAGCCAACGCCGCTTTGCCACCACAGCTAACGGCCTTGTCGTCGCTTCGACCCGCGAACCTGCGCCGCAGATCGTCTATCCGCCGGAAGGCGCGAGAGTGGAGCTTGGAAGCGATGCGACTGGCTCCTTACAGCCGCTGACATTAAAGCTGCAGGGCGGCCGCGCACCCTTTCGATGGCTCGCCAATGGCAAGCCGATGGAAGAGATGTCCCGCCGGCGCACCACCCAATGGATGCCGGATGGAGCAGGGTATTCGACCTTGACCGTGATCGATTCAGCCGGACGGGCAGCGAGCGTTCGCGTTTTTCTGCAATAGACTTCCGCCTCTTCGCGCCTTCCAGATTTCAAGCAAAACCGTGCCTCAACGATCACACGCACTGGATGAATCTCTACTTCATACAATCATGAATTCTCCATGGTGATCTATCGGGATTCCCGAAGCGGTTTGGATGTTTTAACAAGGGCTATGATTCGGCGACCCTTGATTCGAAAAAGCCCCTCTTCGGAGGAACTTCTCGCGGGGATTTTTTACCGCACTGCTCCAGTTCTGAAGCTTCCGGCCCTCAAGGGGACGGTTTTGGTGGCGTTGCTTGCTGCCGTGCTCGCCGGTTGCGGTGCGCCGCGCGATGGTACGCGCCTGACCGAAAGCGCAACCATCGTTCCCGCCGAAGAAGCCATGGCCATGCCGCCGCCCGGCGGTCCGGCCATCGTCAGTGTCATCTCGCGCCAGTTTACCAATGCGGACGAGCAGGATGTCTTGCTGTTTACCTCAGCCTCGACACCCGGCCAGAATTTCCTGCGCATCAAGTTGTTTGGTCCCATGAGCATCGAGCGGGACGGCGGTAAATCGCTGGGCTATCAGTCCCTTCGCGAAAGCACGATCAACCAGGAAATCTACAAGGAGTTTCCCGGCGTCGCGATGAAGCGCTCCGATCTCTTCCTGCAGAACGACTATGGCCCATTCGGCTATGCCTTCGGGCACGGGCGGCAGAACGATTCCTGTTTCTACGGCTGGCAGCAAATCCGTTCCAGCGAAACGGATCGCTCGGGCTTCCAGAACAATGGCGGCACGATCCAGGTGCGCCTGCGCCTTTGCGAAGAAGGCGCAAGCGAGGAAAAGCTCTTGAACGTGATGTACGGCTATACGATCCGCGCCGGCATCAGCAAGCCGGGCTGGAACCCCTATGGTGCTCCGCCGCCGGTGGATGATGGAATCGGGCGGACATCGAATCCGATTCGCCCCAATTCTGAAGACCTCCAACCGGGGCGGAATGTCCCCGTTGCGCGCGCCGCACAAGCCCGCCACTTGCAAGTACGCGAGACAATACAGGAAGAGCAGGTAGAAGTTGCACCAGAACCGGACGGTTCGCGAAATCCTCAGCCCGCGGAAACCATTCCTTTACCTGTAACGGCGGATATGAAGACAGTCGTTGTTCCCTCGCCAGCTTGCGTGACAAATACGGACGGAACATCGCCGTGCTAGATGTAATGGTCCATGACGGACCGCGGATCAAAACCCGATCCGTGCACGGCTATCGAAGATAGTTCGATGGCTGGCGCCGGCGGTGTTTCCCAAGGGCAGAATGCATGCGCAAAGCCGGTATCATACTCTTCTGGGCGATCGTCTCCTTCTGCGTGATCCTGCTGATCACCTTGCCGATCAATTTGCAGACCCAGCTGATCGCGAGCCTTGTGATCGTCACGGCCATGGCCGTCATCAAGATTCTGCGCGCCGAAGGAAAATGGCGGCTGATCGCACTGGCCTTCGGCACGGCCGTGGTGCTTCGCTACGTCTACTGGCGCACCACCAGCACCCTGCCGCCGGTCAATCAGCTCGAAAACTTCATTCCCGCCTTCATGCTGTATCTGGCGGAAATGTACAGCGTGATGATGCTGGCGCTCAGCCTGTTCGTCGTGTCGATGCCCTTGCCGCCGCGGCCGTCGCGTGCGGCATCGGAGGATCATTTCCCGACTGTTGATGTGTTCGTGCCGACCTATAACGAGGAAGTCGGTCTGCTTGCCAACACGCTTGCTGCCGCGAAAGGCATGGAATACCCGCATGACAAGGTCACCGTCTGGCTTCTCGATGACGGCGGAACCCTGCAGAAGCGGACGTCCACCAATCTTCTCGAGGATCAGGCAGCCAAGGCGCGCCACGAAGAGTTGCAAACCCTCTGCCGCGATCTGAACGTCAACTATCTGACCCGCGATCGCAACGAGCACGCAAAGGCAGGCAATCTCAACAATGGCATGAAGCATTCGACTGGTGAGCTCATCGCCGTCTTCGATGCCGACCACGCGCCGGCGCGAGACTTCCTGCTGGAAACCGTGGGCTATTTCGAAGACGACCCGAAGCTCTTCCTCGTCCAGACGCCGCATTTCTTCCTCAATCCCGATCCGGTCGAGCGCAACCTACGCACATTTGAACGCATGCCGAGCGAGAACGAGATGTTCTACGGCATCATTCAGCGCGGTCTCGACAAGTGGAATGCGTCATTTTTCTGCGGTTCCGCAGCGGTGCTGCGTCGTCATGCGCTGGATCAAACCGGTGGCTTCAGCGGCATCAGCATCACCGAGGACTGCGAAACAGCGCTGCAACTTCATGCAGAGGGCTGGAACAGCGTCTATGTCGACAAGCCGCTGATTGCCGGCTTGCAGCCCGCGACCTTCGCCAGCTTCATCGGTCAACGCAGCCGCTGGGCGCAGGGTATGATGCAGATCATGCGCTTCCGCTTGCCGCTTTTGAAGCGCGGTCTCTCGATCCCGCAGCGGCTTTGTTACATGTCCTCGATCATGTTCTGGCTGTTCCCGTTCCCGCGGGCGATCTTCCTTTTCGCGCCGCTCTGCTATCTGTTCCTCGATCTCGAAATCTTCACGGCATCGGGCGGCGAATTTCTCGCCTATACGTTTGCCTACATGCTCGTGAACCTTATGATGCAGAACTATCTCTACGGTGCCTTCCGCTGGCCGTGGATTTCGGAATTGTATGAATATGTGCAGACGGTGCATCTTTTGCCAGCCGTCATTTCCGCGATCATCAATCCGCGAAAACCGAGCTTCAAGGTGACGGCGAAAGACGAATCCGTTCTCGTCAGCCGTCTGTCCGAAATCAGCCGGCCGTTCTTCCTGATTTTTGCCGTGCTGCTGTTTGCTCTCGTCGTCACCATCTACCGGGTCTATACCGAGCCCTACAAGGCCGACGTGACGCTGGTTGTCGGTGGCTGGAACCTGCTCAACCTGATCCTTGCCGGTTGCGCGCTGGGCGTCGTATCCGAGCGTGGTGAGAAAACGGCGACACGGCGCGTCAAGGTAAGCCGGCGCTGTGAATTCGGGCTCGACGGAAAATGGTATCCGGCATCGATCGAGAACGTTTCGGTGAACGGTGCGCGGGTCAATGTCTTTGTCCAGAACATTCCGAAGCTGGCGATGGATACACGCGGCGAGATTCGCTTCACGCCGCACAGCGGCGACGGGCAGGCCGAGATTTTGCCGGTCGCCATCCGAAACACCGAGGTCGCGGGCGATATTATCACCCTCGGCTGCCTCTATCTGCCGGAGGTCGCTCGGCACCATAATCTCGTGGCCGACCTGATTTTCGCGAATTCAAAACAATGGACGGATTTTCAGCTGTCGCGACGGGGTAATCCCGGTTTGCTGCGCGGAACCTTCTGGTTCTTCGGCCTTGCCTTTTACCAGATGAGCCGCGGGCTCGCTTATCTCTTCAAGGGAACCGGCGCCAGACTGGAGGCATCGCGGGAAGGAGGCAAGTCATGAGGCGCCTTCTTCTGACCTCCGGACTCTTGTTGGTGATGGCTGCGCAGGCGGGGTTCGCGCAGACCCTGCCGTTCGACATGTCCACCGAGCGTCCTGCCCAGGAAATGCCGGAAGCCTTGCCGGACCAGCCTATGCCCGCGGAGGGCGGGGTCACGCAGCCGCCGGCCACCGTCGAGCCCGTGCAGGTGCAAGACTTCAGACGTTTCATCCTGCCGGGTGGCGAACTCAGCCTTGCCGGTGAAATCGACGAGCGGGCGTGGAGTATCTATCTTACGCCTTCGGAGGCACAGTCCGCGACAACCTTGAACCTGGGTTACCAGAACTCTATTCTGGTCGCTCCCGAAGCTTCGCGTCTTTCGGTGAGCATCAACGATGTGCAGCTTTCGGAAGAGAACCTGAGTTCGGCGGAAGGTGTATCCGAGCTGAACCTTACGGTTCCCAAGGGCTTGTTGAAGCCCGGAGCTAACCTCGTGCGCCTGCGCGCCGTGCAGCGGCACCGGACAGATTGCACGATCCAATCGACCTATGAGCTGTGGACGAACATCAACAGCGAAAAAACCTACCTGAATTTTGACGGCCCGACTGCGTCTCTCCTGAGCGGGATCGACGACATCCGCGCCATCGGTGTCGATGAAAAAGGCCTGACCCAGTTCAATCTCGTGGTTCCCGGTCTTGAACGGCCGGTCGCGACGAAACCGTTGATGCGCCTTTCCCAGGGGCTGGCGGTGATCGCCGGCATGCCGAGCCAATCCGTCACCATCGAAGCAACGGCACCGGGCAAAGCCTTGCCGGGCCGGATGACGGTGCTGGTCGGTACGACCACGGAGTTGCAGCCGCTTTTGCCGAACTTGCCGGCTGAAGCCGCCAACGGTCCGATCGCCACCTTTGTCCAGGATGCCAACGGCGCTTCAGTTCTCGTCGTCAGCGGTCCTTCCTGGCAGGCCGTGGAAAGTGCTGTTGAAAGTGTCGTTGCCCCCGTGGATGCGGCCCCGAACTCGCAGCGTGATGTCATGGCGACCCAAAGGTGGCAGGCGCCTGATGCACCGTTCCTGTTTTCCGGCGCCAATATCCGCCTTGCGCAGCTTGGGCTGAAAACAGAGAACTTTTCGGGCCGCCGGTTCCGCACGGAATTCAATCTGGCTGTTCCTGCCGACTTTTACGCCAACGCCTATGGCGAGGCGGTGCTGTTGCTGGACGCCGCCTATGCGCAGACTGTTCTGCCCGGAAGTCATATCGACGTCTATGTGAACGGCAACATTGCCTCGACGATCCCGATCTCGACGCCGGGCGGCGGCATTTTGCGGCATCTGCCGATCAATGTGACGCTGCGCCATTTCCAGCCGGGCGTGAACACGGTCACTATCGAGGCAATTCTGAACACGCAGGAAGATCAGGTGTGCGCGCCGGGCACCGCCGCTTCGGAAACGCCTCGCTTTGCGCTTTTCGATACGTCGGAATTCCACATGCCGGATTTCGCGCGTATCGCGCAGTTGCCCAATCTTGCAGCCGTAGCCGGCACCGGTTTCCCATACGGGCGCGCAACAGAGCCGGTGCCTGTTTTCCTTGATCGTGTCGACAGCGACACCCTGTCTGCGGCTGCAACATTTCTGGCGCGCATCGCGGTTGGCGCTGGGCATCCGATCCCGATCGAGACAGTCGCTGCGCCACCCCAGATCGGCGATCGCAACGCCATTTTCGTTGGCATGCTGTCGCAAATGCCGCCGGGTGTCTTCACGCAACTCAACATCGCTGCAGCCAACCAGACCGTATGGGGTGGCGGCGAAATCGAGGCGGGAGCAGATGTTAAAACCCAGGAGGCCTTCGATGAGTGGCGCGGGAAACTGAGGGGAGGTGCTTGGAGCGCTCAGCTCAATGCCGTTGAAGACTGGGTAAAGCGCAATTTCGATATCTCGCTGAGTTCCCTTCGCCTGACGCCAGCGCCGGAAGCGAAATTTTCGCCCTCGCAGGGAGCTTCCCTTATCGTAGCCCAAGGACCAAGCCCGAATGAAGAAGGTACCTGGACCGCGCTTGCCGGCCGTACCGGCAAGGAACTCAGGGATGGCAGCCTTGCCGTGAGCGAACGGGAGAACTGGACCCAGATCAGCGGGCATGTGGCAAGCTATCAGGCCGGCGCCAAAGCGCTCCAGACTACACCTGCCAACAGTGTCGAGCTCGTGCCGACACAGCCGCCGTCTTTCGCGAATTACCGGCTAATTGCGGCGAACTGGCTTTCGAGCAATATCCTGACCTACGCGCTGCTGTTGACGGGACTGGCGGTCATTCTGGGCCTTGCGACCGTGGCGTTGCTGACCAATCTGGGACGGAGGGGATGACGGCACCTGCATCGGTGAAACTCCTGCTTCTTGTCTCCGCCCTGGCCGGGTTTCTGGTGTCATCGGTGCCAGCTCTGTCGCAGCAGCGCATCGAGACCGCGGACTGGGACGCCTACAAGGGCAAGTTTCTCGAGGCCCGCGGCCGGATCATGGACGATGGCAATGGCAATATCAGCCATAGCGAGGGGCAGGGATATGGTCTTCTGCTCGCCTATCTTGCCGGAAATCGAGCCGATTTCGCGCTGATCTGGAGCTTCACCAAAACGGAACTCATGATCCGCAACGATGGCCTGGCCGCCTGGAAATGGAGCCCCGCCGCCAAGCCGCATGTGACCGATATCAACAATGCCACGGACGGCGACATCCTGATTGCCTACGCGCTGGCCTTGGCGGGAGAGGACTGGAAGCGCAACGACTATCGCGCGGCGAGCGCCGGCATCGCCCGCGCCATCCTTGCCCATGCGGTGCTCGAGCAGGCGGATCGTACGCTGCTCTTGCCCGGTGCCGAAGGTTTTGTCGCGCCTGCCCGCAAGGATGGGCCAGTCGTCAATCTGTCCTACTGGGTTTTCGAGGCTTTTCCGGTTCTTGATTTGCTGGTGCCATCGCCGCAATGGGCGCGGCTGCGCGAAACCGGTTTGGAATTGATTCGTATTACGGCGTTTGGCCCCAAAGCTTTGCCGCCGGAATGGCTGTCATTGTCAAATCCCCCAAAATCTGCGGAGGGTTTCCCGCCGGAGTTTGGCTACAATGCCCTGCGTATCCCGCTTTATCTCGCGCGGGCAGGGGAGGAGGATGCCGCTCTGTTCAATCGTTTCCGTCAAGGAATGACGGGAGAAAATGGCGCGATTGCAATCAGTGATATCAATACGGGGAAGGTGAAGAACAACCTGAGCGATCCGGGTTATCGAATTGTTAACCATATTCTGGCCTGTGTAGTCGACAAGACGCCGCTGCCGGAAGACGTGAAGCGCTTTCAGCCGACGCTCTACTATCCGTCGACGCTCCATCTTCTGGGGCTAGCATTTGTCGCTGAAAAGCGGCCGGAGTGTTTATGAAGCTGTCGCATCTTGCCCTGTCTGTCGCCCTTGCCGCCGCCTTTGTCGGTGTGAGAGACAGTGCAATCTTTGGCAGGTTCGTGGAATTCGCCAAGGCTGGCATCGGATCCGAAAGCGAGCAGGCCCTAGTCGAGCTGAGTTCCCTGCCTGCCCCCGCCGGCAAGGGCGCACGTTACGTCACGACAGAATTTCGCGAAGTCGTTCCGACGAAAATGCATGTTCCGTTGCCGGATGCCATCACCACCTCGGCCACCGATCCCATCGTGGATGAGAGCGCTCTGCGCTATTTCGCAAGCCGGGGTGATAATGTTCGGCTGCAGGCGGAGATATCGCGCCTGAAGGCGCTTTATCCCAACTGGGTGCCGCCGAAGGATCCGCTGGCCGTTCCGCAAAACGCCGATACCGCGCTTGAGGATATGTGGAAGCTCTATTCCGAGGCGCGATACGCCGAGGTTCGCAAGGCGATTGCCGAACGCCAAAGCAAGGAGCCGACCTGGAAGGCGCCCGCAGACCTGATCGAGCGGTTGGATGTTGCGGAGTCTCGTCTCAGGCTCATCAATGCTTCGGATCTCAAGCAGTATGAAGCCGTGGTCACCATTGGCTCGGAAACGCCAAGCCTTCTGACCTGCAGTGAAGTCGATGTGCTCTGGCGCGTTGCAGAGGCCTTTTTCCGCACCGATCGCCCCCAGCGCGCTACGGATGCCTACAATTACATCTTGAACAATTGCACGAATACCGCAGAACGCCTTGCGACCGTGCAGAAGGCTGCCGCCCTGCTTTCGGCGTCAGAGATCGAGGAACTGCTTGCCAAGGGCAAGGTCCTGGACAATGGCGCTGGAGAATTTGACAGCCTGCGCGACGATCTTGCGCGCCGCTTCATTGCCGATGCCAACACGGATGAAAAGAAAACCGTCTCGCAGGAATATGTGGAGAGGCTTGAGAAAACAGCGGAAGCCGGCGGTCTTGCCTCCGACGCCCTACTGCTCGGCTGGTACCATTACCTTCACAAGAACATCCCTGCCGCCGAACAATGGTTCCGCCGCGCGCATGACAAGGAAGACACGGCTTCAGCATCGCAAGGGTTGGCGCTGACGCTGGTCGAGCGCAGGGATTACGCCGGGGCCGAAGAGGTGATGTATCGTTGGCGGGATGCGTCTGATGATGCGAAGGCCGTCTATCTGGCTGCGACCGCCAATCTGTTGGCCGGGGATCCGCCGCACGAGATCAAATCCGAGGTACTGCAGCGCATCGCCGCTGAAGTCATCAAGTCGCGGGATCCGGCGACGGCCCAGCAGTTCGGCTGGTATGCGCGCGCTTTGAACCAGCCGCAGACCGCGATCCAGTGGTTTAGGACTGCGCTCGGCTGGAAGCTGGATGACGAGCCGTCGGCTTATGGTCTTGCGGTCACTTACCAGCAGATCAATGACAAGAAGGGGCTGGCGGACATCCAGCGTCTCTGGGCCGGTCGTTCCGAGCGCCTTGCGCGCGTGGTAGAGGTGGAGACAGCAGCCGAACGTGCTGCACGGTTGAAGCAGCAAGGCCTGGTGCCTTTGACGTCCGAAGAGCCGCTTGCCGGGGAAGATGTCGTTCAGCAGCAGATGCGGCCGAGACCCCAGCCGGTTCGCCCCGTTGCCACGGAACAAACCGCCTACGTTGATTACAGCGAAGAGCCTCGGCGCCCTGTGCGCGCGGCACCTCAAGCTGGCGCCCCGCAACGCGGCTGCAAGACGACAATCGATCCGCGCACGCTGCACCCGAATTCCGCCCTCAGCCGCGGCTGGTGCCTGATGGAAATCAATCGCCCGCTTGAAGCCGCGGAAGCTTTCGAAGTGGCGCTTTCGGGCGCGGCTGCCAAGGCCCGCGAAGATGCAGCCTATGGCCAGAGCCTCGCCTACCTCCGGGCCGGCCTTTCCGGCAAAGCAGCCGTTTCCGCCACCAAATCGCCGATGTCACAGGACAGGTCCGTAGAGCTGCAGCGCGCCATTCTCGCGGACAAGGCAATCGCTGCTTTCGACAGTGACCGGCCGCGGGAGGCGATCCTTGTACTCGACCAAATGAAACAGTTTGGGCCAGAGCGCAGCGACCTGATGGTTCTTAAAGGTTACTCCTATCTCAAGCTGAAGCGTTATGGCGACGCCAAGAAAATATTCGAAGCCTTGGCGGCGACCGGTAACAAGGATGGGCTGAGCGGGTTGGCGACGGTGAATGAGGCGACTCGGCCGGCAAGCCGGAATTGATTCTCAGTCGTTGTTCCGGCGACTGTTTTTGCACATTTCATGCAGCAGCGGATAGCTATTTAGAGGCGGTATCGCTTATCTCCGTCCGAGCCAATGCGCGGCAGCGTTAACGATGATTTAATAAGTTTGCGCCGTCTCGGATATTTCAGTGACAATTTTTCCTTAATCAATTATTAATAGCCAATACATCAAAAAGTCTAATTTTCGCACATTCCTTATATCTGTTTTCAGGAGGCCCGCTTTGAGTATAAATGATTTATATCGATCCCGCCTAGACGAAGTGCATGAATCAATTTCATCGCAGCAAATCTTTTCATTAAAAACATTGATAGATTCAGTATTTAATGAAAATAAATTTTATATTTCGAGTAAGCGTTTATTTGACTTTTTTGCTGCCTCCATTTGCCTTGTCCTGTTGACGCCAGTCTTTTTGCTTGTGTCTCTTTTTATACGGCTGGAAAGCCGCGGACCTATACTGTTCAAGCAGGCTAGGTGGGGGCTGAATGGCGAAAAAATTACGGTCTACAAGTTTCGTTCCATGAAAACCGAACTCTGCGACAGCACTGGTGTGCTTCAGACCGTTAAGGGTGATTCCCGCGTGACCAGAGTTGGAGCAATACTTCGGAAAACCAACATCGATGAGTTACCGCAGCTACTGAATGTCGTCAAAGGCGATATGTCGTTGGTCGGCCCACGATGCCATCCCGTGGGTATGATGGCTGGTGGGATGCTGTATGAGGACCTAGTGCCCGGTTACCATGAGCGCCACCTAGTGCGGCCGGGTATCACTGGGTTGGCACAAGTTCGAGGTTTAAGGGGCCCGACGGACCGCCCTTCAAAGGCGAAAGCCCGGATCGCTTGTGATATTTACTATGTTCGTAATGTTTCTTTCCGGTTGGATATCAAAATTATTCTCGCCACGATATTGTTAGAGATACGCGGCGGAACTGGATTTTAAAATTTAATATTCGTAGCAGCCCTAATTATTGGTGATGACATGACAAGGATACTTGTAACCGGCGGCGCTGGTTTTCTTGGCGCGCATATTTGCGAGCGACTATTGCAGCGTGGAGACGAGGTTATTTGCCTCGACAATCTTTATACCGGCTCCTATGAAAATATAGCGCATTTGGAAGGGCAGGAGAGATTTTCATTCGTTGAGTGGGATGTGTGTGAGCCTATTAATTTAGACGTCGATGAAATTTACAATTTCGCCTGCCCTGCTTCCCCACCGCATTACCAAGCCGACCCCATTCGGACGATGAAAATATCATTTCATGGGGCTATCAATATGCTCGAGCTTGCTCGCAATACGGGTGCAAAGATGCTTCAGGCATCTACCTCCGAGATTTATGGTGATCCCCATATGCATCCCCAACCGGAGTCGTACTGGGGAAATGTCAATTCCATTGGTGTAAGATCCTGTTACGACGAAGGAAAGCGCGCCGCCGAAACCCTAATTTACGACTACCAGCGGACATACGGAATAAATGTGCGCGTTGTTCGTATATTTAACACCTACGGGCCTGGCATGAATCCCGAGGATGGCCGAGTTGTCTCCAATTTCATTACTCAGGCCCTACGGGGAGATGATATTACAATTTACGGTGACGGTAGTCAGACTCGTTCATTCTGCTATCGAGATGATCTTGTCGAGGGAATTATTCGGCTTATGGAGGCGCCCGGCAGTGTTTCGTTCCCCGTAAACATTGGGAATCCCTCGGAATTCACCATTAGAGAGTTGGCAGATATTGTTTTAGAGTTAATCCCGAGTCCTTCTCGCTTGATTTTCAAACCCTTGCCACAGGATGATCCGATGCAGCGGTGCCCGGATATATCGAGAGCCAGGGAATATCTCAACTGGGAGCCAAGCATTGCTCTTCGAGATGGTTTGGCGCGGACGATAAAATATTTCAGCACCAAAATCGCCACATCATCTCCGGCTGTTGCCAAGATGCGTTAGGGGAACCCGTTATGAAAATTGTTATTATTGGCTCGGGTTACGTTGGCCTTGTTGCAGGCACCTGCTTCGCAGAGCTAGGCCATCACATTGTTTGTGTCGACAACAATGTTGAAAAGGTCAACGCTCTTAAAGCCGGTCTTGTGCCGATATATGAGCCGGGCCTCGATACGATGGTGAAGGCAAATTTAGAAGTTGGGAGACTCCAATTTACGGACGATCTTAAGGCTGCCCTTCAGGGTGCAGAAGCAGCTTTCATCGCTGTTGGCACACCGCCGCGAGCTACAGATGGCCATGCCGACATGAAATATGTCTATGCGGTGGCGCGTGCTATTGCAGAGAAGGCGAGTGGCGATCTCGTAGTTGTAGATAAGTCAACGGTTCCGGTCGGTACTGGTGACGAGGTCGAGCATATTCTTAATAGTGCCGGCCGCAGTTTCCGTTTTGCCGTGGTTTCGAACCCCGAGTTCCTACGCGAAGGCGCGGCGATCGACGATTTCATGAAGCCCGACCGCATCGTGATCGGTGCCGAGGACGATTGGGCACGTGACGTCGTATCGCGTATCTATGGCGTCAAGGGTTTCGAGGGGGCGCCCGTGCTGCAGACTTCACGCCGCTCCGCCGAGCTTCTCAAATATGCCGCCAATGCGTTTCTTGCCATAAAGATCACGTTCATAAACGAAATCGCCGATCTCTGCGAAGCGGTGGGCGGTGATATCCGTGACGTCGCGAACGGCATCGGCCTCGACAGCCGCATCGGGCGCAAGTTCCTCAATGCCGGCCCGGGCTATGGCGGCTCCTGCTTCCCGAAGGATACGCTGGCGATTTCGAAGACGGCCCGCGACTATCGCGTCCAGCTTCGCACGGTAGAGACCGTTATCCAGGTCAATGACAATCGCAAGCGCGCGATGGCACTGCGCGTTCTTGATGCCTGCAACGGCTCGGTGCGTGGCAAAACGATCGCTGTCATGGGGCTCGCTTTCAAGGCCGACACCGACGACATGCGCGATTCCCCGGCAATTCCCGTTATCCAGGCATTGCAGGACTTCGGCGCGAATATTCGTGCCTATGATCCAGAAGCCATGGAAAACGCGAAGAAAATCTTTTCCGGCGTCACCTTCTGCGACGATGCGCTCGAAACCGCCGGCGGCGCGGATGCCGTCGTGTTCCTCACCGAATGGGACGAGTTCAAGCAGATCAACCTCACCAAGCTGCGTTCGAAGGTGACGACGCCGCTCTTCGTCGATCTTCGCAACATATTCTCGGAAGAGGCGGTAGCCGGCGCTGGATTCGAATATTGGTGCATCGGTCGCAAGAACAGCGTCGAACCAACGCTTAGCCACTCGCTGGCGGCTGAATAATCGCGCATACGCGCTCAGACACAAGATAATCGAGTAATGAGAGGTTGAAGTCATGACCACACAGGTTAAGTCTGCTTTGGTATTGGGTGCAGGCGGATTTATCGGAAGCCATTTGGTGAAGCGCTTGAAGCGCGAAGGTTTCTGGGTCCGCGGCGTCGATCTGAAGTTCCCTTATTTTTCCGAGACGGAGGCTGACGACTTCGTCGTCGCCGATCTCAGAAGCGCGCAGGTCTGCGACGCCGTGATTGATCGCCGGTTCGATGAAGTTTATCAGCTCGCGGCCGATATGGGCGGCGCCGGCTATATCTTTACGGGCGAGCATGATGCCGACATCATGCACAATTCCGCGACGATCAATCTTAACGTCGCCGATATTGCCCACAAACGGAACATCAAGAAGATTTTCTATTCGTCGTCGGCCTGCATGTATCCGGCCTACAATCAGGAGGACCCGGACAATCCGAATTGCGCTGAGTCCTCGGCATATCCTGCGGCGCCGGACTCCGAATATGGCTGGGAGAAGCTGTTCTCCGAGCGCTTGTTCCTGGCTTACAATCGTAACCACGGCATGGCTAATCGCGTTGCTCGCTATCACAACATCTTCGGGCCTGAAGGCACTTGGCAAGGTGGCAAGGAAAAGGCGCCGGCCGCAATTTGCCGCAAGGTCGCCGTTGCCCGCAACAATGGTGAAATCGAGATCTGGGGCGACGGAATGCAGACCCGTTCGTTCCTCTTCATCGACGAATGCCTGGAAGGCACGGTGCGGCTGACCCGCACTGCAGATTTCGAAGGTCCGGTTAATATCGGTTCCGACGAAATGGTTTCCATCAACCAGCTCGTCGACATCGTGTCCGATATCGCCGGCAAGACGCTGCACAAGAACCATATTCCGGGTCCGCTGGGCGTTCGTGGGCGCAATTCCGACAATCGCCTCATTGAAGAGCGGTTGGGCTGGAGGCCTTCGCAGACGCTTCGCGCCGGTCTGGAACAGACCTATGGTTGGATTGAGCAGCAGGTTCGACGGAACGCCGCATGACCGTCCACCAGTTACCTTCAAAGCAGATTCAGTCGCATTCCATGCTCGGGATGCGACTGGACTACCTGAATTGGCCCGATGGTGTGAAAGAGATCATCGATCGCGCCGCATCCGGAGGCTCGGCTTATTGTTGCGTGCCGGACGCGAGCCAGTGCGTTCTGTGCCACGACGATCCCTCGCATATGGCCATTGTCAACGGCGCCGATCTGGTCCTCACCGACAGCATGATCTTGCAAAGGACCATGGCATTCTTCCATAGGAGCAAGGCACCGTTGACGATCAAGGGTGCGGATTTGATGGCGAAGTTGTGCGAGGTTGCAGCCGAGCGGGATATGCCTGTTGCCCTCATCGGTGGGCGGGACGACAAGACACTTGAAGATCTTAAGCGGGCATTGAAACAACGGCTTCCGCGTCTTCAGATCGTTTACGCATTTTCCCCACCATTTCGTCAGTTGAGCGCGATGGAAGACGCGGAAGTGGTAAGCGCGCTCACGCACTCCGGCGCGCGGCTTGTATTCGTCGGTCTCGGTTGCCCGAAGCAGGAACGTTGGATGGCGCAGCACAAAGGAGCCATCAACGCGATGATGGTCGGTGTGGGTGCTGCGTTCGATTTCATTTCTGGCGCAGTCAAGCCATCGCCGGCATGGGTACATAAAAATGGATTGGAATGGCTGTATCGCCTTACGAGAGAACCAAAGCGATTGTGGCGGCGCTATCTACTGACATGCCCGCGATTGCTGTGGCTCATGTTTCTTACTCGATTCGGCAAACGAACTTAGGACGACGGCGCGGAAGTGTGGCGCCCCCGTTGAATTGAAGGTCGCTGGCTCAATTCCGCATTGCGTTTTCAGCAGAATGCCAAGACGGCTGAACCTGTACAGAGTACATGATGATTACAGACTTTGAGAGCGACGCATCACCGAAGATGTATTCTGCCGACACGGTCATCATCGGTGCCGGCGCGGTTGGCCTATCCATGTTCGCGGAAATGACGCGCAATGGCGAGGACGTGCTGCTTCTCGAGGCAGGCTCTGCCAGCATGGATGACCGGTCGCAGAACATCATGCGTCAGGCAACCAATACCGGACATCTGCTCGAAGGCTTGCATCTGGGGCGTTACCGTTATCTCGGCGGTACGACCAATTTCTGGGGTGGCCAGCTCATAGAGTTCGATCCCCTGGTTTTTGAAGCGCGGCCCTGGATCGATAGCAAGGGCTGGCCGATTGGCAAGAACAGCATCCAGCAATACTATACGAAGGCCATGAGCCTGATCGAAATGGGTGGTGCAATTTCGACCGACGAGGCCATCTGGGCACGCAGCGGCACAGTGCCTGCGCAGCTTGGGGATGAGGTGGAGTATTTTTTCACCCGCTGGATCAAGACAACGAATTTCGCAAAACTGTTCCGTAAGGATATTGCGGATCGCCAATCGCGTCTGTTGGTTAACGCCAATGTCGTGGGCTTCAGCAAACACTCCGACACTGGCCGCCACACCGTCAATATCAAGACGTTCGGTGGCAAAAGCGGGTTGATTGAGGCCCGGAAGATCGTTCTGGCCTGCGGTACGATCGAGACGAGTCGGCTGCTGCTGCAGAAGTATATCGACGGTTCAACGCCGTCCTGGTCGGCAAATCCATGGCTAGGGCGCGCCTACCTCGACCACATCGATTTTAATGTCGGGGATGTCGTGCCGCGTGACGCGCAGGCGTTCGGCGACCTCTTCGAAAACATGTTCTTCGACGGCTACAAATATAATCCCAAACTAAAGCTGGCGGCGAGTTCTCAGAAGAAAAACAAACTGGTCGGAGTTGCTGGGGCCTTCATATACAGCACCTCGTACAAGGAGCATTCGGAGAATATCAAGATATTCATGCGTTCGCTGACAAGCGGGCGCCTGCCTAAGAATATCCTGCAGATCCCGGGCCACA
>JAVBSF010000247.1:0-2861 GCA_031556925.1 Pararhizobium sp.
CTTCATAGCTTTTGCGAGCGGCCTCTGGCGTGTCGAAATGCTCGCTAACTCCCTCGTAGGGGCAGCCACGCTTTTCAGTTGCCTTGCACACTGAAGGAGATCCTGTCTTCGGGTTGATGTGGTATTTAGCCATGAAAGGGCTCCTTAATCCTGAGTTCAGAGATATTTTCTAATGAAAATGTGGGTATGGCGACCGTGTATCTAGAAAAACACGGTCGCCATACCTTTACAAAAATACTTCACTTAAAGAGATTAGTGAACCAATCCACTATGGAATTAATCACAGTAGCGAAAAAGTTAGTTTCCTTTTCCTTCTCTACATCTGACGCCTCTGTATTTTCGGCCACCGGCGGACTTAATGGAGTGTTGAACCTATCCTCTAGGTTAAACTCAGCTGGCGTAGCTGAGCCATTTTCACTGGAGGACTCTAATAGCGGCGCATCTAACATTTCATTAGCTGTCGAGCTTGGAGTATCCTTAGGCTTATCTGCCGCAACTGAATCTGTAGATTTCGTTCCGCTCTTTGTGGAATTAGTCTTTGTGAAATTAGATTGTGTTTTTTGGTTTCCCTGTGAAATAGCCGGGTTCGAACTGGGGGCAGCTGGAGCGGGGCTAGTGGGGGTCGCGCTAGACGCCGGCGGGGCGGGAGTTGTAACCGTCGGCGCCTCTGGAGCAACCGGTGCAGGGTTAGCGGCAGTTGTACCTACACAGTAACCACTGACTAGGGTAATTTGTTTTTTACCTGAATAGGAACGCACTGTTACATTCAAATTCATCGAGTAACGGGTGCCCGCCGGCAGGTTAGTGAAGGTAACACTTTTTGCATTGCCAACATTTTGGACAGCGACCTGCTTCCCGTTGCTGTCAATTAATCTCGCAACATAACCTCCAGCGATGTCACCCACATAGCCAGTGTGATTCCAGCTAAAGCTTAAGCTGCTGCTAGTCGCTCCGTTGAATGCTAAATTAGCGGAGCCCACCACAACATTGTCATTAGGGTCCGGTGGAGCTACTACTGGAGCGCTATTTTCCGCTTGAGTTGTTCCGCTTGCTGTAGCCGTTCCGAGTAGTGTCTTATCCTTAGCATAAAGTTTGCCAGTAAAATGGTAAGTAGTTGCTGGCAGTAATCTTTTTTGCTCCCATCGTGTTACGGCTTGAGCATTTACATAGTGTGTGCTAATTCCGTTGGCTGAAAGCTCTACGTACTCCACATCTCCCAAGGTTCGTAAATTACCCCAATCTATAGTGAGTGAAGTTTGGCTAGAGCCTACTACAGCCATGGAAAATCCGGCCGCGCTCGCCGGTGACGAAGTGAACGCTACACCTCCCAGGCTCAATATAAAGGCTAAGGCTATCCCCAAGCTTGCCTTAAGATTTCTCTTCGACATACGAATCCCCAATCGTCATATAAGGCTTCAACCTGGTTGAAGCCTGAAAAATATCAAAACGGACAAGTGAAAATGTGAATAAAAATTAACATAAAACCCCAAGTCACAGGCGATATTTCCTAAGATCAAGGAGTTGAAAATATGAAGAAAAGTCTATCGGTTTCGCTCGTAATGAGCTTAGTCATTGGACTGCTGGCTTTGGGGGCAGCTCCAGCTTACGCTTACACGGCACCCAATACTGACATTCAAAAAATATTGACAGATACTAACAATGCGAGAAAAGCCAATGGATTATCTCCCCTAATCTTAAGCTCGTCTTTAACTGAACTCGCTCAAGACTGGTCGGCTACTCAGGCTAGCGAGAATAGAATGTACCATAACCCCAGCTACAGTAGGGAGATGCCTAGTGGTTGGAGTCGGGCAGCTGAAAATGTGGCTTACGGCTATGCGGTGAATGCTGTGGTGAATGGTTGGATGAACAGCGCTGGTCATAAAGCAAACATACTAGGAAGCTTCAATTACATCGGAATTGGTGTAGCCTATAGCTCAAACGGTAGACCCTATTACACTCAAAACTTTGGAAGATATAGTAGCAATCCTGACCCTGCGGTGCCGATCCCTGCTGTCCCCACAGAGAGGCTGTCCGGGGCTGATCGGTATGAAACTGCCGCAAGAATAAGCCAGGCTAACTTCGCTCCAGGCGTTTCGACTGTCTATATTGCTAGTGGTGAAAATTTCCCCGATGCTTTAGCGGCCGGCGCAGCAGCCGGAGCTGGTGATAATCCAGTTCTATTGACCGCCAAAAATTCGTTACCGAGCAGCATAGCGACAGAGTTAAAAAGACTGAAACCGCAAAAAATAATCATACTAGGTGGCACAGGGGTTATTAGCTCAACCCTGGAGAAAACCCTTTCAAGCTATAGCACTTCGGGAATTCAGCGAATCGCTGGTATTGATCGCTATGAGACGGCGGCTCTTGTGAGTGAAGATTACTTTGCCACAGCAGCAACTGTTTATCTAGCAAGCGGAGCTAATTTTCCGGACGCTCTCTCAGCGGTACCAGTTGCCAGCGTAGAGGAAAGCCCTATTTTATTAGTGCAGCAAAACGCCATTCCTCAAGCCGCCTTAAAGGAGCTTCAAAGACTTAAACCAGCTAGCATTGTTCTTTTAGGCGGTGATGCCACCATTAGCGGAGCGGTGGCTACTAAGGCGCGCACTATAACACCCAATGTCACACGCCTCGGCGGAGTAGATCGTTATGAGACTTCAAGCCTCATAAGCAAAAGCGAGTTCAGTGGGGCTGGAAAAACTGTTTATATCACCAGCGGACAAAATTTCCCAGATGCTCTCTCGGGAGGGGCTCCTGCTGGCATCAAAAACAGTCCTGTATTGCTTGTCCAGGGGAATTCACTTCCTCAAGCTACACTGCTTGAACTGAAAAGATTAAAGCCCTCTAAAGTTATAGCTCTCGGC
>JAVBSF010000093.1:0-3934 GCA_031556925.1 Pararhizobium sp.
ATACCACGCTGGATACCGTGCTTCAGCAACCAGTCCGTCTGATAGTCGAGGAGGGTTTTGCCGCGTGCCGCATTTTCGATGCCGTCGATCGCTTCGAGAATGTCATCGAGCGCGTGGCAATACTCCCTCGGCATCAGAAGACCTTGATCGCGGATTTTTCAATTCGATCTTTCAGGCGCGGATGAAGCCCGTCGCGTGTCGTGATGTCCACGGAGGTTTTCAGCTTGTCTTCCAGAAGCAGCTTGATGCTCATGAGATCGAAGGCGTTGAAACGACTCCGGTGGTCGTAGTCGATGAAGATATCGACATCGCTCGTCGCCTTCGTCTCGTCACGCGCCGTCGAGCCGAAAAGATAGAGAGCCGTTGCCCCCAAATCCTTAATAGCCTCGGCATTGTTTTCAAGCGTGATGATGGCGTCGTTTTTCCGCATGGCTTTGAGAATAACGTATACAGGGTATCGTCGCCATCGCTGTTCCGCATTTTCGTAAATCTCGGAGAAAATTCAGCTTTTGGTAACCAACTTCGGTAACCATAAGAGCCTGAAATCAGTTCCCGTGTAAGCGTAAGAGCGAGTTGTCCATGTCCTTTGTTGTTTCGCCGGCCGAAATCTCTCGTGCCGCCCGCCCTGACGGCTGGCTCGATACCATCATCAAGGGCGATTGCGTCGCCGCACTGGAAGCGCTTCCCGATAATTCCGTCGATGTCGTCTTTGCCGATCCGCCGTATAATCTGCAGCTTGGCGGCGCGCTGACCCGTCCCGACCAGAGCCACGTCGATGCCGTCGATGACGAGTGGGACCAGTTCGTCTCCTTCGATGCCTATGACGCCTTTACCCGCGCCTGGCTGCTCGCCTGCCGCCGCGTCCTGAAGCCCACCGGCACCCTCTGGGTCATCGGCTCCTACCACAATATTTTCCGCGTCGGCGCGACCTTGCAGGATCTCAACTTCTGGATCCTGAACGACATCATCTGGCGCAAGACCAACCCGATGCCGAACTTCAAGGGCCGCCGTTTCCAGAACGCCCATGAAACGCTGATCTGGGCTTCGCCTAGCGCCAAGGGCAAGGGCTACACCTTCAACTACGACGCCCTCAAGGCCTCGAATGATGACGTGCAGATGCGTTCCGACTGGCTGTTCCCGATCTGCTCGGGCGGTGAGCGCCTGAAGGGCGAGGACGGCAAGAAGGTGCATCCGACCCAGAAGCCGGAAGCTCTGCTCGCCCGTATCCTGATGGCCTCCACCAAGCCGGGCGACGTCGTGCTCGATCCCTTTTTCGGTTCCGGCACCACCGGTGCCGTCGCCAAGCGTCTTGGCCGCCATTTCGTCGGCGTCGAGCGTGAGCAGGACTATATCGACGCTGCTGCCGAGCGCATTGCTGCCGTCGAGCCGCTCGGCAAGGCGACGCTCTCGGTCATGACCGGCAAGAAGGCGGAGCCGCGCGTCGCTTTCAACACGCTTGTCGAAAGCGGCATGATCAAGCCCGGCACGGTGTTGACTGACGAACGCCGCCGCTTCAGCGCCATCGTTCGCGCCGATGGCACGATTGCGAGCGGCGGCGATGCCGGCTCGATCCATCGTCTGGGCGCGAAGGTGCAAGGCTTCGACGCCTGCAACGGCTGGACCTTCTGGCATTTCGAAGACAAGGGCCAGCTGAAGCCGATCGATGCGCTGCGGGCAATTATCCGCGCAGATATGGCCAAGATCAATTAAGAGATAGGGTTCCCTGCCCACACCAAAGCCATCGTGCGGTCCCGTACGGTGGCTTTGGTGTTTTTAGGGGGCAAGGGCTATGGGCTGCTCTTGGTCCCTTGCGGACATTGGAAGCGCCAGCCTGAAGGGCAGCGTTATGCCTTTATCTCCAGCGTCGATAATGTGTTGCATAAATCGAGATCTATGCACCGCTCGCGGAACGGCCGAGAAGGGTGGGATACAGACCTTCCAAGACCCGCGTGAATTGTTTAGAGATAGAGGCGACGGTGCGCGCAGGCAGAAATGGGTCGCCTGCGGTGGTTGTTGCCAAGGGAATGCCGCCCATTCGGATGCTAACCCCGCCTTCGGAAGGTTCGAAACCTTCGCCGTCGCCACTTCCATACTGATGTCGGGTGGCACGGCAATCATCGTGGTGGTTGCCCACGTAATCACCCCATTGTACGGATGTTGTGAAAACAACTGGAATATCTCCATGGCCCCTCTCACCACTTCACCCAAGCTAAAGTTGTCTCGCTTGCAGGATATCGGATGGTCACTATGGAACCCCATCGGTTTACTGACCGCCGGGGACCGTTGGGATGAGGGCGAGAACCTAGCGTTCGCAGACGAGTACGACGCCTACTTGATTGAAGCTGCGGGGCTTTTACGGAGCGGAGCTCCTAACAATGAAGTTGTGGACTTCCTCGTGAATATTGAGACGGACCACATTGGCCTGTCCGTTCAACACGACACTTATGAACGCGCAATTTCAACCGTGGCTGCGATCCGGGCCATTTCCAATTGACTGCAATTGGGCGCTAAGCAGTCAGACGTTGGCGAGAGGCTGTCGTCAACGGGGGGAAGGAAGAGGCTCTACAGCATCGTGTCCGGGTCCATAAGCGTATCAAAACAGCTCTTGCAATAGCCGTATTGATACCCCTCGGTCTGCCATGGCTCGACTGGTGTGTCGCAGGCGATGCAATCGATGATCCATCGCTTGGGGCTTTCGCCGACAGGCTTAGCCAAACCTTCGGTTTTTTTCCATGTTTCGGGATTCGAGTTCATCGCCACCACCTTTCCTGTCAGCCAGGAACGGATTTCAGAAACAATTTGTTTCTCATTTACCATAAATTTTTATGGGTTTCACGAGCCGCTCCACGGCGATGAAAGAAAAATCTAAAATACATGAGCGGCGCCTAACCGCTTCTATTTTTTAGAACAATTTAACCATCCCGTGCCTATCCTTCAGGCAGGCGAACAACCGTCTGATCAATCATTCGGCCCGCCGTCCGTGTAGCGCATACGTTTCCGAGTCGGAAGATATTCAGACCGGACCTTGCGCACCGGACCAAACGAGCGGCCGCCGGTTTTCGACGGATAGGGATGGCATTCTTCCGGTTTTAGTACCTTCAGTCCCGGAAGAAGGCTAAAACGCCCGGAGTTCCGCAAGGACTCCGGGCGTTTCTATTTCTGCTTCTAACGCAGAAACTGCCGGAACCGGTTCAGCGAAATCGCAAAGAGAATGCCGCCGATCACCGTCAGCGCCAGGAACTGCGGCCAGACGACCGTGATATCAGCCCCACGAAACAGGATCGCCTGCGCCAGAATGACGAAGTGCGTGTTGGGCGCTGCGAGCATGATGTTCTGGACGATATCCGGCATGCTTTCGCGCGGCGTCATCGCGCCGGACAGCATCTGCAGCGGCAGCAGCACCAGCATGAACAGCAGCCCGAACTGCGGCATGGAGCCGGCGATCGTCGCGAGGAAGATGCCCATGCAGGTGGTGGCGAAGAGCTGCAGTGCCGTGCCGACCAGAAACAGCGGCAGCGAACCTTCGATCGGCACGCCGAGCACGCCCTCCACCACGAAGACGACGGAAAGCCCCGTCGCGATCAGCACCACGAGCCCCATGGACCAGATCTTGCTCACCATGATTTCCGTCGGTGTCACCGGCATGACCAGCAGATGCTCGATCGTGCCATGCTCGCGCTCGCGGATGAGGGCGGCACCCGTCAGGATGATGGAGAGCATGGTGACGGCGGTGATGACGTTGGAGATCGGCATGAACCAGCCCTTGTCGAGCTGCGGATTGAAGCGTGACCTCAATACCAGATCGACCGGCAGCTGGGGTGCCTGCCGATAGCGATCGACGAATTCGCTGACCTCGCTGGTGGTGATCTGTTGCACATAGCCACCGCCCGTAAAGGCCTGCGTCATGCGGGTGGCGTCGATGTTGAGCTGGATG
>JAVBSF010000396.1:0-4367 GCA_031556925.1 Pararhizobium sp.
TTTTTTATCATTCATCCCAAAGATGGCGACAACCCTCCGGTCGATCGAGATTTTGCGATTTTCCTGCACGAATGGCGCATCCCAATTGGCGCAGCGACGCCCTTTCCGTTTGAGATGGTAGATTTCAATCTTTTTACTTTCAATGGGGCCCTCTACCCAACCATCGAACCGCTAGTTGCCAAACTTGGCGACAGGGTGCGCATACGTTTAGGCAATGTTATGATGAACAGCCACCCAATCCATCTGCATGGTCATGAATTTGTTGTAACAAGGCGCGGAGGTAAAAAGCTTCCTGAAGCTGCTCAGTATAGTGAAGTGACGGTTTCGGTAGCTTCTGGTGAAACTAGGGATATTGAATTTATAGCTGACAATCTTGGCGACTGGGCATTTCATTGCCATAAGCCACACCATACAATGAACCAAATGAACCACGAAAATCCCAATCTGGTAGGTATCGATAGAGGAGACTTAGATGCAAGGATTCGTCAGTATTTTCCTAACTTTATGGGGCTGATGACAGTCGATGGCATGTATGAGATGTTTGATATGTACGGCTCTCCAAAAAAAATGCAGCAGATGAACGTTCCAGCTAATGTGGCGCCGATAGGCAATCAAGGGCCCTTTGGTGTCATTGAAATGGGTGGTATGTTCACCCTGCTTAAGGTGCGCAAAGAGCTGGTCGATGGCCAAGATCCTGGTTGGTATAGCCACCCTGAGGGAACGGTTGCTCAAAAAGTTGAGCTGCAGCCATCTGCTGGCTCATAACTACTGTGAATGATCACATAAGTCAACAAAAGCTCCTTGGTGACCTGTATCAGACTTTTTTGAGCTTCGATGACGGCTTTGGAGGTTTCTGCCACGGCGAGCTGATCGCCAATGCCGCGCCGATAGAGCTCTTTGGCATTAACTTCGAGTAGCTTTTGCTGCTTCAAAACATTTTCTCTTTGTATGTAAGCTGCAAATTGCCATTGATAGCGCTCCTTAGCGGAGACCAATTGTTCGTTAGCTTCCAAGAGAGCTTGTTCATAGCTATATTGTGCTCGCAATGCGGCTGAAGACTGGCACATTAAGGCCGCATGCACACCGTTGATATCTATTTCGGGAAGTGTTTGGTTGAGGTTGACAGCGCCAACCAGACACTTAGCCTGACTGCTAGGAGATGGTGGGGGAAAAATTCCCTGTTGGCTTAATGCCCACAGGCGCTCAGCTTGACGCAGTGAAGGTTTCAGCTTGAGCAGCTCTGCAGGGGTGGGGATGGCAATTTCTGCTGGAGGGGTTGGCAAAGGTTGGCAGCTAATTGCCTGCAGCTCTTGGTTTGAGAACGCACCCTGCAGAGTCAAAAGATGATGGCGCGCAAGTGCGATAGATTGATCTAAGGCATAAAGCTCTGCCTGCAAGGCAGCTAATTGGCTTTGGATTTGGCTGTGGATGTTGTCGCCGATCACCCCTCTAGCGATAAGTTCTTGCTTGAGAGCTAGCATCTCTTCGTCCTTGGCGATTAACTGTAGGCTTAAGCTTTGAATCTCTATGCCTGTGCGCCACTCTAGATAGCTTTTGATTACATCCTCGATGATTGTCAAGCGCTGCTGCTTGAGGGCTTCAAGTTTAATGGGAACTTGAGAACCAGCCGTCAAAGCATCTAAAGTGGCTATCTGTAAGGAGCGGTTTTCTTTGATTGCTCGACAGATCATAAGCTGAAGTGCCGAATCGTCAAAAAGTGACCACCACGGGGTTGTTGCCTGTGTCCAGCAGCTATCGATGGGGAAAGAAGAACATGTCGTCGGTGTCTCGATAGAAGTTTCACCCATGTATGATACCCTTGAGCAGCCGCTTAGTAGCTCTAAAGCCATCACCGCTGCCACGATAGGCTTTGCTTTATGCACCCCCATGAGGCACCTCTGTTTGATTGTCTGGCAGCTCAATAAAGACATCCATCTGTTGCCCAACAAAAATCGCCGATGTGCCTGGTTCAAAGGCATAGATGACTTGAAGCACGCGCGTGTCGATCTTTTCATTGATGTCATTGGTGATGTTTTGTTTGCTGACAAAGTACGGTTCAATGCGCACAAAGCGCAAAGGGAATGCTTGGCGAGTGTTTCCCTGTAGGTAGGCTAGTGCGGGGGCGCTGTCTACAAACTTTGAAGCGTCAAATTGGTTGACTTCGACTCTTAAGTGCAAAGTGTCTATGTTGCCGATAATCATGGGGGGCATCTTAGATGAGTCTGTCGGAGGGTATTCTCCCTCATGAATGCGAATTTGTAAGACGGTGGCATCAATTGGCGAGCGTATCACCGTGCGCTCTAAATCTCTTTCAATGCGCTCAACCAGTCCTTTGGCTTGCATCACCTGTAGGCGCGCTACCTCTAAGTCTGGCGGCCAGGTGCCGGCTTTGGTCTTTTCCAGATCAGCTTCAGCTTGTTTGACTTTGGCTAAGGCTAGTTCATGCTGGTACTGCCTGCGTGAGACTTCTTCGGCGCTCATAGCGCCGCTATTTTGCAGCCCCTCGACGCGCTGAAATTCACTCTGCGCGCGCGCTAGCTCAATCTTTGCGCTCTGCAGAATGGCGGCAGCCACCGTTACATCTTCTTGGCGCGGCAGGGCTTTTAGCCTTTCAAGGCGAGCCACTGCGTTGTCATAGTCGATGCAGCGGTTGACCAGGTCGGCTTCTAAATCGCGGCACTCTAACTTAAAGAGAATCTGCCCTTCTTTGACATGTTCGCCAACAGAAACGTCGATGCTGTCAACTACTCTATTGATCGGAGAGCCGATAAAGATGTTTTCACTGCTAGCTTCCACAATGCCCACAGCAGAAATGTAATGGCTATATGGGCTTACGGCCCGCGCGGATGCCAATGGGGTAGTTTCTATTGGCAGTGGCTCATTTCCTCTCCACATATATGCGGCTACGATAATCATGCTCAAAGCGGCGAGCACGAGAACCCAGTTGAAGTAACTTCTATGCATGATTTTTTCCTGTGGAGATAATTTCACCATCGCTCATTTCGACGATGCGATCGGCATATGAAAATATCCGCGGATCGTGTGTTACCACTACCACGGCCTTTTTAGAATCGTGCGCCAAGGCATGAAGGAATTCCATGATTTCAAAGCCCGACACATGATCTAAGGAGCTCGTTGGCTCGTCGCAGATGAGAATGTCGGCGTTATTGATTATTGCTCTCACAATGGCGACGCGCTGCTGTTGCCCCTTTGAAAGTGCTGTTGGAGGCATATCCGCGCGCCCAGCGAGGTGTACCTTAGTTAAAAGCTCCCTAGCCTTGGCGACGGCAGACTCTTCAGCTTCCCCACGAACAATGAGAGGCAAGGCCACATTTTCTGCGATGGTCAGCGTTGGAATTAAAAAGAACGACTGGAAGACAAAGCCGATATTTTGGCAACGAAAAGCTGCTTTTTCATCCTCGGTCATGCCAAGAATTTGTTGGCCAAGTAGGTAGAGCTCGCCAGCATCGGGCGTCAAAATTGTCGCCATGATTGACACGAGCGTTGTTTTTCCTGAGCCTGATGGACCGACCAGCAGGGTAAGAGCGCCGGTGTCGATCTCTAGATGGCTATCTTTAAGGGCTATAACCTTCTCATCGCCTTCACCGTAAGCTTTGGTGATGCCTTGACATTTGATTGCTGTGCCAGTCATAACTTACGTGCCCATTAGCATTTTAGGATCTGCCCGCACAACTTTCCGTATGCATAGCCCTGCAGTACATAGGCAGATCAGCATGATGATGGTTCCGGTGAAGACCAGCAGCTGCCATGGAAATAAAAAGGCTAGCGTCGTATGGCGCACGGCGAGGCCCCAAAGCACTGTTGCCCCGATCCCTAAAGCAAAGCCGACGATGCCTACCAAGGCAGCCTGAAAGAGAATCATCCTAAAGATCATCTTACCTGTGCCGCCGACAGCTTTAATCAAGGCAAAGTAATGTAGGTTGTCCATGGTCATGATGTAAAAAATTTGTCCTGCAATTGAAAAGCCAATGATCACCCCTAATGCCACGGAGAGGCCGAAATTAATCAAAATGCCCGTTTTTAGGAAAAAGTCCATAATCCTTTGCTGAAAATCTTCGCGCGTTAGTGCCAAAATGCCAGTTTTACTGTTTAGCGCTGTCAGCACATCTTGCATGTGCGCGTCTGGGCGGCTTTTGGCAAGGATGTAACCAATGCGGTCGAGCATGTTAGGATTGAAGTTTTGAAATTGTGAGCTCGCCGTAAACATGATCGGCTGTGGATAAAAACCGGGTGTCATATTGCTGATGCCGACGACGACGGCGCTTTTGCCATTGATTTCTACAGTGTCACCAAGTTGCAGCGGCCGTTTGTTCCCATGGCGATCTTTGGTGGCGAGTGAGCCATTG
>JAVBSF010000160.1:0-2612 GCA_031556925.1 Pararhizobium sp.
CTGGAAGAGAACCGGTTCGAGCGTTTCCTGTTCTTTCCCGATCGCAAGAGCACGGGCTTGAAGCAGGTGCAGCGGATCATCGCGACCAAGGACGAAACGGCGACCAGGCCGGAGACGCTGAAGATCAAGAGTGTCGCGGCGCAGGGGCTCGGCGCGCTGGAATATGTGCTCTACGGCACGGGTTCCGAAGAACTCGTGGACGAGCCGAACGGCTTCCGCTGCCGCTATGGGGCAGCGATTGCCGACAATCTCGCCGACGTCGCCGCCGAGCTTCACGATGCCTGGGAAAAGCCGGAGGGTGTGCAGGCCGAGTGGAAGAAGCCGGGACCGGACAATCCTTCCTTCCGCGACAACAAGGAAGCGGTGACGGGGCTGCTCGGCATCCTCGTTCACGGTGTCGAGACGGTGAAGGACCAGCGGATCCGGCCGTTCTATGCCGGCATCGTCAATGGCGTAGCCGACAAGGGGCATCCGAAGCTCGCGGCCTACTGGCGCTCCGGCAACACCATGCCGTCGCTGCATGCGAATTTCGAGGCGCTGGAAACGTTGTTCAACGTGTCCGACATGCGCTCGCTTTTGCCTGACGACAGCAAGTCCGTCGCGGGATCGGCGAATTTCGTGTTCAAGTCGCTGGTGCGGGTGAGCGAAGAGGTTGATCTGCCCATCGACGAGGCGATTGCCGATGACGAACAGCGGGCGAAACTCGACTTCATCGTGCTCAACACGGATGATCTCTTGCAGCGGCTGAACCGGGACTTCGGCGGAGCGATCGGGCTCAGCGCCGGCTTCTCCTTCGCGGACGGGGATTGATGGCCGGCTCATCCAAAACGGGGTATGCGGCCGGCTCCCTCTTCTCCCCCACGGGGAGAAGGTGGCGCGCAGCGCCGGATGAGGCGGCGGCTGGCTCTAAATTCGCGGCAACGCCCCCCTCATCTGCCCTTCGGGCATCTTCTCCCCGAGGGGAGAAGAGGGATATCGCGGCTATGTCCTTCAGCCGGACGGCGCCGCTGATCGAGCGTCGCTCGTTCCTGAAGATGGCGGGCGCGGCCTGGGCGACGACTTTGGCGCCGGGGGCTGCCTTTGCCCTCGCGCGCACCGATGCCGTCTATGCCTCGGGCTTCATGGCGCCGGATGGCTCCTATGGCATCGCCACGGTGACGGAAGAGGGCGAGATTGTCGAGCGGGTGGCGCTGCCGGCGCGGGCGCATGGCATGGCCTATTCGGCCGCGACAGGAAAGAGCGTCGCCTTTGCCCGCCGGCCCGGCACCTATGCGATGATCTTCGATCCCGCCGGTCGTTGCGAGCCGATCGTGATCGGCGCCGTCGAGGGGCGGCACTTCTTCGGGCACGGCTGCTTTTCGGCCGATGGCCGGCTGCTTTATGCGACGGAGAACGATTTTGCCGGCAATCGCGGCATGGTCGGGATTTATGACGGCACGCACGGCTTTGCGCGGATCGGCGAATTTCCGACCTATGGCATCGGGCCGCACGATATGACGCTGTCGCCGGATGGCAAGCTGCTGGTGATCGCCAATGGCGGTATCGAGACCCATCCGGATTTCGGCCGCACCAAGCTCAATCTGGACCATATGGAGCCGTCGCTGGCGCTGGTCGATACGAAGAGCGGGGCGCTGGTCGAGCGGCATGGCATGCCGGATCGCTGGCGCCAGCTTTCCACCCGGCATGTCGATATCGATGGCAAGGGACGGATCTGGTTTGCCTGCCAGTACGAGGGCGCGCGCAACGATCTGCCGCCGCTCGCCGGCTCGTTTGCGCCGGGCGAGGATATCCGTTTCGTCGATCTGCCGGAGGAGGCGACGGTGGCGCTCGCCAATTATGTCGGCGCGGTCGCGGTCAACCGGGCCGAGGGGCTTGTCTGCCTGACCTCGCCCAAGGAGGGCGTCGTCGTGACGCTGGATGCGGTGACGGGCAAGCTCATCCGACAGGAAAAGATTTTGGATGCGGCGGGTGTCGCGGCGTCACCAAAGGCCTTTGCTGTTTCGAGCTATGACGGCGATTTCGCCGGCCGGCACAGCGATGTCGCCTGGGACCAGCATATCGTGCGGATCGGCCGCAGATGATCAGATGTCGGCCAGTTCCGTGAGGTTCGGCCAGAGATAGGCGAGTTGCTCGTAGTCCCTGTTGCCGACCCGAACCGAGCCCTTGGCCGCAACGGTGGCGCTGAGGCGTTCGTAGAAGCCGCGATTGGGATTGTCTGTCAGCACCCAGGCGAAGAGGCCGTTTGCGCCACTGGCGAGGCAATCCCGCGCGACAGCCCTGACCAGCGCTTTACCGAGCCCCGCACCCTGGGCTGCGGGGCGGATATAGAGCGCGTAGAGTTCCATGACGCCGGCGGTGGCGGGGCCGCGGGCCGGGCCGTAATTGGCAAAACCGATCAGTCCATCGGCATCCACACCCGCCTGATAGGCAACGCCCGGCGTGCCCATCCGCCGGGTATGGCGCAGGGCCTGATCGTCCTCTCTCATACTGGCGAGATAGGCATCCTCAATGATCCCGCGAAACGTATGCCGCCATGTCTCGACGAGGATTTCGCCGATCATCGGCAGGTCTTCGGCGTCGGCGGGGCGGATGCGGAAGGATTGGCTCATGAG
>JAVBSF010000544.1:0-2846 GCA_031556925.1 Pararhizobium sp.
GGTGGAGCCGATGACATTATGGCCTTCGGCCCAGAGGAATTTCTCGAGCGCGGCCGGATTGCTGGCGCCGCCGTCATTGGACCCGCCCATACGGCCGTAGATGACGTTGTGCAGGTCGCCCTTGGTGCCGTTGGCATTGTAGATATTCAGGCCGCTGATTTCGATCGGCGTGGTCACGTTGACGAGAGGGTCGTCTTCGATGGTGAAGGATTTGTCGGCGGCGTTGTAGCTGTCTCCCAGGGTGGAAAGCCGGATACTCGTCAGCGTGCCGCTCAGCGTATGGTCGTTGAAGTAATAATTGAATTCTTCACCATCGAGAATGATCGACTTGGTATTGGCCCCATTGATCGCGCCGAGCAGCACCATCTGGTCGCCGGTGAAGGTGGAGCCGGCCGGGCCACCGAGAATATAGGGCCATCCCGTTGGCACGAGGCCGGAAAAATAGCTCGCGAACCCCGCGTTGAAATCGACGCCGGCGGATGAACCGATTTCGGCGGTCAGGGTGATGGTGATGGTCATGTCTTTCATCCTCATGAGACGGCACCCGCTTGGGGCATCGCTTGCTGCCTTGGCTGCCGGTGAAAAGCCGACACCCTTTCCATGATGTTTCCTTCCGCCGCAGACCGGCGGAAGAAAGGGTCAGAACTTGATCGTCAGGGATGCCCTGGCATTGAAGCCGGGGCTTGGATCGGCGTTCAGATACTGGGTGTAATCCCGGTCGAAGAGGTTGTTGAGTTGCAGGTTGGCGCTCATCGTGTCGCTGATCTCGTAGTTGGCGAAGAGATCGACAAGCTGGTAGGCCTCGCCGACAAAGCCGGTCGCCGCGGCCTCGTCCTTCTTGCCGACCACCGTCAGCCGGGTGCCCGCCGTCAGCCGCTCGTCGAGCGCCCGGAAGCCGAGCGACGTCACGACGCGGAACGGCGGCACCTTCTGCAGCGGATCGCCCGTCGTCAGATCCTCGCCGTCCATGATCTGGCCGGAAAGACCGGCAAAGACGGAGCCCGCATCATAGTTGGCCTCGAATTCGAAGCCCTTGATCCGCGCCTCGGCGATGTTCTGGTACTGGTAGCCCCCCGGAATGGGGAAGCGGACGAAAACCTGGTCGATATAGTCGTCGACATCGTTCTGGAAAATGCCGAGCTTGATCCGCAGTTCGTCGGTCGCAATCACGTCGTCGAAGCGGAGATTGACGCCAGCCTCGATCGTGTGGGCGACTTCCGGCTTCAGGTTCGGATTGGGGAAGAACTGCCCCATGACCGGCGGCGGGTGGAAACCATCGATCAGTGTTTCGGTGATCGCCGGAGCGCGGTAGCCTTCGGCATAGGTGGCGTAGAACGTGACCGGATCCCAGGGCGTGACCCCGACCGTGATCTTCGGCGACAGCCGTTCGCCATCCGTGCTGACCTCATCGTTCTCGAGACTATAGCCGTCGTAGCGAAGCGCGCCGATCACCTCGAGCCAGTCGTCGAAGGACAGCTTGTCCTGGACATAGGCGCCGTAGGCAATGCGCTTGCCGGAAGGGGTCAGATCGTCGCTGCTGCCGGCCGGATCGATCGTCTTCACCTTGTCGCGGAAGATATCGCCGCCATAGGTCACTTCATGGGTGAAGTCGCCGGTGTCGAAGGTCGAGGTGTTGAACAGGTCGAAGCCGGTGGTGCCGATATCGAAGGACTGCGCGGAATCGCCGATGACACCATCGACAGCCGCCTGATCCGACAGCGTGCCGGTGTAGTAGAACTTGGCGCTCAGATCCCAGAAATCACTGTCCGGCGTGTAGCGGTAGCCGAGCGTATAGGTATCGACCGTAACATCGACCTCGCGAATGCCGCTGGACCCGTTGTCGAAGGTGTTCATGTAGCGCATCGCCGACAGGCTGATTTCCTGATCCTCGGTCGGGCGGAACTTGGCCTTGGCGAGACCGGAGCGCAGATCCTGCGCCGACTGGACGGTTTCCCCGCCGCCGCTTTCATAATCCTCCGGCTTGAACCAGGTGCCGGCGATGACGAAATCGGTGGCATCCTCTATTTTGATCGCCGCTTCGCCATGCACCGTCGGGCCGAAGCCGTTGGTATCGACACCGAGCTTGACGCGGCCGCCCTTGGTCGCGCCTTCCATCAGCACGTCTTCGGCATCGATGGTGGTGAAATTGACGACGCCGCCGATCGCGCCGCTGCCGTAGACGACCGAGGAAGGACCGCGGGTCACGTCCACGGCTTTCAGCATGTTGGTGTCGAGGTAGAAGGTGCCGTTGGCCTCGTGGCCGTTCTTCTGGAAGTTCTGGCGGGCGCCGTCGACCATGACGTTGACGCGGCCGAAATCCTGCAGGCCGCGCATGTTGATCGCCGTGCCCGGATCGTCGGCCGAAGTCTGCGTCGTGACACCGGGAACCAGCGTCATGATCTGGGAGACGGGGGCACCCTGCATTTCCGTTTCGAGCTCGTCACGCGAGACGGCACTGGAACCGGAGAGGGTCTGGTAGACATCCTCCGCCTTGCGCGTCGCGGTCAGCACCAGCTTTTCGAGAACGGTCGCTCCCTCGGCATCCACGGGAGCCTCCTCGACCACATCCTGCGCCCGGGCGACCGTTGCCGTACAGTCGATGGCAAAAGCCATGAGCAGCGCCATGGTGGAAACCGTCGCAAACAGCGAGGATTTCCTCAAAAAAGCAGCCTTTTCAGAACGCAGTTCGGGGCGGCCTTCCGGCCGCCCCTTATCGTTGTCAATCATCGGTGATCTACGCATCACAGCACGAAGTATCCCTTCTGCATCGAGACGGCGTCATCGAGATGAATGGCGAAGTCCGCCTTTCCGTCACCGTTGACGTCACCATAGATGTAGGTGTCGGA
>JAVBSF010000071.1:0-18735 GCA_031556925.1 Pararhizobium sp.
GCGCAGCGAAGCAATCCAGTCTTTCTTTGCGTGGCTTCTGGATTGCTTCGCTGCTCTCGCAATGACGGGAACCTCTCAATGACATTTGAAATAATCAAACGGTTCGCGGCAGGCCTTGCAGCGCCACAGCGCCTTGCAGGAGGTCGAGCCGAACTCGGACAGCACTTCGGTATTCAAAGAGCCGCATTGCGGGCACGCCACCTGCTGTTCGCCGAACAGCGCCCGGCGCGAACTCGACGCCTGCGGCGGCGCGATGCCGTATTCCCTGAGTTTTCTGCGGCCGTCGTCGCTCATCCAGTCGGTGGTCCAGGCCGGCGACAGCACGGTGCGCACCGTCGGCCGCGCGATCCCCGCGCGCTCCAGCGCCAGTTCGATTTCCAGCGCGATCATGTTCATCGCCGGACAGCCGGAATAGGTCGGCGTGACCGTCACCACCAGCGTCTCGTCTTCCCAGGCGACATCGCGGATGATGCCGAGATCAAGAAGCGAAATGACCGGGATTTCCGGGTCCGGCACCTCAGCCAGCCAGGTCCGGATTTCGCTCAAGGACGGACGCCCCGTTTCCGGACGACCCGTCGAAGAACCTTGGGCCGTGATCATCGCGACCTCCTACCAGGTTGCGCCGGGATAGGCGCGTTGCAGGAACTGCAGCTCGGACAGAATGAAGCCGAGATGCTCGGTATGAACGCCGCGCTTGCCGCCCTTCTGCATGTAGCCGTCGGCGGGCATTTTCAGCGTCGCGTCTTCCAGCACGCCGCGCACCAGCCCGTCCCACGCCGCCTTCAGCGAAGCCGGCTCCGGCGCGATGCCATCGGCAGCGACGGCCGCGTCGAAGGCGTCGCCCATGAAAAGCTCGCCGGTATAGGACCAGAGATCGTCCAGCGCCTCCTGCATGCGGCGATGGCTCTCAGCCGTGCCGTCGCCCAGCCGCACCACCAGATCGCCGCTGCGTTCCAGATGGTAGGAGACTTCCTTGAAGGCCTTTTCGGCGATATCGGCGATGCGCTGGTCGCTGGAGCCCTTCAGCGCCTTCAGTTGCAGATAGTGCCAGGCATCGAACAGGAACTGGCGCATCAGCGTCTTGCCGAAATCGCCGTTCGGGCGCTCGACGAGCAGCACGTTGCGGAAATCCAGCCCGTCGCGCAGATAGGCGAGATCGTCGGCCGAGCGGCCCTTGCCCTCGACTTCGCCGGCAAGGCCGAGCCAGAGCTGCGTCTGGCCGATCAGGTCGAGCGCCGTGTTGGAGAGCGCGATATCCTCTTCCAGCGCCGGCGAATGGCCGCACCATTCGGAAACGCGATGGCCGAGGATCAGCGCATTGTCGCCCATCCTGAGCAGGAACTCGAACAAGGCGGTGTTTTCGACGGCGCCCATCACATATGCCCCACTTCTTCCGGAACATCGAAGAAGGTCGGGTGACGATAGACCTTGGAGTTCGACGGCTCGAACAGCGGGCCCTTATCCGACGGCGCGCTGGCGGTGATGTCGGAGGATCGCACCACCCAGATGCTCACGCCTTCATTGCGGCGGGTATAGACGTCGCGGGCATTGTTGACGGCCATTTCGGCATCCGGCGCATGCAGGCTGCCGACGTGACGGTGATTGAGGCCGTGCTGGCCGCGGATGAAAACTTCCCAGAGGGGCCATTCGCTGGACATGATAACTCTCCCTTTGAAACGATGACTGCTTGTTGTGCGCCAATGGCTCCGCCCTGCCCCTTCCCACATTCGGGAAAGGTGGCCTCGGCGGGATCAAACGCCGCGGCCCATGATGGAAGGCGCTCCCCTGCTAAGGGAGTACACTCGATTATTCGGCCGCAACCCGCATGGCGCGGCGGGCTTGCGCCTTTTCCGCATGTGCCACGAGACCGTCGCGGAACCATGCGCCGTCGTCCCAGGCCTTTTTGCGGGCATTGAGGCGTTCGGTGTTGCATGGACCATCGCCGGCGATGACCGCGAAGAACTCGCTCCAGTCCGGCTGGCCGAAATCGTAGCCGCCCTTTTCCTCGTTCCATTTCAGGTCCGGGTCGGGAATGGTCAGCCCGAGATATTCGGCCTGCGGCACAGTCTGGTCGACGAATTTCTGGCGCAGCTCGTCATTGGAGTTCTGCTTGATCTTCCAGGCCATCGACTGGGCCGAATGCACGGAGGCGTCGTCGGAGGGGCCGAACATCATCAGCGACGGCCACCACCAGCGGTTCAGCGCGTCCTGAACCAGCGCCTTCTGCGCGGGCGTGCCCTTCACCATCTTCATCAGGGCGTCATAACCCTGACGCTGGTGAAAACTTTCTTCCTTGCAGATGCGGACCATGGCGCGGGCATAAGGCCCGTACGAGCAGCGCTGCAGTGGCACCTGGTTCATGATGGCCGCGCCATCCACCAGCCAGCCGACCGCGCCGATATCGGCCCAGCTCAGCGTCGGATAGTTGAAGATCGAGGAATACTTGGCCTTGCCGGAATGCAGCTGCTCATACATCTGGTCGCGGCTGATACCGAGGGTTTCGGCGGCGCAGTAGAGATAGAGGCCGTGGCCGGCTTCGTCCTGCACCTTGGCGAGCAGGATCGCTTTGCGCTCGAGGGTGGGCGCGCGAGTGATCCAGTTGCCTTCCGGGAGCTGGCCGACGATTTCGGAATGGGCGTGCTGGCTGATCTGGCGCACCAGCGTCTTGCGATAGCCTTCGGGCATCCATTCCTTCGGCTCGATCTTCTGGCCGGCGTCGATGCGCTCCTGAAAAGCACGCTCGACCGGGTCCATCTCGTCCAGGCTGCGGACGCGGGCCGCGTCGGTCTTGACCATCTGTGCATACATGGCAGTTGCTCCTGTCGAAGCATTTCCAGGAAAAGTGCGAAGCGGTTTTCCGTTCGGAAATGCGAAAATCAAATTGATAGAGCGGTTTCGCTTTTCAATGAAAAGCGGAAACGTTCTAGACGCGTTCGAGAATGAGGGCGATGCCCTGGCCGACGCCGATGCACATGGTGCACAGCGCATAACGCCCGCCCTGGCGATGCAGCTGATAAGCCGCCGTCGTCACCAGACGCGCGCCGCTCATGCCGAGCGGATGACCAATGGCGATGGCGCCGCCGTTCGGGTTCACATGGGCGGCATCGTCCGGCAGGCCGAGATCGCGCAAGACGGCGAGCGCCTGCGAGGCGAAGGCCTCGTTGAGTTCGATGACATCCATCTGCCCCAGCGACAGGCCGGCACGTTCCAGCACGCGGCGGGCGGCGGGCGCAGGGCCGATGCCCATGATGCGCGGCTCGACACCGGCAGCCGCCATGGCGACGATGCGGGCCTTCGGGGTCAGCCCCTGCTCCTTGATCGCCTTCTCGCCGGCGATCAGAAGCGCTGCCGCGCCGTCATTCACGCCCGAGGCATTGCCGGCGGTGACGGTGCGATCCGGGCCGTTGACGCCCTTCAGCTTGGAAAGCTGCTCGGCGGTGGTGCCGGGACGCGGATGTTCGTCGCGATCGACGATGATGGCGTCGCCCTTCTTCTGCGCCACATGCACCGGCGCGATCTCGTCGGCGAAGACGCCGGCTTCCTGCGCGGCCGCCCAGCGGGCCTGGCTGCGGGCGGCAAAGGCATCCTGATCGGCGCGATTGACACCGAAATCACCGGCGACGTTATCGGCCGTCTCCGGCATGGAATCGACGCCGAAGGAAGCCTTCAGCTTCGGATTGACGAAACGCCAGCCGATGGTGGTGTCATAGACGGCGTTGGAACGGGAAAAGGCGCTTTCCGCCTTCGGCATGACGAAGGGGGCGCGGCTCATGCTCTCGACACCGCCGGCGATGACGATATCGCAATCCCCGGCGCGGATGGCGCGCGCGGCCATGCCGACGGCATCCATGCCGGAGCCGCAGAGGCGGTTGACGGTGGTCGCGGGGATGGAAACGGGCATGCCGGACAGCAGCACGGCCATGCGGCCGACATTGCGATTGTCTTCACCGGCCTGATTGGCGCAGCCATAGATAAGGTCGTCGACCTTCGACCAGTCCATATCCGGATTGCGCGCCATCAGGGCGCTCAGCGGCACGGCGGCGAGATCGTCGGCGCGCACCGAGGACAAGGCGCCGCCGTAACGGCCGATGGGTGTGCGCACGGCATCGCAGACAAAAGCGTTCTGCATCGACTTGCTCCTCCTCAGGCATCAGCTCCGGCGGGCATCATTCTTTATTCGCCAACCGATCGGTCAATATATAAACCCAAAGCGTCACAGAGGAAAGAGATTTTTTGCAATTATCGTGATGTTTCGATCGATCAAGAATCCGTTTTCAAAATAATCTTTTTATTTCAGTATTTTATACATTCGCCTCAAGCGCGAGCATTTCCAGCCGCGCCGCGGTTTCGGCCGTTTCGGCGGGCAGGAGACCGTCGCGGCCCTCGAACTGCGCGCCGATATAGGCGTCGGCGAGCGGCGACAGCGAGCGGTAGAGCCGGGCAAACAGCCGGCGCGCATCCGCGCCCGGCCAGTCGGCGGAAAGCGCGTCCACCGGCAGGCGCGGATCGCGCAGCAGGACGACGCGGTAGGCCTGAACCAGCAGAATCCGGGTACTGACGGCATCGGCGGGAAGCAGGGTTTCACCCCGCTCCAGCGCCGTCATCAGCGGCGAAAACAGCGCGATCATCGCTTTATACTCGTCCGCGATGGATTGCAGATCCCAGAGCGTCGCCGCATAGCCGGCAAGGTTGCCGCCGTTTTCCAGCACCTCGGCCCGCAGGGTCAGCCCTTCCACGGGCACATTCGCCGGATGATTGGGGCGCAGATAGAGGTCCGGCCCCATGCGCCCGAGACCGGCGCGGCGCACCGTCTCGTCGGAGAGACCGGGGGCATGATGGATCAGCAGGCCGTCGGCTTGCGATTGCGGACCGTAAAGCAGGCGGGCGGCGGCGGCGAATTCGGTGCGCGCGCCCGGCGCCAGCCGGTAATAGGAGCGCCGCCCGCCGCGCTCGCCCACCAGCTGGTCGGCCGCGACCAGCCGCGAAACGGCGGTACGCACCAGGGTTTCGCTGATCCCCAGCCGGGCGCAGATCTCCACCAGCGTCCCCATCCACAGCACGCCGCCGCGGGGCACCACGATGTCACCATAGATGGTGACGATCGTGGCGGGAGCCCGCATCGTCAACTGCTGCAGGATAGACGAAGCGCCCTCGAAACCACGCGCAACAAAAGTCATCCCGCCTCCCGACGCCATCCGGCCACCATCGCAGAACGGATATATTACAGCATTTCGTCCCGACGACGTAGAACCGTGATATATGAAAGTCAAATCATCCGTGGCGGCGACACCGGAGCCGTCACGGACCGTCCGCATCGCCGCGACGGCTTACGCCGCGCCGGCCAGCGCTTCCTTCACCGCCAGATCCGCCAGCGCAAGGGCGGCCGCGCGGGTTCGGGCGGCGGCGATGAAGCGGCCATTGTGGCAGAAGCTCGCGCCTTCGACGCCGCTTGCCGCCTCCAGATCGCCATTGGTCAGCCCCGCCCAGCCGGCCGGCAGATCGGCCCGCAGTTCGAAACCCTCTTCCCCGCGGCGAATGCCCGTCACGCACCAGTCCTTTTCACGCGGATGGACGACGAACAGCAGATGATCGGCACCCGCCTTGACGATGGCCGAGCGGAAGGGCATGCCGCTTGGCAGTTCCAGCACGCGTGCCTGCCCCGCTTGCGCGATCGCCTTGTAGACCAGCCCCTCGGCGCGCAGTTTCGCGGCGCTCTGGGCAATCCGCGCCTCAACGAAAATCGTCGCGACGCCAAGGGCGTGCTGGAATGCGCGGTCGTCCGCTTCCGGCCCGGAAGCGTCGAAAACCGGCTTCAGAGTTTCCAGAAGGACCGGCAACGTCAGCCCGGCCAGCGGTCCGGCGATGTCCGGGCTGAGCGCGCCGTTGTCGACCAGATCGACCGGCAGCACGAAACCGTCGTCGAAAGAGCGATGAAGACCTTCGATATCGGCTTCGGGAAGCCCGAGCGCGGCCAGATAGTCGCGCCCGTAATGTTTCCAGACCAGCCCGAACGAGCTGTATGGCTGGCCGTCGTCGCGCAGCGGCGCGCCGCGCTGGTGATGGTCGAAGATGCGCTTTTGCGGATCGTAAGCGCCGCCCACGTCGTAGATGATGCGATCGGCGGCCGGCGTGATCCATTCCGGCGCGCGGCTGCGCACAAGCCGGGCCTCAGGAAACAGCCTGGTCAGCACCACGCTGGACAAAACTTCATCGGCATGAAAGCCACCGGAATGGGTGACGAGGAAATCTGGGATCATGAAGGAAATACCCGCTGGTTCGCATATGGCCGCCCAGATAGCCTTTGCCGGGACTTATCTCAACCCGTCCTGGGTGAGTGCGGTTATGTCATGATATGGCAGCAAAACCGCACCGCAGGTTCATATCATAAAACGACCGATAATCTTGCCTTATCGTTCTTTTTGTTCTTTATACATAGGAAGGCCGCAGAACGAGCGAAATCGCCCTCAAACGGACGACAATTGCGCTTCTCTCCCGCAACAAACAGGCGTATATAGCTAGACAGTCTAGCTAGCTCTCATCTGATTCAGATTGATTGGGACAAGGCTACCGGATTTCGTTGTTTCACGCATGTCCCGCAAAGTCATATGCTGGCGCGAGACATGCTCCAGATCGGAGCATATCGATGGAATGGCAGTTGCAGGATGCCAAGAACCAGTTCTCGAAGGTGGTGCAGAAGGCGCGACACGAGGGACCGCAGGAGATTACCGTCCGTGGAGAGCGCATGGCGGTCGTGCTGTCCGTCCGCGACTATGATGCGCTGCGCGCCGGTCGGCCGACGCTCGTCGACGCCCTCCTCGATGGCCCGCCCTGGGACGACGCGTTTGCCGATACTGTCCAGACCCGGGCCGCGCTCCCAAGCCGCGACGTGGCCTTCTGATGTATCTGCTTGACACCAACATCGTCTCGGAGGCGCGACGCGGCACACCGCAGGCAGTCACCTGGCTGCGATCGGTCGATCCCCTCACGGTTCACCTCAGCGCCTTGACGCTTGGCGAAATCATGCGTGGCATAGCCCTCAAGCAGAAGTCGGACCCGCAGGCGGCGGCGCATCTTGCCGAGTGGCTGCGCAAGCTGCGTCACGATCATCGCGACCGCATTCTGCCGGTGAGCGATCAGGTTGCCGTCGAATGGGGCCGCATCGCAGCGCTGCGGCCGCGGGGTGACATCGACGGATTGATTGCCGCCACCGCGATCGTCCACGACCTGATCCTCGTCACCCGTAATGTCAGGGATTTCGACGACACCGACGCAGCCGTGATCAATCCGTGGGAGACACCGGCATGAGCGGCGCCGGTCCCGAGCGGGATCTGCGAGGCCCTGATCGTCCCCAGCAGGAGGATGTGGCAGCCGACACGAACGCTGACGGCCCTTCCCCCTCCCCGCCTGTTGCGCAGCCTGCGACCGCGCTGCCCACCCATCTCAAGGATCTGACCGATCGCGCCCGCGGCTATGTTGAGGCCGCCAGTTCCGCCAACACGCGCAAAGCCTATGCCGCCGACTGGAAGCATTTTTCCGCCTGGTGCCGGCGGCGAAACCTCACGCCCCTGCCCCCGGATCCGCAGGTCGTCGGGCTCTACATCACCGCGCTCGCATCCGGCTCGGTCTCTCCCGGCGCAAAGCCGAGCTCGGTTTCGACCATCGAGCGGCGGCTGGCGGCCCTGTCGTGGAACTATGCCCAGCGCGGCCAGCCGCTCGACCGGCGCGACCGGCATATCGCGACCGTGCTCGCCGGCATCCGCAACACCCATGGCCGCCCGCCCGTGCAGAAAGAGGCTGTCATGGCGCAGGATATCATCGCCATGCTGGAAACGCTCGATCGCGGGTCGCTCCGGGGCCTGCGTGACCGGGCGATGCTGCTCATCGGTTTTGCCGGAGGCCTGCGGCGCTCCGAGATCGTCGGGCTCGATGCCGGGCGCGACCAGACGGAAGACGGACGCGGCTATATCGATATTCTCGACAAGGGTGTGCTGGTCACGCTGCGCGGCAAGACCGGCTGGCGCGAGGTGGAGATCGGGCGCGGTTCGTCGGATGCCACCTGCCCGGTGGCGGCGCTCGAAACATGGCTTTCGCTCGGGCGCATCGCCCATGGCCCGCTGTTTCGCCGGGTCACCGGCAAGGGCAGATCGGTGGGCACGGAACGGCTCAACGATCAGGAAGTCGCCCGCCTCGTCAAGAAGGCGGCGCTGGCCGCCGGTGTTCGCGGCGATCTTTCCGAGCGCGAGCGCGCCCTGCTGTTCTCCGGCCATTCGCTGCGCGCCGGCCTCGCCTCCTCCGCCGAGGTCGATGAACGCCATGTGCAGAAGCAGCTCGGCCACGCCTCCGCCGAGATGACCCGCCGCTATCAGCGCCGCCGGGATCGGTTCCGCGTCAATCTCACCAAGGCTTCGGGACTGTAGCGAACCCCACAGCCATGCTAAGCACGGCCGCAACAGACGTGACGGGAGAACCCATGGAAACCACCACCATCGCCAGCCGCGGCGATTTCGCCCAATGGGCCATCGAGCGCGCCGCCGCCATCGTCGCAGGAGAAGGCGCCAATCTGGCGCTCGCCGCCCGTGACGGCGCCGACGAAAAAATCGCCGAAACCGGAAACGCGCTCGGACAGGCGATCGTCAATGCGCTTCTCGAGGTTTTCGACGGTCTGATCCCGGATGCGGACGAATAACCGGCCGACTTGACATCCTCCTCTCTCAAGTCCCCTGTGATCCTGCGCTCGCCAGCGCCTTCAGCATCGGCTGGATGGAGAACTGGCCGGTTTCGGCCTTGCGGGTGAGATCGCGCAGGTAGCCGCCGGGCGAGCGGATGTTTTCGGCTCGCTCCAGAATGAAGGCGATCGTCACCGCCGCCGCCGTCTCGCCCATCGCCCTCTTGGCCTTCGCCCAGGCATCCGGCGAAACGCCGAGCATGGAGCGCACCAGTTCCGCCGTCTCCATGACATCAGGCCAGCCGCGAATACCGTTTCGCGCATAATTGGCGATTTCCGGGCAGAGCGTCAGGAAGCGCTTCAGGCTGAGGCCTCCTGCCCCCGCCGCCTTCACCTCCGGCGCCCGTCGCCTCCCCTCCCCGGCTTCGGTTCCATCCCCGGATTTCGCCCCTTCGTTATTTTCTTTGCCGTTTTTTTCAAAATATAGGTCTGTGTTTGAATTCTGAATATGGCGCTCAGAATCGGAGTCATTGGCGCTCATTTCTTGTTCCGAAAGAGCGTTCAGGTAGGCATTCTCCACCTCCGCCCGCAGCCTGATCAGGCCGTCGCGCCGCGTCTCCAGGCTCTGGCGGTCGGCATTGCGGGCAACGCGCCCGGAGAGGCTCGCCAGCGCCTCGGCATGCGCCATCCAGTCTCCCGCCCTGCTTTCGTCCATGGCGGCCGCGATCAGCTTGGAGATGTCGCGCAGATGCAGCGTCACCTCGGCCCGCAGCCTGTCGATCACCCTCTGCTCGGCGCGCACCCTTTCGGCCGTGGCGTGGATCCCGGCCGATGCCAGCGCCAGCGGCGCGAGATCGAAGCCGAAGGCATCCTCGAGCTGGCCACGATCGTCACGGCGGCAGAAGCGCTTGCCATTGGGGCTGTCACGCCGGAGCAGCAGCCCCGCCTCGATCAGAAAGGCGATGTGACGGCGCAACGTCGCCGGCGACATGCCACGGGTGCGGATCGAAAGCTCGGCATTGGAGGGAAAGACGATGATCGCGTCCGCGCCATTCAGCGTGCGCTCGGGATGAAAGCTCGTCAGCGCCTCCAGCACGGCGATACTGCGGTCGGAGAGGCCGTAGACCGCGCGCGCTTCCGTCAGCGCCCGGATCAGCTGCCACTTGTCGGCCGTTCCGCCGTCATTGCCACCCTCGCCCGCCTTCAGCGCCTGCTGGCGCTGTTCCACGCGATTTTGCAGGGCAAAGGTTTGCGCGCGAAAAGGCGCGCCGCCAAACGGCGTCGTTGCCAGTCTTTCCATCGGTGTCATCCCTTTTGACAGGGCAAGCGGCCGGGAAACTGCCATTGAACCGGGCATGCGTCATCGTTCACGCTCATCCATGCGGTAAACAAACCGCAGGACAGGCGCAGTGCCGGACATCAATCCTGTTTCACAGAATCGAAACCCGTTGTCGAACCGGCGCGTTGCCGTCGACTCTTGACTTTGACCGTTGGAAGTGATTCTCTCGAATTGCTACATTGAAGAGGGCTTCCGGAATGGCGACGTTTTGGAGGCCTTTTTTCTTGCTCTGATTTCCCTTCTCTGGTTTCGATACCCGGCAGGCCGGGGCCTTGCCGTCTTCTCCAGTGCGGCCCGCTTCCCAGAGGGCATCACTGAAACCCGTTGCGGCTGGAAACGAATCACCCGACGGATCGTCGTTTCCTTCCCGCCTCCCGCGGATCATTGCCGATCCAACGGGCAGGCCATTCTCTCCACCCTCCCCTCCCTTGCGGGAAAAAGGAGGCCTCGGCTTCAGCCGTCCCTCAGGAACAGCTTCGGCACCCTTTATTCCTTGCGCCCGCTTTCGCGTGCGCGATATCGTTCCGCCACCAGCGCAGCGATCTCCTCGAAGAAAGCGTCGTCCGTGCCTGAGGCGAACTCGATGCGCAGGCTCTTGCCGCGCTTCAGCCGGGCAAAGACACGGCCTTTCTCATCCTTCAGTTCTTCCGCCGCGACCGGCTCCGGCTTCACCCGGCTCTGCAGCCGGGTCAGCACCAGCGCAAAACGCGTGTCGCTGTCGCCGGCGGCGCGGCAACGTTCGCTCGTCGCCTCATCCAGCGCCCTGACCCGCGCGCCCTCGCTCGTCAGAAGCTCGGTCAGCGCCATCCAGCGATTGCGCCCCGCCTTCGGCGCCGGACCGATCAACCGGGCAAGACGCTCCGGCACGGCATCGGCCACCTGCAGCAGACGCGACAGCTCGGTCTTGTCGACCGACAGCGCCTCGCCCACCACCTTGCGATCAAAGCCGCGTGCGACGAGGGTGGCGGCAAACAGCGCCCGCTCGATGAAGGAGAGATTGCGCCGCTCGGCATTTTCCTTGCCCTGGGCGAGCACCAGTTCGTCGTCGCTCAGCGGCCGGACGATCGCCTTGACCTTGATGCCGAGGCGCGTCGCGGCTTTCAGCCGCCGGTGACCATAGGCGGTCTCATAGCGTCCGGTCGCGGAAGGATGCGGCCGCACGAGGATCGGCGATTGCTGGCCGCCGGTGCGAATGCTTTCGACGAGGGCCAGAAAATCGGCATCGTCTTCTGCCCCATCGCCCATGCGGTCGGACACGAAGGACTGGTCGACAACAGCAGGATCCAGCGTCAAAACCCGCTCGCCATCCGACAGGGCCTGGCGCAGATGCCGCGCCTCTTCCGCCTCGCGGGTGATGGCGCCCAGCGTCAGGCCCATCGCCTTGACCGCGCCGGAAGACGCGCGCGGCTGGTCGGCGGCCGGAAAGTTGACAGCTGTCAACTCGCTGTCGGCGCCCTCTGCCGGGCTCGCAGCCGATTTGGTTTCCGGCGCGCGCGTCGGGGTCGGGGAGGGCGCCAGCGGCCCGCCGGAAAACAGCGAGCGAAGTTCGTTCTTTCTGTTGCCGCCGGCCATGGTCAGCGCCCCCATGCCGCGTGGATCAGGGCCTCGATCTCGCCATTGACGGCGTTCAGCGATTCCAGCGCCCGGTCGTAGGTGGCGCGGGTGAAATTCTCGCGGCCGACCTCATAGAGCGTCTGCTTGGTAAGGCCAGCATCGGCGATCGCCGTCGATTTCACCATGGCCGAGGTCAGCACCCGGTCGCCGAACAGCGACCGCATGAAGCCGACGATCTGGGTCTGCGGCCCGTCATTCGGCTCGAAACGGGTGACGAGATAACGCAGGAAATCGAAATTCAGCTCGCCGCCCGCTTCGCGCACCACGCTCAGGAGATCGGACGTCATGAACAGGAACTGGTTCATCGAGGCGACATCGAGCATCTGCGGATGCACGGTGACGACCACAGAGGTCGAGGCGCAAAGCGCCGAGAGCGTGAGATAGCCGAGCTGCGGCGGGCAATCGAGCACGACGACATCGTAATCGTCGGCAACGCTCATCAGCGCCTGCTGCACGCGGGCGAAAAACAGCGGGCCGGCATCCGTGCCGTTCTGCCGGTTGGCGAGCGCCTGCGGCGTCGCATGCTCGAACTCCTGCAGTTCGAGATTGCCGGGCACGAGATCGAGGCCGTCAAAATAGGTCTTGCGGATGATGTCCTTCAGCGGCCGCGCGCCGTCGTCGTAGCGAATCGCCCCATAGAGCGTATCGTTGCCGTCGAGATCGAGTTCCGGCTGATAGCCGAACAGGGCGGAAAGCGAGGCCTGCGGATCGAGATCGACCGCCAGGACCCGGTGACCGGCAAGCGCCAGATACTGCGCCAGATGCACGGAGGAGGTGGTCTTGCCGGAGCCGCCCTTGAAGTTGGTGACCGAGATCACCTGCAGATGCTCGCCGCGGGCGGGATCGCGCCATTTCACATAGCCGCGCGCCTTGGCGTCGTTCTTCTTGGCGACGGCCTGATCGGCAAGATGCCGGCGCACCGCATTGATGTCGGCGAGAGAGTAGGAGCGGCGGCCGCCGCTTCCCGTCTCGGGCTGGGGGCCTTCGCCGGCCAGCGACAATTGCCGGAGATAGCCGTCGGAGACGCCGATCAGCCTGGCGGCCTCGCCGGAGGTGAAACTGCGCAGCGTCTTTCGGGCCGCGGGCGGAAACAAGCGCTCGCGCATGGCCTTCAGCTGCTGCGACAACGCCCGCGCATCCGCTGCGATCGCTTCGTCCGCCGAAACGGCCGCGGGGAAAAGCACGCCGCTTTGGTTCACGTCATCGGCCATCTGCCAATCCCCGGATCTTTCGATCACACCTTCATCCATCTCACATCCTCTTCACCTTCCCGCGCTGCGGCGCGCCGCAGACCGGCAGGCGAAATGCCATCTGGCTCAATGTCGGCCGATTCTATCTCCCGAGTAAATACGCGGGGACGATCGGTTTACAGCCAAGCCGGCAATTTACGCCAAGGAAAGCCATTTCCACAAAATACCGTTAGGACGGTGAAGCAGCGCACGAGTCGCGTCAAGGATTTTTTGGTTAACGAAAGGTTAACGCGGCGGCGGCCGCAAAGCCAGCAATAGCAGGGCTTGCTGGCATAGTCCGCAGCAAGGAGTTGACAGCTGTCAACAAGAAGGGAGCGGAGGGGCGATCGGCTCCGCGCGAAGCACGTCGGAAGTGTACAAAAAATCCGGTAGAGGCGCGTCCCCGGTTTCCACAGCGCCCGGCTTCGTCGAAAGACAGCCCGCCGCGTCGCCAGGGTGCTTTGACTAGACGAGCCGTTGATGAAAGGCCGTCACTGCGGCGTCCAGATCGGCCACAAGTTCGCTTTTCTCCCGGAACCTGGATTGAAGCCAATCCCGGCGCGGCGGACGCGGCGCCAGATGCAGAACCTGCGGCAAGGAGGCGATAAGCCCGCTTTCGGCGCATTCCACTCTCATCGCGCTGGCCAGCGGATCAAGATAGTATTCGGGATAGTCGAGATAAATCATGGTCGGGATGCCGCGGGCGATGGTTTCCATCGCCGCGCTCGATGTGCAGGTGATGCAAAGGCCGGCCGTGGCAACGGCCTCGGAAAGCGAGGCCGAACTGAGATGCAGGTTGGACGGCATGTGCGGGAAGTGATCCTCCAGCAGCGTCTGGTAGTCGAACAGCTCCCGATGCGCATGCGCGACATTCTCGGTGCGCAGATGGCGCAGCTTCAGAACCACCTTCCGGTCGGGATTGGCTTCCGCGAGCGTGCACAGGATGTCGAGGATAAAGCGTCGTGATTCGAACGTTGCCGGAGAGATCGCCTGGGCAAAGAACACGATGTCGGACCCGGTTCTCGTTAACGCAGCGTCCTGCATCACGAAGTAGGGATGGCCGAATGCGGCATGACGCCAGCGAGCGGACGGAAAGTCGCGATCGAACATGGCAAGATGCTCTGCGGTGTTCAAAAAGACGATGTCGAAGTTTTTCCGGTTTCTCATGCCTTTTTCGGGGGTGAATTCCAGTCCTGGCTGAAACGCGACGAAGGCCGGGCGACGCTGTTGCTGCTTGAAGATTTCGTTGGACAGAAGGTCTCGAAACGCTCGTGTCGATTTGCAGACGACAACGGCGTCGACACCGCGATAATCGTTTTCCGTCAGATAGCCTTCGCTGGTCACGTCAGGGCCCTGCGGCAGATGGCTAAACACCTGCCGCTCGGAAAGCAGACCCATGGCACCGTTTTCCAGCACGGTGGTAGCTTCGTGGCCGGACGCGCGCAAAAGATCCTGCATAACGGAGGCGAAGATCAGCGTGCTATCGTCGTAAAAGGGGAGAAGATACTTCATTTCTTTGATTTTATGATGGCTTTAAAGGCGAGAAGCATCGCTTCCTGCTGCGTATCGTGCATTCGCCGGGCGATATCCCGCGTCTCCACGCCGACATCGAGCAAAGCAGTGATATCCCGCTTTGAGGTCTTGGAACTATCATTGGGCAGCAGGGCGCGCGCCCGTTTGAATACTGTGGAAACCAATCGCTTTATCATCTGATGTATCAAATCGACCTGTACGGAAGCTCATTCATCCGGTCACGCTTTTGCTCAATCTCGCGTCAAATAGCAAATCTGTATAGAACTAGAAACCGTCAACGGTCGCACTATTTTCCGTTGACCAGAAGGCTCAGGGACGGGCGCGATTGCATATCGGCGCTCGGCAATGCATGTTGCGCCGCACAATTGAGTCATACTTCGCACGCCTGCCGCGGACAATGTGTCAAACGCATTGCCACGGCCGGATTTGTTAACTAAGGGTACCACCTGTTTGAAAAGCCCATGGCGCGTTATATGCCAGAAAGACAGTTGGGAATTTTTGAAACAAGAGTTGCATGGCCCCGCAAACGCCGCAAAGACCAATAAACCTTGTTTCCTTCCGTCCACATTCTCCAAGGCTACAGGATAACATATGCGAATTGCGCTACTGAACTCGCTCTTTCCTGATCTGGGAATCGGCGGGTCTGAGATGTCGACCTTCTTCTTGGCACAGGGACTGCAGAATCTCGGGCACACGGTCCAGGTTTTCTCTGAAAATGCCGCGCCGGAAGATGATTTCGGAGTCTACAAGAATATCAGCGTTCTTCGCTTCGGCGCGCCTGCCGGTTACGGTCCCAATATCTACGCAGAACCGCGGCTGCAGCGCATGCACGCGACGAGCTCGGCCAAACCGGACAAATTGTCCGCCAGAGCAACGCAGAAGCTTCTGGAGTTTCAGCCGAACGTCATCCACACGAATGTCGTGAATGACGCCATGGGCTTCTGGAAACTCGCCGAAAACTTCGGCATTCCGGTCGTCCACACGCTGCGCTCGTACGGGCTTCTGTGTCATCGGCGCATGCTCAGGGGCGAAGTCCCGTGCGCCCGGCAATGCGCCAGCTGTTTGACCACCCCCCGTCACGAATCCCGCAAGAAATCCAATATGATTTCGGGCGTCGTCGCCATCAGCAGGCATGTCATGGACGTGCATTGTTCGGCCGGCTGGTTTGCGGATGTCCAGCACAAGATCGTGATCGGCAACAGCTATGAACCGAACCCGAGCGAAGCCAGCCACGAGGCGCAAGAGCCGGCCTATGACTTCGGCTATATCGGCCGTATTCACGAGACGAAGGGCGTCGATATCTTCCTCGACGCGGTTTCGCTGCTGCGCGCCCGCAGTGATAAAAAAATTCGCGTTCTGATCGCCGGCGACGGCAACGCCCAATACGCCCATGCTCTCAAGACGCGGTATGAGACCGCCGAAATCCATTTCGCCGGCTTCATGCAGCAGGACGAATTCTTCTCCAGGATCAAATACTGCGTCGTCCCGTCGGTCTGGTTCGAACCGTTCGGCCGCGTCTTCATCGAATCGCTGCACCACGGCGTTCCGGTGGTCGGCTCGAAGCGGGGAGGGGGGGCCGAGGTTCTCGATACGTCGACCGGCTGGCTTTTCGATCCCGGCGAAGTGGAAGAGTTCGCCAGCAAGCTTTCGGAAGCGCTCAACGTCACGCCCGAGACCTACAACATCATGTCCAATGCGTGTCTGGCAAAAGCAGAATCCTATTCCGTGAATGCCATCGCGCAGGCGTATACCGATTTTTATCTTAAGTGTGTGGGTGGTGTGAAGTGAAGCTGCTTGCCATTGCGACGTCTCCTCTCCAGGTCCAGAATTCCATTCAGTACATCCGGCAGGCCGAGATCGATTTCCGGCAATGCGCGCTCGCCCATGTCGGTTCGGTGCGCGCCGAGGACAACGAGCGGGCCCTGTCGATCGCAAACCGGTTCGAATGGTCGATCGTCAAATCGTTCGATCCGTTTCAGGCGCTAAAGGCCGCTGACATCCCCCCCGAAGCGGACCTGAAAGAATACGAGATCGAACATCGCAAGGCTTTCATCGACAAGATCTCGCTGTTCTTCTCCGAACAGGACATCTCGGATCTGGAGATTGTGCTGATGGGCGATTATCGCCCGATGTCGTTCCGCCAGTTCCTGCAATTCACCGCCCCGAAGCAGCCGGAAATCGTTCTGCTGGATGACGGCTCCGTGTCGCGTTACGTCATGCGCTTTCGCGACCGGGGCGTCGATGGCGACGAGGTCACGCGCGGGCTTCTTCCTTTCCTTGGAAGCGACGACCCCTTCAAGGTGATGGAACCGACCTCGCTGACATATTTCTCGATCTATGAGGAAGACGTCGCGCAGAACGACCGCATCGTTGCCAATACGCAATTCGAGAGCGACGAGTTCAAAAATTTCAAGGCCCTGGACAATGAAGTGTGGATCTGCGGCGCCAACCACGTGGAAGCACGCCTGGCCAAGCAGAAGGAATATATCGCGCTCTGCCAGAAGGTCCGGAAGTGGTTTCCGGACAAGAAAATCCGCTATTTCCCCCACCGTCGCGAACAGACGGAAAAGGTTGAGATCATCAGCAGGCTGATCAATGCCGAGGTTGACGAATTCAAATATGGGATCGAGGAGTATGTCAGCCTGTCGAAATCCCGCCCCCACAAGCTGGTCGTGTTCGGTTCGACCGTCGCGGATACATTGAGCCGCGTGTTCGCGCCCCATGATACCGTTATCGTTGCCGCGCCGGGGGACAAGTATTTCGTCGAGAATAATCGTGTCATCCATGTGAAGAAAGTCATCGTTGACAACGTGCGACGCAACCAGCATGTCCTGGGGATATCGGCGAGCACGGCGAATGTTTCGACGTGGGCGAAGGGAAAGCGGTACTCGGAGGAAAGCACTGTACCGGGTTCCGGCCTTTCGCAGCGTGCCAACATACCCTTGTTCAAGTCCCTGGACGGCCTCTTTTCGAAGCCTGCGGACGGCGACTGGGTCAGGCTTGGCGAAACGGCCAAGCTCGGCGTGCATCGCGTCATTCTCGGAGATTTCAAGAAGACGTCGAAAAACGAAGCAAATTTCCATACTTTCCGGCTTCGCGCCGAGGAGCGGTTTGCTTTCAAGCTGCGCGTGGTAAACAGTCGACATTCCGACAAGTTCGTTGAGGTCGCCGCTGCTCTGGATCGCTCCGGCACGCACAACGAGCGCAACGGCTTCGGCAGCGTGATTGTCGAGGTCGAGGTTTTCCCCGACCGGACGTCTGTCGTCTCGGTGTTCTTCAAACCCAAGGCCAACTGCGCGACGATCCTTCAGTTGCTTGCCCTCACGAACGAGACGTCGAAAACCTCTCGTTACCAAGGCATTGAAGGTTCCGGTTTCTCGCTCGCCAAGCTGACTTCCCAGCCGGTTCCGATGCTCTCGATGCCGGTTTCCGAGAAGGCCTGCACCGCACAGATATCGCTTGCGAAGAAGAGAACCGCCATCATTGCATGGAGAAGCGTTGAAAAGACAGCCCATAACAATATGTTCTGCTTGCACGGTGGTCCGCTGGACAGTCTGAAGGCGTCCCGCCTCGTCGCACCGATGCTGGAAACCGCCATCATCCCCTGCGTTAACGCAACACGTGGCGCCAAGGATACGGCGGATGCAACCTACGGGCTGTCACGATCGACACCGCTTCGTCTGGAAAAGGCTTGGTTCGGACGGGTCAGGCTCAGCTCTCTCGAAAACACCGGGACGCATGTCTTCGGTGGGCCAAACCTGGATATCTCTACAGTAGATGCCCGATCCGGCCGCCATTTGATCGTCGCAGCCCATGACGCCACATCCGACACCGGCGAAAAGTTCGATCTCCTGTTTTAGAGCATGTCCGGACGGAAAGCGGCTTCGCACTTTTCCTGGAAAGTGCCCCAGGATCAAAACTCAATCAGCTTGGGTTTTGCCCCTCAGAGCCCGAGCTTGCCGCGCAGGATCGCGAGTATATGTTTCATGCCGTGCCGCACGCGCTTGCGGACCCGATAGCTTCGCGACAAAACGCTGTCTATGCCGTTCCGCTCGATCAGGAATTTCCGAAGCTCGGGCGACATTTCGGCATTGGGAAGCCGCTCGGCCATGGGCTGTCGCGGCATATTGGCAAGCCCGATCGCTTCTTCCACCAGCACACCAATGGTTGCGTTCGGATCGGCGATGAAGCGCGCGCGCCATTCCGCCGACGGACGGCGCTGGAATGGAAATGTCAGATCGGCAAACCGGCAGATCAGACCTGAACCGAAGAAATAATGCAGGCCGTAGTCGTCGCGCGCCCCGAAATCGCCGATGATCACGGTGGGAACCTCCGCGGCAATCGCCTCGGCCGCC
>JAVBSF010000484.1:0-3844 GCA_031556925.1 Pararhizobium sp.
CGCCGTCGGCGCCGAGGTCCACGCGTCCGCCGCCCGCGAGGTCGGGCGGGGCGTCGAGGGGCGCGAGGCGCCCGGCGCGCTCGACGTCTATGCCTGGACCGAGCGCGGCATCTACCGCGCCGGCGAAACCGTGCATGTCACGGCGCTTGCCCGCGATACCAGCGCGATGGCCGTCGAGAACCTGCCGCTCACCTTCATCTTCACCCGCCCGGATGGTGTCGAAGATCGCAGGCTTGTCAGCGACGGCAAGCAGATGGGCGGTTATGCGATCGATCTGCCGTTGCAGCCAAACGCCATGCGCGGCACCTGGATGGTGCGCGTCTTCACCGATCCCAAGGGTTCGGCAATCAGTGAGAAGACCTTCCAGGTCGATGACTTCGTCCCGGATCGCGTCGAATTCGACATGACGAGCACGTTGAAACAGGCCGATGTCGAAAAACCGATCCCTGTCGATATCAAGGGTCGCTATCTCTATGGCGCGCCGGCCGCAGGGCTCGAACTGGAAGGCGACGTGGCGCTGAAGACCACACGCGAGAATGCTGACTTCCCCGGCTACGTCTTTGGTCTCGCCGATGAGGAGGAGAGCGAAGACAGCCTTACCTCGCTTGATCTCCTGGAGCCGCTTGACGATGACGGCGAGGCCTTGCTTGACGTGACCTTGCCCGAATTGCCGTCGACCACCCGTCTGCTGAATGCGCAGATCACCATGCGCATGCGTGAGGCCGGCGGCCGCGCGGTCGAGCGTTCACTGACGCTGCCGGTCAAGCCGGCATCGGACATGATCGGCATCAAGCCCGAATTCAGCGGCGATCTGCAGGAAAATTCAGTCGGCCGTTTCCATGTCATCGCTGTCGATGCGGATGGCAAGAAGCTTTCCGGCACCAAGCTCGGCTGGAAGCTGATGGCGGTCGAGCGTGATTACCAATGGTATCGCGATGGCACGGCATGGCGCTATGAGCCTGTCATTTCGACCCGTCAGATTTCGACGGGCACTGTGGACACAACAGAGAACGGAGCGGAAATTTCCGCATCCGTCGATTGGGGCCGCTACCGTCTCGAGGTCGAGACAGCCGATTCCGGCGGCCCGGCGACCAGCGTCGAGTTCGATGCCGGCTGGTATGTGGCGGCAACCTCCACCGAAACGCCGGATGGCCTCGAAATCGCTCTCGACAAGGAACATTACGCCATCGGCGAAACGGCCAAGCTGAAGATTTCGCCGCGTTTTGCAGGCGAAGTGCTGGTGACCGTCGGTTCGGAAAACCTGGTCGCCACGAAACTGGCGAGCATCGGCGCGGAAGGCGACGAAATCGATCTTGACGTGACGCAGGAGTTCGGCGCCGGCGCCTATGTGACCGCAACGCTTTATCGTCCGGGCGACGCCCAGCAGAGCCGGATGCCGATGCGCGCCATCGGCGTGAAATGGCTGCCGGTCGATCCGGCGGAGCGCAAACTTGCCGTCAAGCTCGACCTGCCGGAAAAAACACTGCCGCGACAGACGCTCAACATTCCAATCGAAGTGACCGGTGCCGGCGCGGGTGAGGGGGCCTATGTCACGGTTGCGGCCGTCGATGTCGGCATTCTCAATCTGACGCGCTATGAAGCGCCGGACCCGGATGGCTGGTATTTCGGCCAGCGCCGGCTTGGTTTGGAAATCCGCGATCTCTATGGACGCCTGATCGACGGTTCGCTCGGCGCCATGGGCCGGTTGCGCACCGGTGGCGACGGCGGCGAGATGGCGCTGCAGGGCAGTCCTCCTACGGAAAAGCTGGTGGCCTTCTTCTCCGGACCGGTGACTCTGGATGCCAATGGAAAGGCGATCGTCAGCTTCGACATCCCGCAGTTCAACGGGACCGCACGAGTCATGGCCGTCGCGTGGTCGAAGGCCGGTGTTGGCCACGCGAGCCAGGATGTAATCATCCGCGATCCGATCGTCGTGACCGCGAGCATGCCGAAATTCCTGGCGCCGGGAGATAAGGCGGAGCTTCGTCTTGATATCGCCAATACCGATGCGCCCGCGGGCGATGTCCGCCTCGCGGTTCAGGCCGATGCCTCGATTTCCATCGACAAGGCCTTGACCGAGCAGACCTTCCCATTGGCTGAGGGCGACAAATTCGACGTCACCTTGCCGCTATCCGGCGTACACCCTGGAAATGGGGCGATTTCCATCACGCTTGTCAGCGCCAATGGAGCATCGCTGGACCAGAGTATCGCCGTTCCCGTTCGCCCGGCCGCGCTGCCGCTGACGACCCGCAACCCGATCACGCTACAGCCCAATACCAGCGTGAAAGTGGATAGCGAGCTGCTTGCGGAAAGCATTCTTGAGGGGGCTTCCGTCAGCCTGAATGTCACCCGCTCGGCGGCCTTCGATATTCCCGCCCTCCTGACGTCTCTCGACCGCTACCCTTACGGCTGCGCCGAGCAGACCACGAGCCGCGCGCTGCCGCTGCTTTATCTGAGCGAACTCCTCAAACAATCCGGCATGGCCGATGAGGAGGATGTGAAGAAGCGCGTGCAGGAGGCGATTTACAAGGTGCTGTCCTACCAGTCGTCTTCCGGCAGCTTCGGCCTGTGGGGGCCGGGTTCCGGCGATCTCTGGCTCGATGCCTATGTCAGCGACTTCCTGACACGGGCGCGCGAGCAGAAATACGATGTACCCGAACAGGCGATGGTGCAGGCGCTGGACAATCTGCAGAACGCGCTGAGTTATGACAGCAATGTCGTCGATCGCGGCAACGAGATGGCTTATGCGCTCTATGTGCTGGCTCGCAACCGCAAGGCCGCGATCAGCGATCTGCGCTTCTATGCCGACACGAAGCTTTCGGAATTCCCGACGCCGCTTTCCAAGGCTCATCTTGCAGCGGCCCTGGGGCTCTATGGCGATGCCCAGCGCTCCGGCAGCATTTTCGAAGATGCGCTGCAGATGGCTTCGACGACGACAATCGCGAACCTCAACCGCTCGGACTACGGTTCGCCGCTGCGCGACAATGCCGCCGTGCTGACGCTTGCCGCCGAAAGCCGGCCGGTGCCTGCGATCATTCCACAGATGGCCAAGCTCGTTGCCAAAGAATGGGAGCATCAGAGCTATACGAGCACGCAGGAGCAGATGTGGACACTGCTTGCCGCCCGCGCGATCCAGAAGGGCGACGCCGACCTGAAGGTCGAGGTCAACGGCGAAGCCCATACGGGCGGCTATTCGGCCCGCCTGAGCGGTGATGAGGTGATCGAGACACCTGTTGTCATCGCCAATCGCAGCAAGGATGCGCTGACGGCTGTCGTCACCACGGTTGCCGCGCCTGCCTACCCGCTGCCGGCAGGCGGCAATGGCTTCAGTATCGATCGGACCTACTACACGCTCGATGGCGAGGAGGCCAATGTCAGCGAGGCCCGGCAGAACGAGCGCTATGTCGTCGTGATTAACGCGACTGAGACCAATGACTGGCCCTCCCGCGTGCTGATCACCGATCTCCTGCCCGCCGGTTTCGAGATCGACAATCCGAGCCTTGTCGATAGCGCCAAGCTCTCGAATTTCGACTGGATCGGCGAGGTGGAAGCAGCCCATACGGAATTCCGTTATGACCGCTTCGTCGCGGCTTTCGACCGCAGTGCCGGTGACAACAGGACGATCACCGTCGCCTATGTCGTTCGCGCCGTGACACCCGGCACCTACGACCATCCGGCGGCGAGCGTGGAAGATATGTATCGTCCGCAGTTCTCGGCCCGCACCGCCATGGGACGCATGGAAGTTCAGGCGGTCGAGTGATGAAACGGCGCTGGAAATGGCTGGGGATTGCGGCGGCCGGTCTTGTCGCCGTTCCCTCCATTCTCTTTAGCCTCGATGCTGCGG
>JAVBSF010000322.1:0-6255 GCA_031556925.1 Pararhizobium sp.
CTGGAGATATAGTTACTTTTCAACCCGAGAGCGGGGTAGCTACACTCGTGACTCACCGTATTGTGAGCATTGGATTTTCGCTCGACGGCGAGACTGTCTTTGTAACTAAAGGTGACGCTAACAGCGCTTCAGATGATCCCATAATCGGAGATCAAATCATGGGGGAGTACATATACCATATCCCCTACCTTGGCTGGCTGGCCAATGCCATACCAGCCACTAACAAGCCCTATGTCATGCAGATCCTCGGAATCGGCTTCATAGCCTGGGCAGTTATACAGCTCGTGCTTATCCCCTTCGCTAAGGATAAGCGCGCTAAAAAGAAGCTCGCTAAAGCTGAAGAGCTAAAAACTGACACATCCGATGAAAGTGCAGAAATTATCGACTCTCAAAACGAAGTTGAGGCTTCAAATGCCTCTCCTAGTCTAGCGCCGCGGAAAGAGTAAATGCCGATATACTTCTCATTGGTTCCCCTTAATCGAAAGAAGTGAAATCCAGATGTCAGATTTCAAGAAACTCACCACAGCTGAGGTTGCGAGTAAGCGTTTCACCCCAGTGCGTATGCGTGAGGGTTACTCCACCGATGAGGTGGACGAGTTTCTCGAGAATGTCGAGAAGACTATTGACACCTACGATCAAGAGCTCGAGAACATCACTCGCGCATACAACGAGCTGAAGGCTAAGCCGGCACCGGTTCCAGTGCAGGACACGGGTGCTCTCGCTCAAGCCAATAAGGATCTAGCCTTGCTGCGCCAAAAGCTATCTGAAGCCGAGGCTCGCGCCAATGGACTAGAGACAATGAACACCTCTCTCCAGAGCTCCATTGAGACCATGGGTAATCAGCTTATCGAAGCTCGCCAGGCTGCTGAAAATGCGGCCGCCGGCGCGCAGCAAGCGGCTCCATTTGACCCCCTCGAGCTGGACATGACTGGCGCCACGGGAATCATCGCTCGCATGCTTGAAACCGCAGCTAAAAACCACGATGATCTCATTGCTCAAGGTGAATCTGAGGCTATGCGCTTGAAAGAAGAGGCCGAATACGAGGTAGAAGAGCTCCTCAAGAAAACCGCTCAAGAGGCAGAGAAAACTCTCAATGATGCCGAAGCGGCTAAAAACGAACTGTTCGCTGGCTTAGAGGGAAGAAAGCGCGATCTTGAGGACACCGTTGCCGCGCTTCAAGAAATAGAGACTCGAGTCCGCAGCGAGCTTACTCATCACTACAGCACCGCTCTAGACGAGATTAAGAACATGCCAGCTATCTCTGACGTGGACGCTAACTCAACCAGTAATGCCGGTAGAAAGTTCGGTAATACCCCATCTTTCGGCGGCTGACAAGCTATTCATAGGGTTCTTTAACTCTTAGCGATATTTCACCTATTAAGTAGCCAACATTGGCTTTAGAATAGGAGAACGCCATGAGGCTATTGCGCAAATTCCAAGAGCGCTTTTCAAACCGCGAAGAAGAGGGTTTCACCCTCATTGAGTTGGTGGTTGTCGTCGCCATTATCGGAATTCTCACCGCGGTTGCTATCCCTTCCTACGGTGCTATTCAATCCACCACAAGAGACGCCAGCGCGAAAACGCTTGCAAAGAATGTTTACGCATCCGTTGCTACTATTCGCATGGATGGGGATCCTAGCACCACCGTCGAACAGGCATTAGCTTCAGCCATCACCGAAGACACCGTTGTAGAGCTTAACGATGGCTGGACCTCCGAGAATGACCTTTGTGTAACGGCTTACTACGTTGGCTATGAAGAAAACAGCCAAACTTTTGGGCCGGGCTGTTAAGCTCCAACCCATGTTGATATTAAGAAGTGTCAATCAGGCTAAACCCTCGGGTGAAGGCTTGTGACAACCGGAAAATCATCCATCCGGTGCAATTCCATCACTAAACAAAACGAGGAAATAAAATGAAGAAACTCACTGACAAGCTTGCAGCTCTCAAGCAGAAAGAGAACGAAGAGGGATTCACCCTCATCGAGCTCGTTATCGTAGTTGCAATCATCGGTATTCTTACCGCTATTGCTATCCCCGCCTATGGAGCTATCCAGAGCACCGCTCGTGACAACTCCATCGACGCTGCTGCTGCTGACGCATACTCCGCAGTTGCTGCACAGCTCGCACAGGGTACCGCCGCCTCTGACGTTATCGCTGACGTTGAGGGTACCTACACCGACGAAATCGTTGTTGATGTAACCATCACTGATGGTGACACCTTCGGTACTCACGCTGCATGGGATGATTCAACTGTAACCGACCACACCGCAACCAAGGGTGACTACACCGGTTGAGCCTAAAACGGGTTTAATCAGTTAAACTCAATTGAAAGTGCCGGCAATCTTCGGGTTGCCGGCACTTTCCTTTTGGCCTCCCCAGAACAGTGATATTCTCTCCATGATGATCCTAAGAAAACAGCGCCGCGAAGAGCTTGAAGAAGCCGGCTTCACCCTCGTAGAGATGGTAGTCGGAATTATTGTGCTTGGGATCATCGCAGTTATGGCACTTCCATTCTTCGCCCGCGCTTACACAATCATGAGCCTCAATAACAGTGTCACGAGCGCCACCGCTTCCGCGCACGAAATCGTAGAGCAAATGCGCGCTGACCCCACCTGTGGAAACATTGAAAGCATCGTGAACGCCTCCGATGTCTATCAGGACAGCCGCGGAATTTACTACCGCATGGATATTCAGCTTCCAGACGGATGCTATGACGGTGAAGCTGTTGACTACACCATTACAGCAGAGAGGCTCCCCGACGCTACCCTACTTTTAGAAAATGAGGGAACCCTCTACGTTCCACCTATCGACGGTCAGTTCCAGTTGACCCCAGCCACACCATAGGAGTAAAGAGCAATGCTCACTAGATTAATAAAAAGGCTCCGAGACAACCGGGGAGATGAAGGTTTAACTCTCATCGAGGTTGTTGTGGCAATTATGATCTTCGGCCTCATCAGCACCATACTCTTTAGCTTATTCAACACCTCCAACGGGGCCACAAACGCTGTCCGCGGCGCAAGCACCACGCTCCAAGAGGCCCAAATCACCACTAGCCAGCTAGACAAAGATGTTCGTAATGCTGTTGTGATGAAAATTTCTCCCAATGGAACTAGATTAGATTTAGAGAACAGCTCCGGTGATTGCACCTCATGGGTTTACTATGACGGCGGACTCTATGTGGACCATCAGGATAGCGTGGCCGTTGACTTTGACGCATCCGATTGGACCCAGCGTGTTTCTGACGCAACGCTTCTATCTGGAAGAGATTTCTTCACCCAACAGCTCAACGGCGTGAACTACGCTTATAAAGCAGGCAAAAGCGTCGGTTCTATTGAGATCACTGGAGAGAGCTTCATGCGCGTGCCGGCTGATCGAGAGCTATCCACCTGCTTCGGTGATGATGTGGAAGTTGTGGAGCCGACCCCAACGCCCACACCCACACCTGATCCCACAACTCCACCGGCTCCCGTTACTTACAACCTTACTTACAACCTAGCGGGCGGTACACTAGCTGGAAGTAACCCAAGTAGCTATTTAGCGACCACTGAAACCTTCACTCTAGTCAATCCAACGAGAAGCGGTTACACATTCTCCGGCTGGACTGGTACCGGACTCACGGTAGCTAACACGAGCGTGAGTATAGCTAAGGGTTCCACGGGAGATAGATCTTACACCGCCACCTGGACAGAGGATACTCCTGTGGTGACTCCACCGGCCGGTGGAATTAAATTAACCGCCGATTACCGTGTAGATGGATCCTGGGGAAGCGGTGGAAACATCAACATTCGAGTCACTTCCACCGCCGCTCAAAACGGCAATTGGAAAATGACCTTTAACCTACCAGCAGGAAGAAGCGTTTCTCCTTGGCACATGAATTGCAGCCAGGCTGGCACATTGGTTACCTGTGTTCCAAACAGCTGGAATGCTACCTTTGGCGCTGCCGGTGAAACTCGTGACTATGGGTTCGGAGTCAACGGCGGAAATCCACCAAGCAACCTCACTATAACCTTTTCAGCTAACTGATTAGGCTAGCGATATTAGGTTTAGATATTAGGAGAACTTAGATTATGAAGAAAGGTTTTTTCATTAGGCTAGATGAGCTTCGCCAGCACCGCGATGACACTGGAGCCGCACTTCTTAGCACAGTTATCCTAATGTCAGTGATCTTCATATTGATTGCCTCTGTTTCCACCACAATCATTTCAGCGACTAAGCAGACTTATGATAACAAGGCACAAGAGATTGCTTACTCCTCAGCTGAATCCGGCACGGATGCCGCAATTGTAGCCGCTGCGACTAACAAATGCACCGGTGACGTATCCAGTGAATCACAAGGCTTCTCTTACGAAGTCTATAGGAGCGCTAGCGATGACATCCCCACTGGAATAGATGATCCCAATGTGCATCCAGGATGTCCAGAAACCGGTGACCGGTACATCGTCATCAAATCCACTGGAACAGATGTCACGGGTAAGGATACTGAAATAGTTTCAGCTTATCTTTGGGTTGTTAGAAGCGTGAACACTGCCGAGGGTGCTATTATTTCAGGTTCTGGAAACATGAACATCAGCACCATCTCCGTTTTGAACACCGGTGCTGACATGGTTCTCGCCGATGGAAGCTTAGACTGTAACAACTCCTCTGTGATCGCGGGTAGCGTTTACGCGCCTAAGGGCACCGTGCAGATGAGCAACGCTTGCAAAATCGAGGGCTCAATTTACGCTCGAGATGGCGTCACCATCAACAACAATGCTGTCGGTGTCGGAGGAGACGTTTACTCTCTAGGCAACTTCTTCATGAGCACCGCAGCTACGATTCAAGGTGACGTTTACGCAAAGGGAAATCTCACCATAAGCTCCGGCTCTAGGATTAACGGTTCAATTATTTCGTCCGGTACTGGAACCGCTCAAATCGACAACGTTACAATCGGTGGAAGCGTTAGAACCGCTGGCCCCCTTCGCCTAGGAAGTGGCACTGTTATTAGCGGAAACGTGGCATCCTCTTCCACGAGTGATCAGGACCTCTACAGCACTCGCATCGAAGGTGACTTGCTCGTAAACGGTCGCTTCAGCCAGCTTGCTCAGAGCACAATTCTTGGAAATGTTATCTCGACTCGGAGTGCATCATCTAACTCCATCGCTCCTACAGCTACCATCGGCGGCCACTTAACATTAGCCGGTACCTACAGCTCATGGGGCAGTGGCCCTGCAGTGAGTGGAAGCATCACTCAGAATGCTAGCGTTTCATCGGTCCCCGTACCACTCTTTGAGACACCTGCCGAGCTGGCTCCAGATTATTTCCAGTGGAGAGATTGGAGCTTTGACGAAAGCGATTGGACAACAGCTGGCTACACTGTAGTTACCCTGCCCTCATGCAATTTCCAGAGCAACCCAGTGCTTGTGGCCCATGTGAACACTAGGACAGCCCCCACTGTCTATGATCTTCGCGGTTGCTCCAGCGTTCAGGCCTACGGTGTGAATTTCAACATCCGAACCGACATCGCATTTGTCACCAACGGTTTCGATAATGGTCAACAAATGCGAGTAAACTCCGCAGATGGAGCTCTTCACGAGTTCAACATTGCTGTTCCCGATCTCGTTGAAAACAATGCACCCACTTGCGCTGGTCGAACTGTAGACATTTACGGAATCATTGCCACCAACATGATTAACACATTTGTCTACACACCCTGCACCGCTCGCTTCGGCGGCGGCTCTCAGATCAATGGACAGATTTACTCCGGTGTAGCTAACTACTCTTCCGGTGGAACCATGACATTGAACTATGGGCAAGTTGGTATTCCTGGATTCCCAGCGGATGACAATGCTGACAACCGTGCAGAGTTCGATGTAGACGCTGAAACACGCGCAGCTCCACTTCTTGTTTCGCGTGACGAGCTCTGAAGCTCTTCCGATATTCTTTAAGCCTCTAAACCGAAAGGGTACCAAACAAAATGTCTGACCTTCCTTTTGCAGCCGCTGGCCCTAGAGGGGGAAATCCGACAGCCCCTCCACTTCAGCGTCCGGTTGCCCCACAGCAAGCTTCCGCACCTTCACAGGCCGGCGGGGCTCCATTCCGCACCGCCGCGACCGCGGGAGTTCCAGCTCAAAGAGCTCCGCAGCCAGCACAAGCGCCGGCGCCTCAGCAGCAGGCTCCACGGCCCGCTTCGACTCCGACGCCAAACTTTAACGCTCCAGCTCAAGTGAGCCCTCAGCGTGAAATCACCATTGACCAGATTCTCACCAGCGCAGTAAAC
>JAVBSF010000442.1:0-18847 GCA_031556925.1 Pararhizobium sp.
GCTCCTGCCAGAGCGCCCGTCCGAAGGCTCCTTCGGTGGCGGGCGTATCGGCCTGCACGCTGATTGCCTGATGCGGCAGCGCGTTGCGCTCCTCAAGGAAACGATCTGCTTCCGGCGTTTCGGGCAGGCGTAGACGTGCGAGCGGAATGAGCAGGACAAGGAAAAACAGGGCGCTGATGGCAAGCAGGCCGACATGCGCCCAGAAGGGCAGGATGCGGAAAAGCCCGAACCATGCTGCGGACACGAACAGAAGGACAAGAGCAAGAGGCGGCAAGAGGCGCGGCATGGCGTTTTCGGCCATGATCACGAAGCGGGCCAGCGCGCGCTTGTAGGTCAGTATCCTGGCAAGCTCGCCGGTCTGCATTATCGGTTTTTCCTCGGTCGGTCGCCGTTGCGGCCCTTGCGCCATCCGGTCACGTTTCCTCATGTCGCCACGGGTCAGAAGTCCGTGGAAACGAAGATAACATTCTTTGTGGCGAAGACGAGGGCGATCCGGAAAACGTGATGGGATTGCGCATCATTTCCTTGTGAGCGCAATTCCCTTTCCCGCGTCGCTCAGTCGAGCCACTCCGGAACGGAATCGAGACCGATCAGCTCCTCATAGGTGCCGCGCGGCCGAATCACATGGAAACGGTCGCCCTTCACCAGCACTTCCGGCACCAGCAGGCGGGAATTGTAGGTGCCCGACTGTACCGCGCCATAGGCGCCAGCGGTGCCGACGGCGATCAGGTCGCCCGGCTTCGGCATCGCCATCTCTCGGTCGAGCGCCAGATAGTCGCCGGTCTCGCAGACGGGGCCGACGATATCGGCAGTGATGCGCGGCGCATTGGCGGCGGAGATGCGCACGGGGCGGATCTCGTGATAGGCTTCGTACAGCGTCGGCCGGATCAGATCGTTCATCGCGCCGTCGACGATGACGAAGGTCTTCGAGCCGCCATCCTTCACATAGACCACCTCGGTGACAAGGATGCCGGCATTGCCGACGATCAGGCGGCCGGGCTCGGTCACGATCTTGCAGCCGAGGTCGCGCAGCTGGTTCTTGACGATTTCGGCATAGGCGTCGGGCAAAGGTGGCGGGTTGTTGTCTTCCTTGTAGGGGACGCCGAGACCGCCGCCGACATCGACGTGATCGATCGCATGGCCATCGCCGCGCAGCGTATCGACCAGTTCGCGCAGCAGCTTGAAGGCATCCTCGAAGGGCTGCAGCGCCGTGATCTGGCTGCCGATATGCATGTCGATGCCGGTAACCTTGATGCCATCGAGCGTCGCGGCATGGGCATAGACGGCGCGGGCGCGCTCATAGGCGATGCCGAACTTGTTTTCCTTCTTGCCGGTCGAAATCTTGGCGTGGGTCTTGGCGTCCACATCGGGATTGATACGGAAGGAGACATGCGCCTTTCTGCCGAGGCGGATGGCGCGCAGGTTCAGGACTTCCAGTTCCGGCTCGGATTCGACGTTGAAGCAATAGATGCCAGCCTCCAACGCCAGATCCATCTCCTGTACCGTCTTGCCGACGCCGGAAAACATGATGCGGCTTGCCGGAATGCCGGCCGCCAGCGCCCTGCGCAACTCGCCGCCTGAAACCACATCGACGCCAGCGCCAAGCCGGGCGAGCGTCTTCAGGACGGCCTGATTGGAATTGGCCTTCATCGCGTAGCAGACCAGCGCATCCACATCATGAAAAGCCTTGGCGAAGACTTTGTAGTGCCGCTCGAGCGTTGCCGTGGAATAGCAGTAGAACGGGGTTCCGACTGCCTTGGCGATGTCGATGACGGAAACGTCTTCGGCATACAGAATGCCGTCGCGATATTCGAAGTGGTTCACAGGTTTGCTCGTCGGCTCGAAAAGGGGCGCTTAAAGAAGGGGATCGAGAAGGAAAGGCCGCTCGGGAACGGGCGCTTTCTTCTTCGCTTCACCGGGGGCAGCTTTCCGGTTGATATCGGTGGTGGCGCCGGGACGTTCAAGATCACCCTTGCGGCCGCAGCCCGAAAGAACGATGCCGGCAGCGGCGATGGCAAGGATGAAATAAGTCGTCTTACGCGAAAGCATGTCGTTTTCCCGGTGCCGGCCTCTGCCGGATCAATGTGAACAGCAATATCGATTTTCGAGGGCGTTGTGCACCCTCTTTATTATGACGATCGTAAGCTGAATCCTCTTTGTTGTGACAATCGTAGTCTGCATCGATACCGGCCGATTTCTCAGGGCACTTTCAGCGAGCTGCGCGACGAAACAGGTTGTAGTCGATCAGGTGACATCAGTTCCGGCTGCGCCACCAGGCGATCTGCTTCCTGACTTCGCTCGGCGCGGTGCCGCCGAAAGAGGTGCGGCTTGCGACCGAGGCTTCGACGGTCAGCACACTGAACACTTTATCGGTGATATCGGGATGGATCGCCTGCAGGTCGGCCAGCGAAAGCTCGGCGAGCTCGCAGCCCTTCTGCTCCGCCAATGCCACGGCGCGGCCGGTGACATGGTGGGCGTCGCGGAAGGGCAGGCCCGCCTCGCGCACCAGCCAGTCGGCCAGATCGGTGGCGGTGGAGAAGCCGGAGCCGGCGGCGGCCTTCATCTTGTCGGTACGGATGGTCATGTCGCGGACCATGCCGGTCATGGCGGCAATCGCCAGTTCCAGGCTTTCGGCGCTGTCGAAGACCTGTTCCTTGTCTTCCTGCATGTCCTTGGAATAAGCCAGCGGCAGGCCCTTCATGACAGTCAGCAGCGCGATCAGCGAGCCGTTGATGCGGCCGGTCTTGGCGCGCACCAGTTCGGCTGCATCCGGGTTTTTCTTCTGCGGCATGATCGAGGAGCCGGTCGAGAAGGCATCCGACAGCCGGACGAAGCCGAACTGCGGCGTTGACCAGATGACGATCTCTTCCGCCAGCCGCGACAGATGCACGGCGCAGATCGAGGCGATGGAGAGGAATTCCAGCGCGAAATCGCGGTCGGAAACGGTATCGATGGAGTTGCGGGTCGGCTCGCGGAAGCCCAGCGCCTTGGCCGTCATGTGGCGATCGATCGGGAAGCCGGTGCCGGCCAGTGCCGCAGCGCCGATCGGGCTTTCGTCCAGATGCTCGATGGCGTGGCGCATGCGCTGGCGGTCGCGGCCGAACATCTCGACATAGGCCATGCAATGGTGGCCGAAGGTGACGGGCTGCGCCGTCTGCAGATGGGTGAAGCCGGGCATGACGGTTTCGGCATGCTCTTCGGCGCGGTCGAGGAAGGCCGCGATCAGCGCCGTCAGCATGGTCTCGGTCTTGGCCAGCTCTTCCTTCACCCAGAGACGAAAATCGAGCGCCACCTGATCGTTGCGCGAGCGGGCGGTGTGCAGGCGGCCGGCGGCGGGGCCGATCAGGGTCGCCAGCCGCGCCTCGATGTTCATGTGGATGTCTTCGAGGCGACGGGAGAATTCGAACTGGCCGCTTTCGATCTCTGACAGGATCGTGTCCAGCCCGTGAAGGATCTTGTCTTTATCGTCGGCCGAAATGATGCCTTGATGCGCGAGCATCGTCGCATGCGCCTTTGAGCCGCGGATATCCTGCGCGAAAAGCTTCTTGTCGAAGCCGATCGAGGCATTTATCTCCTCCATGATCGCATCCGGACCCGAGGCGAAACGTCCGCCCCACATCTGGTTGGAGGATTTGCCTTCGGATGCGCCGTCGCTCATGAAATATGCCCGCCCTGAAATGAACCGTTGCCCTGGAATTTGACATGACAGACCAGAAGAAGAGCCTTCCCGCCGTCAGGATCGTGGCGCTCGCCGCCCTTGCGGGGCTGATCGCCGGTGCGGCGCTGATATACGTGAAGGAAACCGGGTCTGGCAATGGCGCAGGCGCCGAAACTGCGGCTTCCGACACTTGTCCGCTGGCCGCCGGCAAAGTCGCCGCGATCACGCCGTTCCTTAAAGGTCAGGTCGCCGCCATGTCCCCGGTCCCCGAGCCGCACCCCGTTCCGGGCCTTACCTTCAAGGGTGCCGATGGCAAGGACCTGACGCTTGCCGATTTCGCCGGCAAGACCGTACTTCTCAATCTCTGGGCAACATGGTGCGTTCCCTGCCGCGAAGAAATGCCGGCGTTGAATGCGCTACAGAAATCCGCCGGCGGCGACCGCTTCGAAGTGGTCGCCGTCAATATCGACACGGGCGACGATGAAAAGCCCAAAGCTTTTCTCGATGAAACCGGCGTGGACGATCTCGGCTTCTACCGCGACGCCTCCATGGGGGTCTTCAATACGCTGAAAAAGGAGGGCCTCGCGTTTGGTTTGCCTGTAACGCTGCTGATGGACGACAAGGGGTGCCTCATCTCCTCCATGAACGGCCCGGCCGCGTGGGATAGCGAGGACGCGAAGGCGCTGATCAAGGCGGCAACGGGCGGGGTATAAGTCTTTTCTTGTATGGATGACTTCGGTCCTGTGTAATGATATGATTAGCCGCGTATCGGAGCACCCTTATGACTTTGCAAATCCGTGACGAGCGCGCCCGCGCGCTTGCCGAGCAGTTGGCCAGAAAACGGCAGGTTACGATGACGGCCGCGGTCATTCAGGCTTTGGAAGCGGAACTGCGCCGGGAGACTGAAAAAGACAGCCTGTCGGATCGCATCGGCCGGATTGCCGACGATCTCCTTAGTCAGGCCGGTCCAAACGGCAAGCCTGTGAGCAAGGAAGAAATCGACGACCTCTGGGGTCACTCCTGATGTTCATCGATACATCGGTTATCGTCGCCTTGTTGGCGAAAGAGCCGGATGCTGGTGCTTTTGCTGAGCGCATCTCCATCGCAGCTGCACGCTTCACATCCGGTCTAGTCATTCTCGAAGCGTCGATGCGTCTGTCAACGCTGCTCGATATTGATCCCATTCTTGTCGAAACTCGCATCCGCACGCTTCTTTCGGAAGCTGAGATTACTGTGATGCCGATCGATGGTGAGATTGCAACGCTCTCGGTCGAGGCCTTCGCACGCTATGGCAAGGGCAGGGGCCATCCGGCCCAGCTCAACCTCGCAGATTGTATGTCTTATGCTTGTGCTAAAGCCCAAGGCACACCCTTGCTGTTCAAGGGGAAGGACTTTTCGAGAACCGATATTACTGCAGCCTGACGCTTACCGCGTCGGAATCGGTGTCTCGCCGCGATAGTCGTAGAACCCGCGGCCGGACTTGCGGCCGAGCCAGCCGGCCTCGACATATTTCACCAGCAGCGGGCAGGGGCGATATTTCGAGTCCGCCAGCCCGTCATGCAGCACCTGCATGATCGAGAGACAGGTGTCGAGGCCGATGAAATCGGCAAGCTGCAGCGGACCCATCGGGTGGTTGGCGCCGAGCTTCATGGCGGTGTCGATGGCATCGACCGTGCCGACGCCTTCATAAAGCGTGTAGATCGCCTCGTTGATCATCGGCAGCAGGATGCGGTTGACGATGAAGGCCGGGAAATCCTCGGCGACCGTGATCGTCTTGTCCAGCGAGGCGACGAAGGCCTTGGCGGTGGCGAAGGTACCTTCCTCGGTGGCGATACCGCGCACCAGGTCCACCAGCTTCATCACCGGAACCGGGTTCATGAAGTGAATGCCCATGAAGCGCTCGGGCCGGTCGGTCGCGGAGGCAAGCCGGGTGATGGAGAGCGAAGAGGTGTTGGTGGCCAGGATCGCGTCGGCTTTCAGAACCGGGCAGACCTGACCGTAGATCTTGCGCTTGACGCTTTCATCCTCTGTCGCGGCCTCGATGACGAGATCGGCGGGGGAGAGGTCGTTGAGGTCAGCGGAGCCCTTGATCAGCGCCAGCGCCTTCTTGCGGTCTTCGTCGGAGAGCTTTCCGGCCGTGACGCTGCGCGCCATGTTGCCGTTGATGGTGGCAAGGCCCTGCTCGATCCGGTCGGCTGCGACATCGTAGATCTGGACCTTGTAGCCGGCCGCAGCCGATACCTGGGCGATACCGCAGCCCATCTGTCCTGCGCCTACAATTCCGATTGTCTTGATCATCGAGCCAATTTTCCATTCTCGCAACGGCCATGCGGGTCACAGGGCCGGGTCAAGCCGAAACTTGGATCCGGGTGCAAGTGATAAAGCGATACGGCCGAAGTTTCCAGCCTTTTTCGCTGACGTCTGCGCATCAACCTTAATCAATACGACCAATGAAAAAGGCGGCCGCGCGAACCGCGCGCAGCCGCCTTTACGTGTGTCGTCGTTGGCTCAGAGAGCCTTTTCAAGTTCCGGAAGCACGTCGAAGAGATCGCCGACGAGGCCGTAGTCCGCGACCTGGAAGATCGGGGCTTCCTCGTCCTTGTTGATGGCGACGATGACCTTCGAGTCCTTCATGCCCGCCAGATGCTGGATGGCGCCGGAGATGCCGCAGGCGATGTAGAGCTGCGGGGCAACCACCTTGCCCGTCTGGCCAACCTGCCAGTCGTTCGGCGCATAACCGGCATCGACAGCGGCGCGGGATGCGCCAACGGCGGCACCGAGCTTGTCGGCAACCGGCAGGATCACCTGCTGGAATTTCTCCGACGAACCGAGTGCGCGGCCACCCGAAATGATAATCTTGGCGGAGGTCAGTTCGGGGCGGTCCGAAGACGACAGTGCATCCTTGACGAAGGTCGAGAGACCCGGATCACCCGCAGCCGAGATGGCTTCGACCGAAGCGGAGCCACCGTCCGCCGCCGAAGCGAAGGAGGCGGTGCGCACCGTGATCACCTTCTTGGCGTCGGTGGACTGAACCGTCTGGATGGCATTGCCGGCATAGATCGGACGCTTGAAGGTGTCGGCGGAGACGACTTCGGTGATTTCCGAAATCTGGGCGACATCGAGCAGGGCGGCCACGCGCGGAGCCACGTTCTTGCCGACCGAGGTGGCAGCCGTGATGATCGTGTCGTAGCTGCCGGCGAGCGAGACGATGAGGGCTGCCAGAGGTTCCGCCAGATTGTTGGCGAGGCTTGCATCGTCGGCAACGAGAACCTTGGAGACGCCCGAGAGCTTTGCAGCCTGATCGGCAACGGCCTTGGAGCCGGCAACCAGCACATGCACGTCGCCGCCGATCTTCGAAGCGGCCGTCAGCGCCTTGGCGGTCTGGTCGGAAAGGTGGGTGTTGTCGTGGTCAGCCAGAAGAAGAATGGCCATAGTTATATCTCCTCAAATCTTCCGGTTAGAGCACGCCAGCGGTCTTCAGGCTGGAAACGAGTTCCGCCACAGACTTCACCTTGACGCCAGCCTTGCGGCCTTCCGGCTCCTCGGTCTTCAGAACCTTCAGGCGTGCCGCCGTGTCGACGCCGAAGTCTGCCGGGGTCTTCTTGTCGAGCGGCTTCTTCTTCGCCTTCATGATGTTCGGCAGCGAGGCGTAACGTGGCTCGTTGAGGCGCAGGTCGGTGGTCACCACCGCCGGCAGCTTGATGTCGATGGTCTGCAGGCCGCCGTCGACTTCGCGGGTCACGGTCGCCTTGTCCGCACCGATCTCGACCTTCGAGGCAAAGGTGCCCTGGGCCCAGCCGAGCAACGCCGACAGCATCTGGCCGGGCTGGTTGCTATCGTCATCGATCGCCTGCTTGCCGACGATGATCAGGCCGGGCTGTTCGGCTTCCGCCACACCCTTGACGATCTTGGCGACGGCGAGCGGCTCGACGGCGTCGTCGGTCTCGACGAGGATGGCGCGGTCGGCGCCCATGGCGAGCGCGGTACGCAGCGTCTCTTCCGCCTTGGCCGGGCCGACGGAGACGACGACCACTTCCTCGGCCTTGCCGGCTTCCTTCAGCCGCAGCGCCTCTTCGACCGAAATCTCGTCGAACGGGTTCATCGACATCTTCACATTGGCAAGCTCGACACCCGAACCATCCGGCTTAACCCGGATCTTCACGTTGTAGTCGACAACACGTTTGACCGTGACCAAGATTTTCATGGAAATCCTTCCTTCCAGATATTTGCCGAGAAAATGCGCTTTAACGAAGCGCCCTGATTGTCGATTGGCGACATCGATACGCGTTTTTTCTCCAAATACAATCGCCGCCTTGTCCTCCGGACGACAATCATGTGGCGCGACGTTGTCTTACGTTTACGTGCAAGTCAATATTTCCGATCCCAAAAATCAGGGCTAAATCGGTTCATGTGATGCCGTCGCAGGGTTTGTCGTTTCAAGCTGTTGAAAACCATGGGGAAGACCCTCCGCCATGATTTCCACAGGCTTTGGCTCAGGAAGGTCGCCCCCAGGGCGTGGGACGTCGCGTCGTCGTCGTCTTTTGTTCCTCCGCGCCGGCGAGGGGCCCGGTTGCCGGCACGACCGCTTTCGGCGTCACGATGGTTCGATCGAACAGCGGCACGCCTCGACGTCGCAAAACGACAACAAGGATCAGGCCGGCAACGATCCCGCCGACATGCGCACCCCAGGAAATCGCCCCGTGCGGATCGAGCGCCAGCATCACGAATTGCTGCAGGATCCACAGGACCAGCGGAATGAAGGCCGGCAGCGGCAGGGGAATGCGAAAGAGCACCAGCACCCAGACCCTGACCTTCGGATGCAGCATCAGATAGGCCGCGACCACGCCGGAAATCGCCCCGGAGGCTCCGATCAGCGGTGCCTGCGAGGACGTCTCGACCAGCCCGTGGGTGAACGCGCCAGCGGCGGCGCAGAGCAGGTAGAAGATCAGAAAACGAAGGTGCCCCAGCGCATCCTCGACATTGTCGCCGAACACCCAGAGAAACAGCATGTTCGAGGCGAGATGCCAGAAATCCGTGTGCAGGAAAGCATAGGTGATATAGGTCGCACCCTCCGGCACCAGCACGAGATTCGGCTCCAGATGGGCATAATCGAAGGCGAGCGCCGGAATATAGCCAAGCCCCAGCACGGTCGCATTGGTGAAATTCTGCGAGGCCAGCGGCCCGGTGATAAGCCAAATCACACAATTGATGACGATCAGCCCGATCGTCACATACTGAACCTTGATATGCCTCAGGGAATTCGTGTCATGCAGCGGTATGAACATGGCGTATCCCGGAAGCGGTTATGTGTCGCAGATATCATTCGAATAATTCTGCATGAGTTCCTGCCCGGGTAAAGACAACGAGATTGTCTTTTTCATCGATCGTATAGATCAGCAGAAAATCCCGCCCACATGGCACTCGCGATGGTCCGCCCAGCTGCCCGAAAGTTCGTGGTCCTTCCATTCCGCCGGAAGAGGCGCTGTGTTCGCGATGATGAGCAACATAACCTCCTTGAGCTGGGCCATATTGTAGCGGCCCGTCCGGTCAAGCCGCTCCCAGTCTTTCTGAAAGGTCTTGGTAAAATCGCATTTGCGCGGGAGTTTCGCCCGCTTGTTCTTCGCCGCGGCTTTTCAGTCGTGCTCAGGCGGCGCTTTTCTTGGCCCCTGCCGCTGGCTTGCCCCCCTGGACAGCATCGAAAAGCGCTTCGGCATCATCGAAGCGGTCGCGCCGCGCAGTCTTGATGGCTCGTGCCTCCTCCATTGCGGCAATGGTTTTGGCGTTCGGCCGCGCAAGCTCCAGCGGCAGTCCCTTTTCCCGTGCAATCCGCGTCAGCGTCATCCGCATTACGTCCGATATGGTCAGCCCCAGGCTGTCGAGGACAAGGGCGGCTTCTTCTTTCAAGGCGGGATCGATACGGACGCGCACGTAAGCATTTTCAGCCATGCCGGGCCTCCTTCGCAATTGAAGAGTATGTAGCCCAATTGGGCATCAATTTCAGGAATGATGCCGAAAGCTGCTACCTGTTCTTCCCCGGAACCCAAAGCACATCCGAGGCGCCTTTGTCGTTCATCCAGCGTGCCGCGACAAACAGAAAATCCGAAAGCCGGTTGGTATAGGCGATCGCTTCCGCGCTCACCACCTCGCCTTCGATCCGCGCCAGCGCCACCATCAGCCGCTCCGCCCGTCGGATGACGGTCCGCGCCAGATGCAGCGCGGCCGCAGCCGGGCTGCCGCCGGGCAGCACGAAGGAGCGCAAGGGCTGGAGATCGGCATTCAGCCGGTCGATTTCCGCCTCCAGCCGCTCCACCTGGCTTGCGATGATCCGGAGCGGCTCATAGGCCAGCGTCTCGCCGGTATCGGGCGTCGAAAGATCGGCGCCGAGATCGAAGAGATCGTTCTGGATGCGCATCAGCATGGCGTCGAGATCGGCATTGCCGGCCGTATGCAGCCGCGCAAGCCCTATGGCGGAGTTCGCCTCGTCGATCGTGCCGTAGGCCTCGACGCGCAGATCGCTCTTCAGTCGGCGCGGGCCGGCGGCGAGCCCCGTCGTGCCGTCGTCGCCGGTCTTCGTGTAGATCTTGTTGAGCTTCACCATCGGGGGCGCTATCCTCAGGAGGGGCGTCCGCCGCCGGTGAGCCAGAGGGTGAGCATGATCAATGCGATGGCCACGGCCTGCAGCACCACACGCGCCTGCATCAGCTTGTTGGAGGTGTTGCCGCTGCCGCCCTTGGCCATGTTGATGAGGCCGCGCAAGAGGACGATGACCACAAGACCCATGACCAGCAGGGTCAGTCCGGTGAGAAAACTATGCATTGCCTTGCCTTTCCGATCAGCCGAGCCGGCCGATGATGCGATAGAAGAGGCCCGCCGGCAGCAGCTTCTTCAGGAGCGCTCCCTGTCTGGCGGGCGTGGTGACGATGTAATGCGGCTTTGCGGCCTTGGCGGTCAAGGCATGCTTCAGCACGCTGTAAACGGCGTCCGGCTCCAGCTTGCCGCGTGCCGGCGCGCTCTCGCCCTTCAGCCGCCTGAGCTGCCTTTCATATTCCGCCACATGCACCGAGCCTTTGAGATCGATGAACCGCTCGATCTGCGTCAGGGCGTTGGCGGTAAAACGTGAGGCGATCGGGCCGGGCTCGATCAGGCTCACCTGTACGCCACTGCCTTCGAGTTCCATGCGCAGCGTCAGCGACAGCCCTTCAAGCGCGAATTTCGAGGCATTGTAAGCCCCGCGCCACTTATAGGGCACGATGCCGAGAATGGAAGAGCATTGCACGATCCGCCCGTGCCCTTGCGCCCGCATCGCCGGAATGACGCGCCGCGTCAGGTCGTGCCAGCCGATGACATTGGTTTCCAGCTGCAGCCGCAGCGCCTCTGTCGGCAGGTCTTCCACCGCGCCGGCCTGGCCATAGGCGCCGTTGTTGAAGAGCGCATCGAGCCGTCCGCCGGTGCGGACAAAAACCTCGTCCACCAGAGCGGATATAGTGTCGCTCCGGGTATAATCCATGATGAAGCTCTCGATGCCGTCGGCTTCGAGCGGGCCGCGATCCTCCTCGCGCCGTACGGTGGCGAACACCCGCCATCCGTCCTCTCTCAGTGCCCTTGCGCACCATGCGCCGATACCGGATGAACAGCCGGTCACGATGATGCTGGGTCTGTTGTCCGTCATTGTTGATCGTTCCCGGTGGAAATTGCCGCCCGGTTTCCCATATTCGCGAACGGGTGACAATTGCCGCCGGCCGGGATGCGGCGTTTCAGCGCCCCGGGAATATTCCGATTTTAAAATCAGCTTTTGCCGGGGGATTGCGGCGACATGACAATGATAGGAACGTAAGATAGAGCATGTCTCGCGAAAGTGTGCAGCGGTTTCGCGAAAAGACATGCGTCAAAACAAAGACCTGAAGCGGATGAGCTGATCTGGAAGATCGCGGCGCGCTTTAGGGATGGCGCCGAAACGTGAGGTCATGTTGGAGAAAGAATGCCGGCCTTCATACGCATAGCCTGGAAGGTCGTTTTCGATGCCCTCTGGCATTTCAGCGAGGACGACGGCTGGGCGATGGCCAGCCATGTGGCGCTGTCGTCGCTGCTGGCGGTTTTTCCTTTCCTGATCTTCGGTACGGCGCTCGGCAGCTTTCTGGGGGCCGATCAGTTCGCGCAAACCGCCGTCCATCTGATCTTCGATGCCTGGCCGGAATCCATCGCAAAGCCCGTGGCTGACGAGATCGTCCAGGTGCTGACCATCCCCCGTGGCGGCCTGTTGACGGTTTCGGTGCTGGCGGCGGCCTATTTCGCCTCGAATGGCGTCGAGGCGCTGCGTGTCTCGCTCAACCGTGCCTATCGTGTTGCCGAAAGCCGGCCTTGGTACATCACACGCCTAGCCAGTCTCGGTTTCGTGCTTGCCGGCGTCGTGATCCTCGCCTTCGTCAGCCTTTTGCTGGTGGCCGTGCCGCTGGCGCTTCGCCACGCCGACCGCTGGGTGCCGTGGCTCACGGAGCAGCTTGCCACCGTCGACAACTGGGGCCTGGCTCTGGCTTTGGTGACCTTGACGGCCGGCCTGGTGATTTCCCACCTCTGGCTGCCGGATGGCCACCGCAAGATCATGGATGTGCTGCCCGGCATCGTGCTGACGCTGGTTGCCTGGTCGATCGGGGCCTATGCCTTCGCCTCCTATCTCTCGACCTTCGCCAATTATGTTTCGACCTATGCGGGCCTCGCCTCGATCATGATCGTGCTGGTCTTTCTTTACATGATAGGCGCGATCTTCATCATCGGCGCGGAAATCAATGCGGCGATCATGAAATACAAGGTCAAGCGCATGGTGCTGCGCCATTTCCGCGGTCAGCCGGCAGTGGCGGAAACGGGGCTAGAGGAGAAGCGCGCGGATATCGGCAGCTGAGTGGCCCGCCGCCCGATAGGCTGCGATGCCGGTTGCGCCGTCGCTCTTCGAAAGTTTCTTCCCGTCCCTGTCGAGAACCAGCCGATGATGGTGATAAATGGGTTCCGGCAGGTCGAGCAACCTCTGCAGCAGCCGGTGCACCGAGGTCGCATGAAAGAGATCGCGCCCGCGCACCACATGGGTAATACCCTGCAGCGCATCGTCGACGGTGACGGCGAGATGGTAGCTCGAAGGCGCGTCCGAGCGTGAGAGGACGATATCCCCCCAGACGGCGGGAGTGGCCGGCACTGCTCCGGTTTCTCCCTGCGGCCCGGCGCCCGTCTCGTGCCAGAAAAGCGGTTGGCCGGCCGCGTTCAGCGCCTTTCGCATATCCAGCCGCCAGGCGTGCTGCCGGCCTGTCGCAAGCGTTTCCCGGCGCTTTTCAAGGCTCCACTCCCGCTCGCTGCCCGGATAGTGAGGTGCCCCGTCGGGATCGCGTCCCCAGATCTTTCCTTCGGCCTCGTTCTCCGCCACGGCGGCCCTGATCTCGCTACGGCTCATGAAGGACGGGTAGGCCAGCCCTCGCTCGATCAGTCGCTGCAAGGTCTCCCCATAGACAGGGAAATGCTCCGATTGCCGCCTGACCGGTTTTTCCCAGTCGAGGCCCAGCCATGCGAGATCCTCATAAATCGCCGCCTCGAACTCCGGCCGGCAGCGGGTCGTGTCGATATCTTCGATGCGCAGCAGGAAGCGTCCGCCGGATGCGCCGGCCATGTCGTGATTGATGAGGGCCGAGAGCGCGTGGCCGAGATGCAGCAGCCCGTTGGGGCTGGGGGCGAAACGAAACACGGGTTGCTTTGACAAATGGTCGGGCATGGTTTCTTCTCTTGCCACGGAGGATGCCGGCGGCCAAGCGTCAAAGCAAATCTGAAGAATCGCGACGCGCTTCAGGCGCCGGGCAATGGATTGCGGCAATGCGCATCATACGCACCCATGAGGACATTCTGGCGGGGCTTGAAGGCCTGGTCATGCTCGATGCGCGGCTTGAGCATGTGGTGGCGCGGGCCGGGCCGGTGCCGTTGCGCCGCAGTGAACCCGGCTATGCCGGTCTTGCCAACATCATCGTTTCGCAAATGGTCTCGAAAGCCAGCGCGTCGGCGATCTGGAGGCGTATGGAAGAGCGTATGGGGGCGATCGACGCGGCGGGAATGCTTGCCGCCAGCGATGAGGACTGTCGTCATTTCGGCCTGTCGCGGGCCAAGGCGGAAGCCCTGCGCGCGGTGGCGCGCGCCGAGCTTTCCGGCGATATCGATCTGCAGGCCCTTTGCCTGGCGGAAGGCTCTGTGGCAATCCGCGAGCTGAGCGCCATCCGCGGCGTCGGCCGCTGGACGGCGGAGGTGTTTCTTCTGTTCTGCGCCGGCCATCCGGATGTGTTTCCGGTCGGCGATGTCGCCCTTCAGAACGCCGTGGGGCACGCCCTTGCGCTGGAGGTCCGCCCCTCCGCCCGCGAACTCGACAACCTCACGGTCGCATGGTCTCCGTGGCGCAGTATAGCCGCCCGCCTGTTCTGGGCGTATTATGCCCATGAGATGCACCGGGACGCTATCCCGGTGGCGGTCTCGGCGAAAAAGTGAATCTGCACCGGCTTTTTGCTTTCGGCTTCACAATCCTGACGCAACGCGCCTAATATAGATTTTGCAGATGCCGAATCGATCAGGAGTACACGTACTTGACGATTGCAGTTTCTCCGCAGGGCCTACCGGCGCTCGTCCTGAACGCCGATTACAGACCATTGAGTTATTACCCCTTGTCGCTCTGGTCCTGGCAGGACGCGATCAAGGCCGTCTTTCTTGACCGCGTGCATATTCTTGCCGAGTACGATCACCAGGTCTCTTCGCCAAGCTTCGCCATGCGCCTGCCAAGTGTCGTGTGCCTGAAGAGCTATGTGCAGCCGTCAAGGCATCCCGCCTTCACGCGCTTCAACGTTTTCCTGCGGGACAAGTTCGAATGCCAGTATTGCGGCTCGGCTGACGACCTGACCTTCGATCACGTCATTCCGCGCTGCTGCGGCGGCCAGACGACATGGGAAAACGTCGTGGCGGCCTGCTCGCCGTGCAATCTGCGCAAGGGCGGCAAGATGCCCCGCAAGGCCGGCATGTTCCCGCACCAGAAGCCCTATCACCCGACGGTTCAGGACCTGCACAACAACGGCCGGCTTTTCCCGCCGAACCATCTGCATGAAAGCTGGATGGATTATCTCTACTGGGATGTCGAGCTGCAGCCATAAAGGACTGGAGTACCGTCTTCCCCTTCTCCCCACCTGCGGGGAGAAGGTGCCCGAAGGGGCGGATGAGGGGCGGAACTCTGCCTCAGCCCTTTGCCGCGCCCCGTAGCGCGACTGCTGCGAGGATAAGGCTTGCAATCACATTCCATCCCGCAAAGGAAAGCCCCAGCACGCGCAGCGCCGCCTCGGTGCAGGAGGGGCCGTGCTTGCTGTCGAGGTCGCCAAGCAGGTCGCCGACATTGGAAGACACGCCCTGAGCGGTCGTGGCGCAGGTCGAGGGGCCTTCCCAGAAGTGCCATTCGGCGCCCGCGTGATAGATGCCGATCCCGGCGCCGACCAGCATCAGGATACCGACGATGACCAGCAGCGCCCGCGTTACCCAGGCGGGTCCACGGAACATGGCATTGAGCACGGCGATGATGCCGAGCGGAATGCCGTAGTAATAGGGGTCGCGCTGCATGAGGCACAGCGCGCAGGGAATATAGCCGCCGATATGCTCGAAGGCGAGCGCGGTGCCGACGGTTGCCGCCATGCCGAGAGTGGTGACGAGCGAAGGGGCGAGGCGGGAAGAAGACTGCGGGTTCACGAAAGACCTCGTCGAACTGTCAGGTGAGGAAGCGATAGGCGGCGAAGATGGCAATGAGCGCGCCGGCGGCGCCGGCCGCCAGCATTCCGAGCCGCTTCTCGATGAAGTCGCGGATTTCCTCGCCGTAGCGCTGCAAAAGCCAGGCGAGCAGGAAGAAGCGGGCGCCGCGGGCGATGATCGCCGAGATGATGAACAGGCCGAGATTGATGTTGGCGGCGCCCGAAAGGATCGTCACCACCTTGATCGGCGGCAGATGCGCGAGGCCGGACGTGACCAGCAGCAGCACCAGCGTTTCGTAGCCGACGGAGGCCTTCATTGTCTCGAAGGCTTCGAGCTTGCCGTAGAAATGCAGGATCGGCTTCGCCAGCGTCTCGAAGGCGTAATGGCCGATATACCAGCCGGCGATGCCGCCGAGCACGGATGCGACGGTCGCCACCAGGGCATAGCGATAGGCCCGTTCCGGCCGGGCAAGCGCCATCGGCAGGTACAGAACGTCGGCGGGGACGAGGAAGACGGAACTTTCGACGAAGGCGATGATGGCAAGCCAGGCTTCGGCCGATTTGCGGGCGGCGAGCGACATGGTCCAGTCGTAGAGGCGTCTGAGCATTCAGCGGTTCCGTTTGATTTCGTTGCGTTGTAGGCAGGAAAAATGCTGGTGTAAACGACGGTCTGGGTGGTCGTTCGCACGCTTTCGTGATCACTCTATGGCCGAAACGTAAAATCCCGGTTGACCCGCCCGAAATCCATCGTGTACACGCATTTCACCTACCGAAACGGTCCCCTTGCCCCATTGGCGGAACTGGTAGACGCGCTCGACTCAAAATCGAGTTCCGAAAGGAGTGCTGGTTCGATTCCGGCATGGGGCACCAACCTATTTTTTCGACATTGATTTCTTTGTGGTTTTCGGCTGTTTTTGCCCCACATTTTCCAATCCTTCGGGCTGTGGGACAATCTTATTGCTTTTTTGTTCTGGCATGAGTTTGGAAATTCCGTTCTCGGCAAGGCGTTTCCGGTTTGCCTTTCGGGTGTAGACTGAGGTCTGCGCTTTCGTCACCCAGCCATAAATCGCCATCAGTTCTTCGTCGGTCGCCCCATTTTCTGCGGCGATTGTGGCGCCTGCTTTTCGCAGGCCGTGAGTCGAGCAATGGAAAAGGCCGGCTGCGTCGCACCAATCGCGCATCTTGTTGCCCAGGCCGTTCGCCGTGAAAGGCTTGCCGAACTCGGTTATCAGAAACGTCAGGTTGCCGGTCGGGCTGGCATCGATCGTTTGCTGCAGGATCGGTAGTACGGGGATATTGACCTCGACCTTGCTCGATTTGCGCGTCTTGCCTGGCCGGATTCGCAGCCAGCCGTCCTTGACGTGCTGGCGGCCGACAATCGACAGGTCGGCAAGGCGCAGCCCGGTGAACATCGCCAGGTGCAGCATCAGGCGGGCGCGCGAGCCTTCCGGGTGCGCCGCCTCGTACTGCTGGATTTCCTCGACGGTCCATGTGTGCGTGGCCTTGCCCACGTCGAGTGCCTTGATACGCGCGGCGGGGTTTACCTTGGCGATGCCGACATCGATCGCCCAGGTGAAGAGCGCCGAGATCGACTTGATAACATGGTTGCGGGCGCCGGGCGTGTCGCGCAGCTCGTCCCGAATTTCCGTAACGTGGCGGCGTTCCATCCGGTCGAACGGCAGTGAGCCGCGACGTATGTTCTTCGATTTGCCGACCTTGCTTTCGCAGATTTCCTCAAACATGCGGGTGCGCCGACCGTAAAGGCCCGGATTGATCTTGTCGCCGATCCGGCGCTTGTATTCGAGTGCCAGCCAATCCAGCGTGCCTTCCTCGACGGCTGCCGGTGCTGCCAGTGCTGGCGGTGCGACATAACCTTTCGGGATGTAGGGCACACCCAGACGGGCGCAGGCCACTTCGGCGTCGAACTCCTCGGTTCCGGGCGTTTCGCGCAGCCGCACCTTCGGTCGGCCGGCGGCGCGGAAATAGTAGCGCGGGCTTCGGTTGCGGAAATCGCGATCGACGCTGACGCCCTTCGGCAGCTTATTCGGCGTTTCGCGCTTCATCCCACGGGTTTCCTTGTCTCGTCTGCTGTTCGGGTTCGTCGTCGCCATCGTCGCCGCCCTTGTGTGGCATGGCCTTGAAGGATGCGATCAGTTCGTCAACATCCCATACATTGCGGCCGAAGACGAGGCGTGGGCGCGGCATGGTGCCGGCGTCAACTGCCCTGTCCAGAAGTGAAGGCGATATGCCAATGAAGGCCGCCGCCTGCTCGCGGCTGATGCCAAGCGGGCGCAGCGATGCCGGCAGAACGTCGGCGCGTGCTGATTTCATGGTCCCCTCGCTATCAGTTCTTCGATATCCAGCTGCGGAGACTTCCGCCGCCGGGTGAGGGCCGCATTCGCACGGCGGTGCGCCGCATCCCATTTGTTGTGGCATCGCTGGCAAAGCGCCCTGCAGCGCTCCGGATCGGCATGCGTTTCATCGTGATCCATATGTGCGATCGTCAGCACAACCTTTCCGCCGGTATCGGGATGCGGTTCGCCATTGGCGGCCCGGCATTCTGGGTGCTGCGGCGTGCCTTCACATTGGTTGCCGGCGCGATCGAGAAGTAATGCGCGAAACGCCTTCCACTCCGGCGATCGGATGCTACCGCCGGGATAGAGCGCCATGCGTTCGGGGCTGATCGGCATCAATCGTCTCCTTCCTGGTCTTTGGCGGGATTCTTGCGGATCGCGTTTCGGCTTGTGACCATGGTGTATCCGTCCTCGAATCGAACGAGGCAGGAATTCATCGCTTTGGTGCGGATCAGAACTTCGCAGGGCTGGCCTTTGCGGTCTTGGCGGTCCCATGCGTAAACGTAGGGCAATGTCATGTTGCTGATCTCGCATAATCGCGGAAGGCATCGGCTACCAGCTGGTTAGTCTCAGGTTCGAGATTGAAGAATGACAACTGGCCCCTGCATGGGATAAGGGGAAGCGGGAAGGCATCACGCAGGACGAACCCGAACTTTCCATAGAACCACTGGCTGTCCATTTGGCGGACACAATCGACGATCCGAGCCATGCCGACCACACCGCCACGCGGCAAAGCCATGTGCGCGTCTTCGTCCTTGTCAATCTCGGATTTCGAGACGCCGGCATGAACGATAAACCAGCCGCGTCCCTTGGTCGGCCAGTCGCGGTTTTCGACATCCTTCCCGTCGTGGAATATATGATGGGGGTACGGTTGCTTGATGCTGAGAGATTTGATCTCTCCGGCTGCGACACGATCAGCGAGCATATTGAAATCGATCATGCCCCTGTCACCCTCTGCTGGGGCGGCAGTGTTTCTGCAGTAAGTGCATCACGTCGCTTTTCGAGGAGGTGCAGGCACGCCTCTACCTTCGCGTAGGTCGTCATGCCCTTGGTAAACTCGGGCATGATCGAGTGGCCTTGATCATCACCCT
>JAVBSF010000051.1:0-2744 GCA_031556925.1 Pararhizobium sp.
TTTTTTACAAATACCTTGCCAATTGGCAAAGATGGCCCTATCTACGAAGATGGCTTTTGTGCCAACTTTGTGCCCTAGTTCTTTGTAACTCATAAAATTTAGGATAGCCATGGAAACTTCAACATCATTATTTATCGATAATCAATGGTCTATGGGTGCAGGAGAGCTTTTTAGTTCCTTAAATCCTGCTAACCATGAAGTTTTATGGCAAGGTCATGCCGCTATTCCCTCAGACATCGAGTTGGCAATTCCAAGTGATCTCCGCGCACAAAAATCTTGGGGAGATCTCGCTTTTACAGACCGCTGTCGCTATGCTCTAGCCTTTGCCGAAGCCTTGCAAGCTAACCATCAAAAGCTCGCTACCGCCATTGCAGAAGAAACTGGGCGCACCCTATGGGAATGCTTAGCTGAAGTTAACACCATGATCAATAAGGTGGCTATCTCCATTGAAGCCTATCAAGTACGCTGCGCCGAAATGGTAAAATCGCATGGCGAGGTGACAACCTCGACTCGCCATCGCCCGCATGGTGTACTAGCAGTCTTTGGGCCATTTAATTTCCCTGGCCATTTGCCCAACGGCCATATCGTACCGGCTTTGCTTGCAGGGAATGCGATCATTTTTAAGCCAAGTGAATTGACACCGCACGTTGGCGAATTAATGGTAAACCTGTGGCATAGCATAGGGTTACCTTCTGGGACTTTAAACCTAGTTCAAGGAGGGCGTTCAACGGGCCAATACTTGGCACAGCACCCCAAACTTAATGGCTTATTATTCACGGGCAGCTGGAATACCGGCCAAAAGCTGGCGGAACAGTATGCTCCACACACAGGAAAAATATTAGCCCTGGAAATGGGAGGCAATAACCCCCTAGTTGTTTGGAATCCACAAGATATCGAAGCCGCAGCCTACCACACCATCCAGTCAGCTTACATGACTTCCGGCCAGCGCTGCACTTGTGCAAGGCGGCTGATAGTTCCCAACGATGAGAGAGGCGAGCATTTCTTACAAGTATTGACGAAAATGGTCAATCAAATTGTGGTAGGTGCTTTTGATGACACCCCAGAACCTTACATGGGACCATTAATTTCGGACCGTGCAGCAGCTACTTTACTTGCCGCTGAAAATCAGCTCCGCACGCTTGGAGGCTCTTCGTTAGTTTCAATGCAACAACTTCCTCGCGGCCAAGCTTTTGTCACCCCTGGAATTATCGATATGACCAAGGCCTCTGCTCCTGCCGATGAGGAATTCTTTGGCCCCTTGCTACAAGTTTATAGAGTCGATAACTTCGACCAAGCTATTGAAGTTGCCAACCGCACAGACTATGGTTTAGTCGCAGGTCTTATTGGAGGAACCCCCGAAGAATATAAGCACTTTTTTCAACATGTCAAGGCAGGAGTCATCAACTGGAACCTACCCACCACAGGCGCTACCAGCTACGCGCCTTTTGGTGGACTTGGAAAAAGTGGAAATTTGCGCCCAAGTGCCTATTATGCCGCTGACTATTGCGCTTACCCAGTAGCAAGCAGCGAAACTGCACAGTTGACAATGCCAGCTTCCCCGACACCTGGTATTTTCCCTTCTAGCTAACCTTAAGGAAGCTATAACGAGAGCTCTTTCACACAATCTTGGCGTGAAGACATTCTAGGGTGTCTTCATTGGATAATTGCCGTCTATTTAAGATTATTTCTCAAATAAGGACACCCCTACATCGCAACTTCAAACTGCTGAAAACACTTGGCTAACAGCTCCTACCTAGGGTACCCCTATTTAGCGGCTCTCAATGCTCCAATTGTAAAGTGCAATGCGCAAAAAAGGCGCTAACGTACCTTGTGAGAGATATTCATTCGATTCTAGAGATAGATTTTCTAAGTCGGCAAGATAGTGGCTGCCAACAATCTGACACCAATAATTTCTTCGGTAGTGTGGGTATGCGCTGAGAAACGTTTTTACTTGTTTCCTGGTAAAGGAGGCCTGTTCAATCTGCGCTCCTTCAAAAAAATAATTTCTCCAGCCTGCATATGCGCGCTTTACATCAAGGGGTAATTCGTGATGACTTAAATGAGAAAGATTTTCTTTCCCAAGCTTGGGTAGGCGCTTAACCAGCTCTACGTACTTTTTTGGAGCCATCGGCCAATAGCGCGGAAGCCATTCGCTAACTTCAAATAAAAATGCATAGAGTTCATCGGCATAGATCGGTCGCTCAGGCCATTCATTAGCAATTTGGCGCTCCCATGTATGGTAGAGAAACAATAACTCTGGCGGAGCTATCGCAAATTCGTCAGCATATTCTGGCTTTAAGCCAATCTTGTCGACATAGTCAAATGCTACAAGATAACCATTATTATTTGCAGCATGCACACGCATATATGAAGGATTTTGCCATAAAAACAGCGACATTTCGCGGTTTGTAACGCGCAGGAAAGGGCGGTCGGCATACTCCCTATTTAAAGTTGTGGCATATTTATCAAGCCCAAACCAAAACAACAGCGAGCATGCCATCACAACTGCCAGCCATCCCCAAAAATACCAAGGATGCTGACGATAGCCTTCATGGATAAATTGATCTTCTGGAAGCTGCTGCGATGGCATAATCTAGAATCCTAGTTTGAAAAAGTAGATGTCTTAAAACCCAGGTTTTAATGCCAAGATGCCTGCTAATGTGCTCTTAGGGAGATGTTCACAATACTAAATTCAGCATGTTTTGCTAAAAATTTACTGAAGACACCCTCTTAGCTTACAGTAG
>JAVBSF010000061.1:0-8491 GCA_031556925.1 Pararhizobium sp.
AGCGCCTTCGCCAGTGCCTTGGTCTGGCGCTCCAGTTCGTCGACGATCTCGGCGGAAAGCGTACGGACCGGCAGCGAGCAGGCACTGTCGCCCGAATGGATGCCGGCTTCCTCGATGTGCTCCATGATGCCGGCGATGAAGGCGTCCTTGCCGTCGGAGAGGCAGTCGACGTCGACTTCGATGGCGTTCGACAGGTAGCTGTCGAACAACAGCGGGTTCTAGCCGAGCAGGGTGTTGATCTGGCCGGTCTTGTCGTTCGGATAGCGCTGCTTGATGTCTTCCGGAACGAGTTCCGGCACGGTGTCGAGCAGGTAGGTCTGCAGCATCGATTCCGACTGGATGATCTGCATGGCGCGGCCGCCGAGAACGTAGGACGGGCGAACGACCAGCGGGAAGCCGATTTCCGAGGCCACGGTGCGAGCCTGCTCGACCGAGTAGGCGATGCCGTTGTTCGGCTGGTTGAGGTCCAGCTTCATCAGGAGTTTCTGGAAGCGGTCGCGGTCTTCGGCAAGGTCGATCATGTCCGGCGCGGTGCCGAGGATCGGGATACCGTTCTTTTCCAGCGCTTCTGCAAGCTTCAGCGGCGTCTGACCGCCGAACTGGACGATAACGCCAACGACTTCGCCCTTTTCCTGCTCGGCCTTGAGGATTTCGATCACGTCTTCGGCCGTCAGCGGCTCGAAATAGAGGCGATCCGATGTGTCATAGTCGGTCGAGACCGTTTCCGGGTTGCAGTTGATCATGATCGCTTCATAGCCGGCATCGCGCAGGGCAAAGGCGGCATGGCAGCAGCAATAGTCAAACTCGATGCCCTGGCCGATACGGTTCGGGCCACCGCCGAGGATCACGACCTTCTTGCGGTCGGAGACTTCGGCTTCAGTCCGGGTCGCGCCGTTGAACGGCGTCTCGTAGGTCGAATACATGTAGGCCGTCGGCGAGGCGAACTCGGCGGCGCAGGTGTCGATACGCTTGAAGACCGGGCGAACATTCAGGCCGTTGCGCAGTTCTGCCACTTCCTTCGGGCGCTTGCCGGAGAGGGTGGCGAGGCGGGCATCGGAGAAGCCCATGGCCTTCAGCTTGCGCAGGTTCTCTGCATCGCCCGGCAAGCCATGTTCGCGGATACGGGCTTCCGCATCGACGATGGCCTTGAGCTGGGCGATGAACCACGGATCGATCTTGGAGCCGTCGTGAACGTCGGCTTCGCTCATGCCCATGCGCAGTGCCTGACCGACCATGCGCAGGCGGTCCGGCGTCGGGGTGCTGATGGCGGCGCGGATGGCGTTGCGGTTGTCGCCTGCGCTTTCGAGGTCCGGAATTTCGATCTCGTCGAGGCCGGTCAGACCGGTTTCGAGACCGCGCAGGGCCTTCTGCAAGGATTCAGAGAAGGTGCGGCCGATAGCCATGACTTCACCGACCGATTTCATCGCGGTCGTCAGCGTCGTGCCGGCTCCGGGGAATTTTTCGAAGGCGAAGCGTGGGATCTTGGTGACGACGTAGTCGATCGACGGTTCGAACGAAGCCGGGGTCGCGCCACCGGTGATGTCGTTGTCGAGTTCATCGAGGGTGTAGCCGACTGCAAGCTTGGCGGCGATCTTGGCGATCGGGAAGCCGGTCGCCTTCGAGGCCAGCGCCGAGGAGCGCGAGACGCGCGGGTTCATTTCGATGACAACCAGACGGCCGTTTGCCGGATTCACGGCAAACTGAACGTTCGAGCCGCCGGTCTCGACGCCGATCTCGCGCAGAACGGCGATCGAGGCGTTGCGCATGATCTGGTATTCTTTGTCGGTCAGCGTCAGGGCCGGCGCGACAGTGATCGAGTCACCGGTGTGAACGCCCATCGGGTCGATGTTTTCGATCGAGCAGATGATGATGCAGTTGTCCGCGGTATCGCGAACCACTTCCATCTCATATTCCTTCCAGCCGAGAACCGATTCTTCGATCAGGACTTCGGTGGTCGGCGAGGCGTCGAGGCCGGAATTGACGATTTCGAAGAATTCCGAGCGGTTATAGGCATTGCCGCCGACGGTACCGCCCATGGTGAAAGACGGGCGAATGATCGCCGGCAGGCCGATGGTGTCGAGCGCCTGCGCGCCAATCGCCATGGCGTGGCTCATATAGCGCTGCTTGCGGTCGGTCTCGCCGAGGTTCCACTGGTTTTCCAGCTCGTCCAGCGCCTTGTCGAGATCGGCGCCGGAAAGCTGCGCCTTCAGCTTCTCGCGCTCGGCGACATGCACCTTGCGGTCGGCATCCTTGATTTCGGTGGCATTGGCAAGCAGCGACTTCGGGGTTTCGAGCCCGATGCGCTCCATGGCTTCGCGGAACAGGGCGCGGTCTTCGGCCATGTCGATGGCCGCGGGCTTGGCGCCGATCATCTCGACATTGTAGCGGTCGAGAACGCCCATGCGCTTCAGGGAGAGCGCGGTGTTGAGCGCCGTCTGGCCGCCCATGGTCGGCAGCAGCGCGTCCGGGCGTTCCTTGGCGATGATCTTGGCGACGACTTCCGGGGTGATCGGCTCGACGTACGTCGCGTCGGCAAGGCCCGGATCGGTCATGATCGTCGCCGGGTTGGAGTTGACCAGAATGACCCGATAACCCTCTTCCTTCAGCGCCTTGCAGGCCTGGGTGCCGGAATAGTCGAATTCGCATGCCTGGCCGATGACGATCGGACCCGCGCCGATAATGAGGATCGATTTCAAATCTTGGCGCTTGGGCATCGGCTCTATCCATTCTTGCGCGTGCGCGAAAAACCGGCAGGGTGATGGGATCACCGGCCGGGGCGCATGCTTGTCAGTCGTAAAAGGCTAGAAGCGGCTTATAGGCAAATGTATCCTTGAGCGGAACCCCGAAAATCATGGATTCGACAGAAAATCGGATTCGACCCCGCGGGCCGTGAATCCTTGCCCGATGAACAATAAATCCGCTGCGACCATTCAACTGCGGATCAGCAAACCTATGTCTGAAGGAACATTTCCAGTTCAGGAAGGATTCAATCCATGACACTTCAAAAACGAAAGCTCGGCTCGCAAGGACTTGAGGTTTCCGCTCTCGGGCTCGGCTGCATGGGCATGAGCCAATCCTACGGCCCGGCGGATGAAAGGGAATCGATTGCGACGCTGCACCGCGCAATCGAGCTCGGCTGCACATTCCTCGATACCGCCGAGGTTTATGGTCCCCACACCAACGAAGATCTTCTTGGCCGCGCGCTCGAAGGGCGGCGTCATGAGGTGACGCTTGCCACCAAATTCGGCTTCGTCATCAGGGACGGCAAACAGCAGGGCACGAGCCTCGACAGTTCACCGGCCAATATCCGTCATGCCGTGGAAGGGTCGCTGAAGCGGCTGCGCACGGATCATATCGACCTTCTCTATCAGCACCGGGTCGATCCGACCGTGCCGATCGCGGATGTGGCTGGTACGGTTGCCGATCTTGTCCAGGAGGGAAAGGTCCGCTTCTTCGGGCTTTCCGAAGCGGGCGTCGCCAATATCCGCAAGGCCCATGCGGTGCATCCCGTCTCGGCTGTGCAAAGCGAATATTCGCTTTGGGAGCGCAATCTGGAGGCGGATGTCATTCCGGTGCTGCGTGAACTCGGTATCGGCCTCGTGCCCTTCTCGCCGCTTGGCCGCGGCTTCCTCACGGGGGAGGTGAAGCGGGCGGAGAACTATCCGGAAGATGACTTCCGCCGCAACGATCCTCGCTATCAGGGCGCAAACTACGATGCGAATGTGAAGGCGGCGGGCATCGTCAAGGATATTGCCGCACGCCTCAAGGCGGCACCGGGGCAGATTGCCCTTGCCTGGATACTGGCAAAGGGAAGGGACATCGTGCCGATCCCCGGCACGAAACGCCGCCGCTATCTGGAACAGAACGTCGCTGCCGCGGACATCGTTCTCTCCGCAGATCAGGTGGGCGAACTCGATGCAGCGCTGGCGCCGGATCGCATTTCCGGTGCGCGTTATGCGCCCGCGAACCAGGCAACGATCGATCGCTGATCCAAAGGTATCGCCGCGAAAACAGTTTTTCGACATTGATCTTTCCCGAGGCGAGGGGATCGGCGGTGTGGCGATGGGTTTTGATCCCGGCACGGGCTTTTTCACCTCGCGGCGAAAAATTTTCCGATCGCTTCCAGACGCATGGCCTTCATGATGCGCTCCTCCCAAAGCGCGTTTCATGCTGTCATGTTCTTCGGTTGTGTTTCAGCCTCTGTCTACCGCCAGGGGCGCTGAACTTTATCGATTTGGCCTTGCACAAATTTCGTTCTGGCGCGTTATATGCTGTCACGGGCTTCGTTTTTCGCGGGCCGCCACAGAGAGATAGGAAGACGGGGAGTTGCACCATGGAATGGAAGGGCCGTCGCCAGTCGGGCAATATCGAGGATGCGCGCGGTTCCGGGCCGGTGCGCGGCGGCATGGGCGGCAATCCCTTCGGGCGCGGCGGCGGCTTCCGCATTCCCACCGGTGGCGGCGGGCGCGGCGGCGGCATGAGCATCGGCACGATCATCTTTCTGGTGGTGATCTATTTCGTCCTCAAAATGATGGGCGTCGATCTGCTGCAGGTTCTTGACGGCGGCCAGATGAGCCCCGGCTCATCCGGCTATGAGCAAAGCCAGGGCACGACGCAGGGATCGGCCGAAGAGGAAGAGCGCAAGGCTTTCGTATCGACCGTTCTCGCCGAGACGGAAGACACCTGGAACGGCATCTTCAAGGCTGGCGGCGAAACCTATGAGGAACCGAAGCTGGTTCTCTTCCGCGACAGCATCAATTCCGCCTGCGGCATGGCATCGTCAGCGACAGGTCCGTTCTATTGCCCCGGCGATCACAAGGTCTATCTCGACATGGCCTTCTTCGATGAGCTTGCCCAGCGCTTCGATGCGGCCGGCGATTTCGCCGAAGCCTATGTCGTGGCGCATGAAGTGGGTCACCATGTCCAGAATCTTCTCGGGATACTGCCGAAGGTCAACGCCCAGCGCCAGCGCATGAGCGAGGCGGATTCGAACCAGATGTCGGTTCGCGTCGAACTGCAGGCCGATTGTTTCGCCGGTATCTGGGGCAAGTATACCGAGCAGAAGGGGTTGCTGGAGCAGGGCGATCTGGAGGAGGCGCTGAACGCAGCAACCCAGATCGGCGACGACACGCTGCAGAAGAGAACGCAGGGCTATGTCGTGCCGGAAAGCTTCAACCACGGCACCTCGGAACAGCGCGCCCGCTGGTTCAAGCGCGGCTTTGACAGCGGCAAGCTTTCCGCCTGCGATACATTCAATGGAGACATCTGATCGAACGGGTGTTTCCTGACGATCGCGAGGCATTGAAAGCCCCGATGGTTCGCCTAGATGACCTGTCTCAAACCGAGGAGACGGTCATGGAAACCAATGAACTGCATCGCGGGCGTCTGATCGATCATATACAGCTGGTCGTGCGTGATCTTTCGGCAAGCCGCAGCTTTTATGGCGCGGTGCTGGAGGTTCTGGGCATTCCGATCGGTGGCGAGGCGGAAAGCTATTTCTGGGCGGACGAGCTTTTCATTTCCTCTGTCGACAGCGAGGCCGCGGCGGGCGCGCTGACAGGACGCCACCATCTTGCTTTCCAGGCGGCAGACGAGGCGACCGTGCGGGCCTTCCATGCCGCCGGCATCGCCCATGGCGGCACCGACAATGGCGCGCCGGGCGAGCGGCCCTATCATCCGGGCTATTACGCGGCCTTTCTGCTGGACCCCGATGGTAACAACATCGAGGCCGTGTTCCACGGCCCCGCCAGCCGAAGCGTCCCCTCGGTCAAGATAACCTTCTAGAATCTGGCTTCACCACGAAATAGCCGAGATCGCACAGCTGATTGACGCCGCGGGTGATGGCGGGCTGGGCGCGGGGGCGCATGCGAGGAGGGGCCGAAGCCAAATTATGCTTTGTTTTAATTCTTTTACAAAGATGTCTTGAAACGGACACATATGTCCACCATATTGCCTTCAACAAGAATTCATCTCCGCCTGACCACGGATGTACTGGCAGTGTCGTCGAGATGATATGAGGAAGGTCGGTGCGAGTTTCGCCCGGCCTTTTTTGTTGTTTGCCTGCCTGGCGATTGCCTTGAGCGAGACGCGCCCGCGCCCATCAATTCCGCCAATCCTCCCATCATCAACATTGAAATGTTCACGTATTGTTTCGTCGGATTTTTTGCGATACGGATGGTTCCGGTGAATTTGTTCACGTTCCGTATCGTAAGTGCCGATGAGGTGGGGTGAGTGATGATCGATCCGAAATCGGCCCGGCGCGGACTTTTCCTCGTTTTCGTCATTCTGTTTCTCGATGTCATGGGCATTGCGATCATCATGCCGGTGCTGCCTGCCTATCTCGAGGAACTGACGGGGGCCACAATCAGCGAGGCGGCCGTCGAGGGAGGCTGGCTGCTGCTGGTTTATTCCGGCATGCAGTTTCTCTTCGCGCCGCTGATCGGCAATCTTTCCGACCGCTTCGGCCGGCGACCGGTGCTGCTTGCCTCGGTCCTGACCTTTGCCCTGGACAATCTGATCTGCGCGCTTGCCACCACTTACTGGATGCTGTTCGTCGGACGGGTTCTGGCCGGCATCAGCGGCGCGAGTTTTTCCACCGCCTCCGCCTATATCGCCGACGCCAGCGACGACAGCAACCGCGCCAAGAATTTCGGCCTGATCGGCATCGCCTTCGGAACCGGCTTTGCGCTCGGCCCGGTGCTTGGCGGTGTGCTGGGCGAATTCGGTCCGCGCGTTCCCTTTTACGGGGCGGCGGCCCTGTCCTTCATCAACTTCGCCGTCGCCTGGTTCCTGCTGCCTGAAACGCTATCCGCGGAGAACCGCCGCCGGTTCGAATGGAGAAGGGCCAATCCTCTCGGTACGCTGAAACAAATGCGCAACTATCCGGGCATCGGCTGGATATTGCTCGTTTTTTTCCTTTATTGGCAGGCGCATGCGGCCTATCCGGCGGTGTGGGCCTTCGTCACGGCCGAGCGTTATGGCTGGAGCGAAGGGCAGATCGGCCTCTCGCTCGGCATCTTCGGCATTTGCGGGGCGCTGGTCATGGGGCTGGTGTTGCCGCGTGTCGTGCCATGGCTCGGCGAATGGAAATCCGGAGCGGTCGGACTGGTCTTCACCGGGCTCGGCTTTCTCGGATATGCCTTCGCCTTTCAGGGCTGGATGGTCTATGCGGTGATCGTGCTGACCTGCATCGAGGCATTGGCCGATCCGCCGCTCAGAAGTATCGCGGCAGCGCAGGTTCCGCCTTCCGCACAGGGCGAGTTGCAGGGGGCGTTGTCGAGCATTTCAAGCTTCACCACGATCGTCGGTCCGCTGATGTTCGCGCAGATCTTCAGCAGCTTCACCGCATCCGACGCCACCATTCACTTCGCCGGTGCACCTTACCTATTGTCCGCGGTTTTCATCATTCTTGCGCTTGCCGTCTATGCAACGAGGCTGCGGCCAAAACCGGCCGTTTCCGTTGGGGAGGCCGCTGCGGAGTAGATCGGCATTTTTGGAAAACGAGGGTTGCTTTGCAATAAATCCATCAGTTTTCGTGATGTTTTGATGAAAAAATAAGCGATTTTGATCCAAACTCTGGTCTTTTGCACCGGTTTGGGGTATTTCCGCGGCTCCCATCGTGCGGCCATTGTCCGGCTGCGATGAAGCCAAAGGCCTGTTCCAGTCATGTTGACGAAGACCGAAACTCCAACGGAAGTTGGCGCGAGCAATGCTTGGTCTGCGCACTACCGCGCCAGCATCATGCTCGGCGTTCCTTTCATCGGCGCGCAGATCGCCCAGTTCGCGATCCATGCGACCGATGTGCTGATGGTCGGACGGCTCGGCACCACCGAGCTTGCGGCCATGGTTCTGGCTGCGCAGATGTTCTTCACCGTCTTCATCTTCGGCTCCGGCTTCGCCAATGCCGTCGTACCGATCGTCGCTCAGGCGGAAGGTCGCGGTGATCGCGTCGCCGTGCGCCGCGCCGTGCGCATGGGCATGTGGGCCGTGCTCGGCTATGGCGTCATCACCGCGCCGCTGCTCTGGCATGCGCAGGACGTGCTGGGTCTGATGGGCCAGCAGCCCGAGGTGGCCGAGCTTGCGGGACATTACCTGCGCGTGGCGCAATGGGGCATCTTTCCAGCATTGCTGTTCATGGTGCTGCGCGGCTTCCTGAGCTCGCTGCATCGCGCCGGCGTCATCCTCTACGTGACGATCGCCATTCTCGCGACCAATGCGGTGCTTTGCTACGTGTTCATTTTCGGCCATTTCGGGGCGCCCGCGCTCGGCATCGTCGGTGCCGCCATTTCCGCGCTGGTGGTCAATACGATGAGCTTCGTGCTGCTCTACATGTATATCCAGCGCACGCCGCAGACGCGCGAATACGAGATTTTCGTTCGGTTCTGGCGGTCTGACTGGCCTGTTCTGAAAGAAGTCGTCAAGCTCGGCCTGCCGATCGCTATCACTATTCTGGCCGAGGTCAGCCTCTTCACCGTCGCCTCGCTGCTGATGG
>JAVBSF010000054.1:0-10842 GCA_031556925.1 Pararhizobium sp.
GATGAGCCTGATGGTGGCGGCAACGCTGCTTGCCTCGCTGATCGCGGCTATCCTGATAGTCGTCTGGTTCATCCGCGTCGTCTGGCTCTCGCCCCATTCGATCTCCCGCTATTTCCGCGCCCGCAAGCGCGACCGCGGCTATCAGGCGCTGTCGACCGGCCTGATTGCCGCCGGCGCCGGCGATGCGGCGCTCGCCCGCAAGATGACGGCCCGCACCCGCGGCCTGATCAGCGCCGATCAGGAGCCGCTGATCCACCTGCTTGAAGCCCAGACGGCCTTGATCGAGGGAAAGAACGACGACGCGCGCAAGAAATTCGAACTGATGGCCGACGATCCCGAAACGCGGGAGCTCGGCCTGCGCGGCCTTTATCTCGAAGCCAAACGCCTCGGCGCCAACGAGGCCGCCCGGCAATATGCCGAGCGTGCCGCCGAAAAAGCCCCGCATCTGCCCTGGGCCACGCTGGCGACGCTCGACTATCGCAGCCAGTCCGGCAACTGGGACGAGGCGATCCGACTCATCGACCAGAGCCGTACCGCCCATGTGATCGAACGCGCCGAGGCCGACCGCAAGAAGGCCGTGCTGCTGACGGCGCGGGCGAAGGACAAGCTGGAATCCGATCCGAAGGGGGCTAGGGACGACGCGCTGGCCGCGCTGAAGCTTTCGGAAAACTTCATCCCGGCCGGATTGATCGCCGCAAAGGCGCTGTTTCGCGAGGACAACCTGCGCAAAGGCGCATCTATACTCGAAAAGCTCTGGAAACACGAGCCGCAGGCGGAAATCGCCAATCTCTATGTCCGCGCCCGCAGCGGCGATTCCGCCGTCGACCGGTTGAAGCGCGCCAACAGGCTGGAAGCCATCCGCCCGAACAATGCCGTATCGCTCTCAACTGTTGCCGAAAGCGCGCTGGAAGCCCGCGAGCTTTCTCTCGCTCGCGCCAAGGCGGAAGCCGCCGCGCGCATTCAGCCGACGGAAGGCATCTTCCTGCTGCTGGCCGATATCGAGGAAGCCGATACCGGCGATGATGGCCGCATCCGCCACTGGATGAACCAGGCGCTGAAGAGCCCGCGTGATCCGGCCTGGACGGCCGATGGCATGACCTCTCCCGAATGGCTCCCGGTCTCGCCCGTCAGCGGCCGGCTCGACGCTTTCGAATGGAAGATGCCTGTCGCGCAAATCTCCGGGTCGATCGAAGAGCATGCCGGCGAGACCGCTATCCGCAGCCTGCCCGCTGTTTCCGCCAGGCCCACACCCGAACAGCCGAAGCGCGCGCCGGTTCCGGTAACGGAAGAACCCGTCATCCGCACAATCGCCGTACCGGCGCCAAGCGAATCGGTGCTTGTGCCGGAAACCGTGGTTGTCGGACATACGACGGTCACAGCGCCGGCATCCGAAAAGCCGGAGCCGGCCGGCCTTGCCCACCGCAAGGACACGGCACCCGTCGAGCCCTTTTTCGGCCGCCCGCCAGACGATCCGGGGGTACGAGAGACGCCCGCGCCCGAAAAGACAAATTTCCGGCTATTTTAGAGATTGTCTTTGTTTTCGTTTGTTTTTTCGGGAAGCCGGCTTCCACTTTTCCCTGGCAAACTCTAGGAGACCGCATGTTCGAACGCTTCCGCAGCTTTCTCGAAAACCTTGCCGGAAACGGAACGGACAAGATAGCTCCCGACGACCCGCGCGTCGCGGTCATGGCGCTCTGCATCCAGGTGATGGAGGCGGATGGTGAAATCCTCGATAGCGAGCGCAAGAAGGTGCGCATGATGATCAAGGATCATTACGGACTGGACGACAGCGGCCTGGATGCCCTGATCGCCGCCGGCGAGACCGCGGAAAGCCAGGCGATCGACTATTTCCGCTTCACCTCCGAGATCAAGCGGCATTTTTCCGAGGAACAATGCATCGACCTCGTCGGCATGCTGTGGGAGATTGTCTATTCGGACGGCAAGCGCAGCGAGATGGAAGATCATGTCATCTGGCGCATTGCCGACCTACTCGGCGTTTCCGGGCGGGACCGGGTTTTGAAGCGGCAGGAGGCGGCCGCCAAGTTCGATGTTGCGGAGGAGACGGTGCAACAGGAAGAGTGACATGCTTTTCGATGGTCGACTGATCGGCAGCAGCAAGAGCAGGCCGGTTCTCATCGTGCTTCATCAGGAGAGATCGAGCCCCGGCCGGGTCGGGCATATCCTGCTCGAAAAGGGTTTGAGCCTCGACATCCGCCGGCCCGTGCTTGGCGATCCCCTGCCCGCGACGCTCGAAGCGCATTGCGGCGCCATCGTCTTCGGCGGCCCGATGAGCGCCAATGACGAACACGATTACATCCGTAGGGAAATCGACTGGCTCTCCGTACCGCTGTCTGAAAACAAGCCGTTTCTCGGCATCTGTCTCGGCGCCCAGATGCTGGTGCGCCATCTGGGCGGAATCGTCGCATCCCACCATGAGGGCTGGGCCGAGATCGGCTGGTATCCACTCGCCGCAACCCCACGCGGCAGGGCTTTGATGGACTGGCCGGACATGGTTTACCAGTTCCATCGTGAAGGCTTCGGCCTTCCCGCGGGAGCGGAATTGCTGGCCGAAGGCCACCACTACCCGAACCAGGCCTTCCGATACGGGGAAAATGCCTGGGGCATCCAGTTCCATGGCGAGCTGACCCGCGCCATGATGCAGCGCTGGGTGGTGCATGGCGCCCATCGCTTCGAGCTGCCGGGCGCGCAGATCGGGCAGGTGCACCTCGACGGGCGCATGACCCATGACGCGCCGCTGCGCGCCTTCATGGACCGCTTCCTATCTCATATCTTCCTGCGCGCGGGCGAGCCGGTCGCCGCCTGCGCCTGAGATGAGCTATCGGGCGTAATTCGGCGCGACTGCGAAAAACCGGTCGACAAGAGTAGCACCATCAGCGGAATGCCGGAACAGCCGCGGATATGGCGCCAGCATTAAACATGTTCGCCGAGCGCACTCCGCCGGACTTGCCGGTTTGGCCCCCAATGTCTAAATGTCTGTCAACAACGAATTGGAGACCGGCATGCTTGCTGTCATCGGCACCCTGAATTTCATCATCAATATCGCGTGGTTTCTGATCATCGCCTCGGCCATCTTCTCGTGGCTCTATGCGTTCAACGTGATCAATGTGAACAATCAGGCGATCAACATGATCGGCCGCTCGCTCTATCAGCTCACCGAACCTCTCTACCGGCCGATCCGCCGTGTGCTGCCGAATATGGGCGGGGTCGATCTGTCGCCGCTGGTCGTGCTGGTAATCCTGTATTTCATCCAGCTTTTTCTCAACACGACGATCGCACCGGCCCTGCTTGGCTACTGAGCCGTCTTTCCGAACGCACCCAAAAGAAAACCTCCGGAACGGTCCCGTTCCGGAGGTTTTTTGTATCGACCTGGCGGCGTGTTATGCCGAAGAAGCTTACTTCTTGTCTTTCTTGGCGCGCTCGATGGCCTCGAGGATCAGGCCGCGGGCAGCCTCGGCATCCTTCCAGCCATAGATCTTGACCCACTTGCCGGGCTCCAAATCCTTGTAGTGCTCGAAGAAATGCTCGATCTGCTGCAGGGTGATCTCCGGCAGGTCTGTGTATTCCTTGACCTTGTCGTAGCGCTTGGTCAGGTGGTAGTTCGGCACGGCGACGACCTTCTCGTCCTTGCCGGAATTGTCTTCCATCATCATCACGCCGATCGGGCGGACATTGATGACGCAGCCCGGAACGAGCGGGCGGGTCGAGGCGATCAGCACGTCGATCGGGTCGCCGTCTTCCGACAGCGTATGCGGCACGAAGCCGTAATTGCCCGGATAGGTCATCGGCGTGTAGAGGAAGCGGTCGACGACCAGCGTGCCGGCTTCCTTGTCCATTTCATACTTGATCGGATGGCCGCCGACCGGCACCTCGACGATTACGTTGACGTCGTCCGGCGGGTTCTTGCCGATGGAAATTGCATCGATACGCATTGGGGCTCCCCAGCTGTCGTGTTTGGATGGCCAGTCCGATAACGGGAAATCCGCCGCAACGCAACATGACTTTCTGCGACGGGCGCGGTGCGGGATGCCAGGAGGCTCGTGAAGATCAAGATGAGGCAGCGGAGATGACGGGCCGCGATCAATTCCAGATGTAGCCAACCTTCTTCAGATGCTTTTCGCCAAAATCCTCCATGCCTTCGCAGATATCGCGACCACCGGCCATGCGGAAAAAGCGATCGGCATGGTGGCTGTCCTCAAGGCACCAGACGACAAGACCCTGACAGCCAAGTGACTTCAGGAGGCTCTTGGCCTCGCCGAAAAGGATGCGGCCGAGTCCGATGCCCTGATATTCCGGGCGCAGGTAGATTTCGTAGACCTCGCCTTCCTGCGGCAAGGCGCGGGCACGGTTGAGGCCGAGCGTCGCATAACCGGCGATCACGCCAGCGACATCGATGACCAGAAGCGTCGACGGGCCACGGGTCGCCTTGCGCCACCAGGTCTCGTTGCGGCGATCCACCATCTGGTTGAGCGGACGATGCGGAATGAGACCGGAATAGGCCTGCAGCCAGGACACGCGATGCACCTCCGAAATGGCGGCGGCGTCCTTGGGCTCGCCGGGGCGCACCTCGATAGACAGTGTTTTCATAGCGCAACTCTAAACCGATGCCGTGCAAACAGGAATCCCGCGCCAGGCGCGGCCGCCACCAACTCACAGACAAGTTCGGACGACGACGGTCAAAAGTTAACGCAATTTTAACTTTCTCGGCAAGCATCAAAAATTCCGACGCACAGCAAAGAGGCCACCCGCCGGACAGGCAAGGGCGGTCGCGCAAATTTTATCGCAAGGAATGGAACCTTTTCCGCTTCCGGGCGTTGAGACGGGTCCGGTTGCGCGCGCCAGCGCGACTTCTCTTGCCGGATGCGTGTCACAGCCGAAACTTTTCCGGCTGTCGGTCAACCAGGAAGTAGGGCGTTTCGTGTGCTGGTCAAGATTCTTTCACGGAAATCGGCAGGCATCGTCACCCCTATCCCGCCAGGGGGCATAGCCCCGCCATGGAGCAGCCGATGAAAACTTTCTCCGCAGACAGGCGCATGATCAAGATCGCGATGGCCGCTCCCTATCTGGAGCGCCAGGAAGAGCAGGAACTTGCCCAGGCCTGGAAGGAAAATCACGATCAGGAGGCCCGTAACAAGATCGCCATGTCCCATATGCGGCTGGTCATCTCCATGGCCGCGAAGTTCCGCAATTTCGGCCTGCCCATGAGCGATCTGGTGCAAGAGGGGCATCTGGGGCTGCTTGAGGCGGCCGCCCGCTTCGAGCCGAGCCGCGAGGTTCGCTTCTCCACCTATGCGACATGGTGGATCAGAGCCTCGATGCAGGATTACGTGCTGCGCAACTGGTCGATCGTGCGCGGCGGCACGAGCTCGGCGCAAAAGGCGCTGTTCTTCAACCTTCGCCGGTTGCGCGCCAAGCTCGCCCAGGGCGACAAGCATCTCACCGCCCAGGCGGTGCATCAGGAAATCGCCACGGCCCTTGGCGTCAGTCTCGCCGACGTGCAAACCATGGATGCGCGGCTTTCCGGCAATGACACCTCGCTTCAGGCTCCGATCTCATCCGGCGATTCCGACAGCGGCGAACGGCTGGACATGCTTGCCTGCGACGCGCCGCTCCCGGACGAGCAGGTTTCCGATATGATCGATCAGGAGCGTCGCAGTGTCTGGCTGAAACATGCGCTCGGTAAGCTGAACGAACGGGAGATGAAGATCATCCGGGCGCGGCGGCTTTGCGAGGAAAGCGCAACGCTCGAAGAACTCGGCGTCGATCTCGGCATATCCAAGGAAAGGGTGCGTCAGATCGAAACCCGTGCACTGGAAAAACTGAAGATCGCGCTGGTAGCGCAGGCGCCGGTGCTGGCGAGCATGCCGCACTGAAGAAAGCTTCCTCGACGAAAGCCCGCCCATCCGGCGGGTTTTCTCTATCAGACGGGCTCCAGGTCTTTTCGGGAAACCCGGTTGCCGTTTTTCCCTGACAAACCCTATTCCGAGATGATTTTCAGCTTGTCGCCCGGCTGGATGGTGGAGGTCATCTGCAGTGCGTTGATCATGCGGAAGAGATCGAGCTTGCGATCCGTGCCCTGCATACGGGCCGAAAGGGTGGCGAGCGTATCGCCGGGTCTGGCGGTAACGATACGGATCCGCAGCGGTTTCAGCGCCGCAATCTCCTGCGGCGTCATGCGCCGGAAGGAAGCGCGCAGCGCGTTGGCGGTGGGCTCCAGCGACGCCGCGCCTTTCGGCACCGCCGTCAGGAATCGATAGATCTGGCTGTCGATACGGATCACCGTGACATCGAAATCCCAACGTTCGGCTGACGCACGCGCCGTTGCGGCCTCCAGGCCGTTGATATCGACGGCCCGGATCGTGTCGGGCTGCAGGCCGGTGACCCAGCCGCTGGCGATATAATCCGTCAGGCTGCGGCGCTGTGCATCGGCGACGCCATCGAAGCGGATGGCGACGTCGCCCGGCCCGGTCGCCAGAACGGCTTCGGCCTTGTTGTCGATCTGGAAGCCGGCCGGTACGTCGAAACGGATACCGAGCTTGCCGTGCAGGAAAGTCTGGCCCCGGACATAGCCTTCCTGCGGGCTGTCGCCGTAAAGCAGGCCATCGATGCCGGCGAGATAATAGTCGCGGCCGCGATCACCCACGCCCTCCTGCCCGAAAGCGCGGGCATGGCGGCGTGCGAGATCGACGCGCTGCGGCGCGCTCGGATGGCTCGACAGGAAGTCGAGGCTCTGGTCGGCGTCGGGATCCACCGAAGAAAAGCGGGCATAGGCGGCCATCGAATCGAGGAAACGGGCGGCGGCGTAAGGATCGTATCCGGCCTCACCCAGCATGCGCACGCCGATGACATCGGCCTGCAATTCCTGATTGCGCGAGAAGGCGGCAAGACGAAGCTTTCCGCGGGCCAAGGCCTGCTTGCCGGCGATATCGCTGGAGAGAACCTCCGAGACGACCCGGCTGGCGATGACCTCGGCCTCTTCCCGCTGTTGCCGCTCGATGCCGTGATTGGCGGTGACGTGGGCCATTTCGTGGGATAGCACAGCCGCGACTTCCGATGCATCATCGGCCAGCGCCAGAAGGCCGCGCGTGACATAGAGATAGCCGCCCGGCAGCGCGAAAGCGTTGATGGCAGGCGAGTTCAGGATTGTGATGCGATAGGACTGGTTCGGGTTTTCCGACACCGCAGTCAATGCGCCGGCGATGCGCGCCACAAGCCGCTCGGTCTTGGCATCCTTGTATTCACCGCCATAGCTCGCGACGATGCGCGGATGCTCGCGCGCGCCCATCTGGGCGCGAGGATCGTTCTTCTGGACTTCATCGACGATCTGCGGCGTGGAGGACGGGGCGACCTGCGGCTCATAGGTCTGCTCGATCACCGACTGACAGCCGGCCATGAGCGGCAGCAGCAGCAAGGCGGCGCGAAGGCGCAGGGACATGCCGGCGCGCTTCACGGATGATCCTCGATCTGCGCCTGCCCCTGACTTCATTCTTCAGCCTGCTTCCCGTCTTTCAAAATCAGCCCGTCAATCTGCCATGCCCTTTCGCGGCACATGGCAAATTTGTCATACTTTACAGCCGTATAAATAGGCGCGACATCCATTTCGACAATGGAACTGCTCTAACCTATTCGCCGCGCCCATCCTAGACCAAGCATCGGCCCGAAGCGCCAGAATTCATTGCCACGTGGTATAGCGGCAACGCATGCGCGCATTTGTCGCCGGCCCGAGGGCTCGCATAGGGTGGCGTTCAAATTGTGGCAAAGGCAAAAGCGATGCGCGACCGCTCTCATTTTCCCAGAAAGCGGGCAATCTCGGCAGGTTCGTTGCGCTCCAGAAAAGCGGTCGCGGGCTCCTGAACCACGATCCCGCCGCGATCGAGAAACACGACGCCATCGGCAAGCCGCTTCACGTCATCAGGATGGTGCGTGACCAGCAGTACGGTCACATTTTCCTCGCGCTTGAGATCGAGAACCAGCGCGCCCATGCTCGCACGAAGCGCCGGATCGAGGGCCGCGAAGGGCTCATCGAGCAGCAGTATCGGGCGGCGGCGGACAAGTGCGCGGGCGAGAGCGACACGCTGGCGTTCGCCTCCTGAAAGGGTCGCCGGCATACGCCTGGCAAAGCCTTCAAGCCCGACCCTGAGCAAAGCGGCGGCGATCCGCGCCTTTTCAGCGATGCCAAGCCGCAGACCGGGATCGATGCCGAGGCCGACATTGGTGCCGACATCGAGATGCGTGAACAGATTGTGATCCTGGAAAATCACGCTGACCGAGCGTTCCCCCGCCGGTATCAGCCTCATGTCCTGCCCGAAAATGGAGACGCGCCCGTTCTCCGGCGCCTCGAAGCCCGCGACGATATTCAAAAGCGTCGATTTTCCCGAACCGGACGGGCCTGTCACGGCAATGATTTCCCCCTTGCGGAAAGCGCAATCGAAGGCAAGCCGCGTCTTGCCGAAATCGACGGTGACGTTTTCGAGCTGGATGGCGGGATTGTCAGCGGTCATCGGCATGGTCCGGTTTTGCCTGTGAGGGAGTTCCGGCGATCGTCAGGAAGAGGCACACGAGACCGAGCAGAAGCGCGAGCCCGGCCGCGTCCATCGTCCGGTAGCTGCCCATGCGGCTATAAAGCAGATAGGGCAATGTCACCATATCCTGCGAACCGAACAGGGCGACGGCGCCGAGATCGCCAAGCGACAGCGCGCAGGCAAAGGACAGCGCCATCAGCACCGGCCGGCGCAGCCCCGGCCAATCGACGAGCCGCAGCCGATTGAAAAATCGAAGCCCGAGGCTTTCCGACAAAAGCTGCGTGCGGGCGCGATGGGTGGCGATGGCCGGATCGAGTATGCGGTAAGCGAAGGGAAGCGCCATCAGGGCATTGATGACAATCACCACCACCGGCGCGAAACGGGCGACATCACCGAAGGGGCGCAGCAGCAGAAACCAGCCGGCTCCCAGAACGACCGGCGGCACCAGCAGAATAAGCGAGGAACCACCCGATATACCCGCTGCGAGACTGCGAGCGACGTTTCCCGGCCGGCGCGGGCGAAGGGCGCTCTGGCGTGCGCAAGCCATGGATAGCGTGCCCGCCACACACAAGAGGGCGGAGGCGAACGCGATGAAGGCGCTGGTCAGGGCGGCGCGGTGCACGGCCGGGTCCGTCACCAGCTTGCCGAGATCCGCCCGCAACCCGGACACCACCACGGCCGCCAGCGGCAACGCTATGAAGGCCGCGCCAATGGCAATGACGACACCATCCGTCAATCGGCCAGCACTATCGCGGCCATCGAAACGCCGGACCTTGCGCCCCAGCGTCGTCGCCTCCTGTATCGCCGGCGTGACAAGTCGCAAACCAATCAGCAGAAGCCCGGTCATGACAATCTGTAGCAGGCTAAGCGCTACGACTCGTGGCGGATCGAAATCGAACCGCAGGGCCTGATAGATCGCCACTTCGATCGTGCTGGCGGCGGGGCCGCCGCCGAGTGTGAGAACCAGCGTGAAGCTGGTGGCGCACAGCATGAAGATCAGCCCGGCAATACCGGGGACAAGCCCGCGAATGACTGGCCATTCGACAAAACGAAAGAGATGAAACCGGCGCATGCCGAGATTGGCGCCGATCAGCCAATACTCACCGGGCAAGCGCTCAAGGCCAGCAAGCATCAGCCGCGCCGCAAGCGGCATGTTGAAGAAGACATGAGCGATGAGGATGCCCGTCAGGCCGTAGATGCTGAGCGGCTGGGAGAGACCGAGACCTGCCAAAGCGCCATTCACGACACCCTGCCGGCCCCAGACACCGATCAGGCCGAGCGCCGCCACCAGCGCCGGCAGACCGAGCGGCAGGGCAAGCAAACGCACAATCCAGATGCGTCCAGAAAAGGAAGACTGGCGAAACAGCGCCAGAGCGACAGGGATGGCGAAGAGGATCGACAGCGCCGTCGAAAGCAGGGCCTGCAGCAGCGTGAACCGGGTCACCCGCCAGACATAGGCGTCAAAAAGCGCCCGCTCGCCACTGTCGGCGATATCGGCCGACAGCAATGCATAGGCCGCGAGAACGACGAACATCACGATGCCGCCGAGGCTGATCGCCCCGGCGGCAAGTGTCATGCGCCGCTCCGAGATCGCCATGAAAGGCTCAGTTCCGGCTCATGGCGGAAAGCCACTCGTCGATCCAGGCCTTGCGATTGGCGGCAACCTCATCCGGAGACATCAGGAAGGTTTTTTCCGGCGATACCAGCTTGCCGAAGGCTTCCGGCAGCGGTTCCTTGCCTCTCGCGACCGGCATCATCCAGTTCGTGGTCGGAATGACCGACTGGAATTCGGGACCGGTAACGAAAGAAAGGAAGGATTTCGCCAGTTCCGGATCATGGGCATTCTTCGTCATGCCGGCCACTTCGATCTGGATATAATGGCCCTCGGAGAAGGATGCCGCCTGATAGCGCTCGGTATTTTCCGCGACCATGTGATAGGCCGGCGACGTCGTGTAGGAGAAGACCATGGGCGCTTCACCCTTGGTAAAGAGGCCATAGGCTTCCGACCAGCCGGGCGTAACTGTCAGCACGCGATCCTTGAGCTTGGCCCAGGCTGCGGCGGCCTCATCGCCATAGACCGACTTTACCCAGAGCAGCAGGCCAAGACCCGGCGTCGAGGTGCGCGGGTCTTCGATGACGATCTTTTCGTTCGGATCGCCTTCCACCAGTTCCTTCAGGCTCTTCGGCGGGTTCTTCACCGTTTCGGTGTCGTAGATGACGGCGAAGTGGGCGTAGTCATAGGGAACGAAGACATCATCGCTGAAGCCGCCGGGCACCTTCACGGCCGAGACATCCAGGCCAT
>JAVBSF010000284.1:0-6221 GCA_031556925.1 Pararhizobium sp.
CAAGCGAGTTTTCTGCATAAAATAGTAGGAAGTATTTGACTCAGTCGGAATTTGAGATACAATCTTAGCGTGATTTTTCTCCCGTAGAGTTTCCATGCCGAAACGAGTTCGGAGGTCTTCTTGTCGTATGGAATTCGTCTAAGAGTTTCTGGTGATTACGCTTGTTTCACTAGGCCGGAGCTCAAGGTTGAGCGTGTCAGTTACGATGTGCCGACACCTTCGGCCGTCCGCGGCGTACTTGAAGCGATCCACTGGAAGCCGGCCATCCGCTGGATCGTCGATGCCATCCATGTGCTGGAGCCTATCCGTTTCCAATCGATCCGGCGGAACGAGGTGGGCGGCAAGGCGCCGGCGGGCAAGATCAAGAGCGCGATGAAGCGCGGCGATCTCGCGGACCTGCAATTGTTGGTGGATGAGGACCGTCAGCAGCGTGCTTCCACCGTGCTCGTCAAGCCGGCCTATGTCATCGAGGCTCATTTCGAACTGACGGCCAAGGCCGGCACTGACGATAACGAGGGCAAGCATCTCGATATCTTCAACCGTCGCGCGGCGCGGGGGCAGTGCTTTCACCAGCCCTGTCTCGGCACGCGGGAGTTCGCGGCGCATTTTGAACTTCTGCCGGCCGACGCGCCGCTTCCGAAAGCCATCGGCGAGACCCGTGACCTCGGGTTCATGCTTTACGATATCGATCACCAGGCCAAAGACCGGCCGTCGCTGTTCTTTCGGGCTCTGCTGGAAAACGGGGTTGTGAAGGTGCCGGCGCCGAATTCCCCGGAGATCCGCCGATGAGCATTCTGGCTTCGCTGGCGAAGGCTTACGACAGGCTGCCGGACGCGCCACCCTTCGGGTTTTCGTCCGAAAAGATTGGGTTCCTGATTTCGCTGAATGCGGATGGCCGCGTGGCCTCCGTGAGCGATCTGCGGGACGGAGAGGGCAAGAAGAAAGTTGCGCCGGCCATGCTCGTGCCGCAGCCGGTCAAGCGTACGGCGGGCATCGCGCCGAACTTTCTCTGGGACAAGACGTCCTATGTGTTGGGCGTGACGGCAGGCGAGGGGAAGCGCACGGCCGACGAACATGCGGAATTCGTGCGACGCCACGAAACCGATCTGGCAGAGACGGATGATGCCGGCCTTCGAGCCTTGCTGCTTTTCCTGAAAAGCTGGACCGCCGAGCAGTTTGTCGCGCCAGTCTGGCCGGAGGAGATGAAGGACCAGAATGTCGTGTTCGCCCTGGAGGAAGAACGGCTGAGCAACGTCCGGCTTCACGACAGGCCAGCGGCGAAAAACCTCTGGGGAAAATTATCCGCGGCGGGGGAAAAAGGCGACCGGATTTGCCTCGTGACGGGCGAACCCGGCCCGGTTGCACGCCTTCACCCTTCCATCAAGGGTGTGTGGGGGGCGCAATCCTCCGGTGCTGCCCTCGTTTCCTTCAATCTCGACGCCTTTACGTCCTACGGACACGAGCAGGGCGACAATGCGCCCGTCTCGGAGCTTGCCGCTGCAAAATACACCACGGCCCTCAATCGCTTCCTGGAACGCGACAGCGGTCACCGCATCCAGATCGGTGATGCCTCGACGGTGTTCTGGGCGGATGCCTCCAATGCTGGCTCCGACGATGCCGAGCTTGCCGAAAGCGTTTTTAGCGGGATGCTCGACAGCATCGACGAGACCATGCAGTCGAGCAAGGTCGGCGATATCCTGGCGAAAATCCGCGAGGGGAAGCCGGTTTCCAGCTTCGATCCCGATCTTGCCGAAGGGGTGCGTTTCCATGTGCTGGGTCTAGCGCCCAATGCAGCGCGTCTGTCGATCCGCTTCTACTTCGAGGACAGTTTCGGCGCCCTGACGGAAAATTACCGGAAATTCGTTTCCGACATGCGCATCGAGCCAGCGCCGCGGGACGGCTATCCGCCGCTCTGGCGCTATCTCTTAGAAACGGCGGTTCTCGGCAAGAGGGAAAACGTCCCGCCCAATTTGGCGGGCGAGTGGATGCGCTCGATCCTCAGCGGAACGAACTACCCCCTGACGCTGATGTCTTCCGTGCTGACGCGCATTCGCGCCGACGGCGAGGTCAATCCCTTGCGTATCGGCATTCTCAAAGCTCTGCTTGTTCGCAATTTCAACATGGAGGCGCCGGTGGGCCTGGACGAAACGAATGACAACAAAGGCTATCTGCTGGGCCGGCTTTTTGCGACCTATGAGCAGATCCAGACGGCGGCCCTCGGCGCCAAGGTCAACGCCACGATCAAGGACAAATATTACGGGTCTGCCTCCGCCCAGCCGCGCAAGGTGTTCTCCGTCCTTGAGAAAGGCTCCGCCAATCACCTGTCCAAGCTCGGCAAGCAGAAGCCCGGCTACAGGGTCGTGCTGGAACGGCAGGTCTTTGCCATCATGAACTTGATGGAGCCGGGCAAGGAGCCCTTTCCGGCCTCGCTTTCGGCCGAACAGCAGTCCCTTTTCGGACTAGGTTATTATCATCAGAGATTTACACGCAAGGAAACGGATGCAGCCGTTTCGGGGGAGACCGCAGAATGACCATTCTCGCCAATCGATATGACTTCGTCCTGATCTTCGATGTCGCCAACGGCAATCCGAACGGCGATCCCGATGCCGGCAATCTTCCGCGCCTCGATCCGGAAACCAATAAAGGGCTGGTCTCCGACGTCAGCCTCAAGCGCAAGATCCGCAACTATGTGGAGCTGGCGCGCGAAAAGCAGGATGGTTTTCATATCTATGTGCAGGAAGGCGCGATCCTCAACGAAAAACACCGCCAGGCCTACAAGGCGCTGCGGCCGGGGGACGCCAAGGTCGAGAAGGATGCCAAGCTTAATCCGAAGGACGATGCCGAGGCGGTGAAACTGCGCGATTTCATGTGCATGAATTTCTTCGACGTGCGCACTTTCGGCGCGGTCATGTCGACGGGCATCAATTGCGGTCAGGTGAAAGGCCCGGTGCAGTTGACGTTCGCGACCTCCGTCGAACCGATCATGCCGCTCGAAATCTCCATAACGCGCATGGCGGCCACCAACGAGGCGGAGAAGAAACAGACGGCGGAGGGCGACGATAGCAACGACCGCACAGACAACCGTACGATGGGCCGCAAGCATATCGTGCCCTATGGGCTCTATGTTGCCCATGGCTTCATCTCGGCGAAATTCGCGGAACGTACGCACTTTTCGGAAAGCGATCTGGAGCTTTTGTTCGAGGCGCTCGGCGCCATGTTCGAGCACGACCGGGCGGCCGCGCGCGGCGAGATGACAACGCGCAAGCTGATCGTCTTCAAGCATGATAACCCGCTCGGCAATGCGCCGGCCGGGCAACTGTTCGATCGGGTGAAGATCGGCCGCAACGTGGGCGGCGAATTCCGCGACGTCGATGACGAGCGGATCGACAACGAGCCGCCGGCCCGCAAATTTTCCGACTACATCGTCTCGATCGACCGGGAGAACCTGCCGGCGGGCGTCGAAATCATCGAAAAGCTGTAGGCGATGGAGCCGGCGGGCGAGAATGGCGGCGACCGGGCGGAGGAGCCTATCCCGCTCTCCGCCTTGCAGCATGCCGTCTATTGCCTGCGCCAGGCGGCTTTGATCCATCTCGAACGGGTCTGGGCCGACAACCGCTTCACGGCGGAGGGCAATGTGCTGCATGCGGTGGCTGACAAGGGGGGATCGCGAAAGGGGCGAGGTACGCGCCGGGTGATGGCGCTGCCGCTTGCCTCGACGCGGCTGAACATGGCCGGCGTCGCCGATCTCGTCGAGTTCCATCCCGCGGAAGGGGAGGGCGCCGGCCGGGAGGTTGCCTTTCCGATCGAATACAAGCGCGGCAAGCCAAAACTGCATCGCGCCGACGAGGTGCAGCTTTGCGCTCAGGCCCTGTGCCTGGAAGAGATGACCGGAAATCCGGTGCCGGAAGGCGCCTTGTTCTATGCCGAGACGAAGCGTCGGCTTATCGTGCCTTTCGACGCGGAACTGCGGCAGCTCACCGGAGAGGTGGTCCGGGATTTGCAGGCCGTCTTCGATACCCGCGTAACGCCGCCGCCCACGACCCGGCGCGAGCGCTGTTGCGCCTGTTCGCTGATCGAGCTTTGTCGCCCCGACACGGTGGCCCGGCCCGTGCGCGCCTGGCGCAGCCGCATGCTGCACAAGCTGCTGGCGGAGGAGCCGGCGCCGTGAAGAAGCTGCTCAATACCCTCTATGTCACCACCGAGAACGCATCGCTGCGCAAGGACGGTGAAAATCTGGTGGCCGAGGTGGATGGCACTGAGCGCGCCCGCGTGCCGCTGCATATGCTGGCATCGGTGGCGGTGTTCGGCGCCATTTTCGTTTCGCCGGCGCTGATGGCGGCGTGCGCCGGCGCGGGCATCATGATCGTTATGTTGGATCGAAACGGCCGGTTCCAGGCGCGCATCGAAGGGCCCGTCACCGGCAATGTTCTGCTGCGTCGTGCGCAATACTGCGCTTCCGACCGGCCCGAAGAGATCGTGCGTTCGATCGTTGTCGGCAAGATCGCCAACCAGCGCTCGGTGCTGATGCGATCCTTGCGTGATTACGGGTCTGAGTTTTCGGAGCCGGATCGGGCGGCGATCACCGCCGTTACCGAGCGATTGGCGCGGATCATCCGCCGGGTGGACTTGGCCGACGAGGGGCTGGATGCGCTGCGCGGCTCGGAGGGAGAAGCGGCCAACCTCTATTTCTCGGTTTTCGATCACCTGATTCGTTCGCCGGATGCGGAAATGCGCTGGACGGGCCGCTCGCGCCGGCCGCCGCTCGATCCTGTCAACGCGCTCCTGTCCTTTCTCTATACGCTGCTCACCCATGATTGCCGCAGCGCCTGCGAAAGCGTCGGACTCGACCCAGCTGTCGGCTTCCTGCATCGCGACCGGCCCGGCCGCCCTAGCCTGGCGCTCGACCTGATGGAGGAGATGCGCCCGGTTCTGGCGGATCGCCTGGCTTTGTCCCTGATCAATCGCCGGCAATTGCGGGCAAAGGATTTCGAGACACGGGACGGTGGTGCCGTGATGATGTCGGACGACGCCCGTAAGCTGGTGCTCACCGCCTGGCAGGAGCGCAAGAAGGACGAGCGGCTGCATCCTTTCCTGGAGGAGAAAGCGCCGCTGGGGCTGACGCCTTATCTGCAGGCGCAGATGTTGGCCGGCCATTTGCGCGGCGATCTCGATGCCTATCCGCCCTGGCTCTGGAAGTAGGAGGCGCCGATGCTGGTTCTGGTGACCTACGATGTGAGCACCACCGAAGGAAACGGCCCGGCCCGGCTACGCCGGGTCGCAAAGATCTGCCGCGATTATGGCCAGCGCGTCCAGTTTTCAGTCTTCGAAATCGAGGTCGATCCAGCGCAGTGGGTAAAACTCAAGAGCCGGCTGGAAAGTATTATCAAGCCGGAATTCGACAGCCTGCGCTATTATTACCTCGGCGCCAACTGGCAGCGGAAAGTCGAGCACATCGGCGCCAAACCGGCTGTTGATCTCGGCGGTACGCTGATCGTCTGAATATTCCCTCCAACAAACGCGTGCGAACCACAAGCGTGTCGAAAAAACCGGCACTGTTCGCACCGATGCCAGCTCTTTGAAATTGTGAGAAAAAATTTCCAATTGGATCTGTCGGCTTTCCTATCATCTCAATTTTTTTGGCTGATCCGCGCGAAGCCACCACTTTCCGTTGCAGCTATAATTGTTTAGCACATATACTGTCGCCTCCTCACGGGGGCGTGGATCGAAACGTGATGATGGTGTCGACGTACAGCTTCCCATCCAGTCGCCTCCTCACGGGGGCGTGGATCGAAACCTGATCAATCATTCAGGCCTACCGCTTGCGCGCACGTCGCCTCCTCACGGGGGCGTGGATCGAAACTCCGCAAGCGCGCCGACTTCAGGATGGTGAGGCCGTCGCCTCCTCACGGGGGCGTGGATCGAAACCTTGAGCGCCGCGATGGTGCCCGCGTTCGCCTGGTCGCCTCCTCACGGGGGCATGGATCGAAACCCCGACTACAAGCGGATTTATCCGAAATCGAACGAGTCGCCTCCTCACGGGGGCGTGGATCGAAACTCACGCAGCGCTGGAGTTGAACGATATGGGATTGGTCGCCTCCTCACGGGGGCGTGGATCGAAACGTCGTCAAAACCCGGCATCACGCACGAGGAGGCGGTCGCCTCCTCACGGGGGCGTGGATCGAAACGCTTCCTGAGCTACTGGAAAGCCGCCGATACGGAGT
>JAVBSF010000105.1:0-7494 GCA_031556925.1 Pararhizobium sp.
CGGACAGCAATCGTTATCAGCTTCCGGTCGAGGCGAATGATGTGGTGCGGGTCTGTTCGGCTTTGGGCGTCGAGAGAGCGGATTTCATCGGCACGTCGCGCGGCGGCCTCATCCTGCATCTTCTGGCGGCGAGCCATCCGGCACTTATCAACCGCGTCATCCTCAACGATATCGGCCCGGTCATCGCGCTCGCGGGGCTGCTGCACATCCGTGGCTATCTTGCCGACCCGCCCCGATTCACCCTGTGGAGCGATGTCGCCGCCCATTTGAAAAACTTGTTCGGCGCATCCTTCCCGCTGTTGTCGCCCAAGGATTGGGCCGACATGGCGCAGGCGCTCTATCGCGTGCAGGGGAAGGATATCGTCGCCGATTACGACCCGGCGCTTGCCGACGGATTGAAAGGCCTGACGGCTGAGACGACGCTTCCCGACATCTGGTCGCTGTTCGAGGGATTGAAACCGTTCCCGCTTCTCATCTTGCGCGGGGAGAATTCGACGATCCTCACGGCGGAAACGGTTGCAGAGATGATCGAGCGCCACCCGAATGCCGAAACGTATCTGGCCAAGGGGCAAGGTCACGCGCCGCTTCTTCATCTCGATGGCCCGAGAGAGGCAATTGCTGGGTTTCTGTTGTGAACAGAAGCTTGTGACCGCCTCTACGAATTGACAGCTTTGAACGGTGGCGGAGCCAATTTCGAATTACTCCGATGTCTGAACATGTAAAAAGCCCGGCCTTTCGGCCGGGCTTTCCCTTCACTGACAGAAGTCAGATCAGATTAGAAGTCGCGCTGCAGACGCAGGAAGCCGGTGATACGGTCGTCGTCGGCACCAGCTGCTTCTGCGGCAGCGGTCTGATCCCACGAGGTGTAGTTAACCGTAGCAAGGGTACGCAGACCTTCAGTGATCTGGTAACCAGCCGTCAGACCAACCTTCCAAGCATCGTTGCCATCGCCGAATGCGTAGTCACCGAAGTACTGAGCAGCCGGGGTGATGGTGAACTTGTCGGTTGCCTTGATTTCGTACGAAGCAACGACCGACCATTCGGAAGCAGCCCAGTAAGCGTTCGGATCCGTAGCATAGATACCAGCGATACCGAAGGTGCCCGGGCCGAGTTCAGCCGTCAGACGAGCCTTGAAAGCAGCTTCTTCAACGTCAAAGTCGTAGGAAGCGATCAAGAGGGCGTCGACACCACCGACGGTGGCGCGGATAAGGCCGGAAACACCGATGTCATCGTTACGGTCGGACGGAGGAGCGCCGTCAACGTCGAGGTCTTCAACCGAAGCGCCAACCTGGAACGAACCAGCGTCATAGGTGTACTGGATCGAGTTGAACAGGTTACCACCGGTTTCGTCAGTTTCGCCAGCGAGACCGAAATCGTCCCACCAGTTATAGAAGTAACCAACCTTGAAGCCAGCGATTTCGATCCAGGCGCCATCGAGCGAAACGCCCGAACCATCGGTGTCGGCCTGAATGTTGATGTAGCTGGAGAGCGTACCGAATTCGGTGTCGTTCTTAGCAGCGAACGTCAGGTAACCGCGGGTGAAGCTATCCCAGTCTTCCTTGATGCCGGTGCCAAGCAGGCCGCCGGTAACCGGGTCATATACGTCGATGTCTTGGTCGTAATTAAGCTGAGTACGAACGTAACCGCTGATGCTCAGGCAGGTTTCGGTGCCCGGGATGTAGAAGTAGCCGGTGCCGAAAGCGTCGCAAACGCGAACGTATTCCATGGGCTCCGGCTCGGCAGCGACGATAGCGTCGGCAGCCTGTGCGCCGGATACTGCTGCGAGAGCAGCAGCGGAGCCGAGAAGAAGGCTCTTGATGTTCATTTCTGACCTCCAGTCAAAAGTTTCAAACGGGTCTGGGTATCTTGCTGAAGGACAGCGTTCCCTGCCCCATCCCCAACATTTAGAAAGTCGGACGATCAACCGCCCTCGCTTCCGAAGTTGAAAATACAAGACCGGCCGGTTGGCGCAATCTCCATCTTGCCTGTTCATGCGGTTTGATCCCCCCGTCCCCCATCCCTGTTGCTGAAACGACACAAAATCGCCCCAAGCCCCCGCCAGTTATTAACAAGTCGTTAAGAAAATCCTTTATCCACGGGGCCTTAGCAGGATCGAATTTGCCGGTGTTCGTATCAGAACGAGGCAAAATCGGGGCGCATCGCCCGTTCTTCCGGCGATTCATCTCCTCCCTGCGGAAGCGTACAAGCGGCACGTGACGCTCTTCGCCGACGGAAAAATCGGGAATCGCATCTGCCGGAGAAACGAGATTCGCAGAATCGCGATTCGAGAATCGGGACCGCGATCTTCGCGAAAGGAAGAGCCGATCGATACTTTATATATATGTACCGTACAGACGCGCCGGACGTCCCTCCGGACGAAGCGGCGAGAAGGCGTTACCGAACTCACTCCCGCGATCTTGTCGTTTGATTGTCAGAAGACGCGATCTATAATGACTCATGAACACCCGAATCTTCTCCCCTTCCGCCCTTCCCGTCATCACGCCGGATGCATTCGACCCGCAAACGTTCGACGATCCCGTCGCCGCGGTCGATGCGCTGACGGCGCTCTATGAGCGCAATACGGCGTTCCTGGTCGAAGCTTTCACGAAACTAGGGCAAACGGGGCAGGCCACGGCCCGATACCGGGCCTGCTATCCTCAGGTCAGCATCGAAACCAGCAGCTTCAGCCGGGTCGATTCACGGCTTTCCTATGGTTATGTGAGCGCGCCCGGCGTCTATACGACCACGGTGACCCGCCCCAAGCTGTTTCGGCATTATCTCAAGGAGCAGCTCGGGCTTCTGATCCGAAACCACGGCATCGGCGTTACTGTTTCGGAATCGGCAACGCCTATCCCGCTGCATTTCGCCTTTGGCGAGGGGGCCTATGTCGAAGCGTCGCTGGCGGAAAATATCGACGTGCCGCTGCGCGACCTCTTCGACGCGCCGGATCTGACCACGACCGATGACGAGATCGCCAATGGCTCCTATGAGCCGGGTCCGGGCGAGCCGTCGCCGCTGGCGCCGTTTACCGCACAGCGCATCGACTATTCCCTGGCGCGGCTCAGCCACTACACGGCAACCAGCGCCACGCATTTCCAGAATTTCGTACTGTTTACGAACTACCAGTTCTACATCGACGAATTCTGCAACTGGGCGCGCAAGCTGATGGCCGATGGCGGAGATGGCTATACGGCCTTCGTCGAGCCCGGCAATATCATTACCCATGCGGGATCGGACACGCCGGAGCAGGATTTGACGCTGACGCGGCTGCCGCAGATGCCGGCCTATCACCTCAAGAAGAAGGGCCATGGCGGCATCACCGTCGTCAATATCGGCGTCGGCCCCTCCAATGCCAAGACGATCACCGACCACATCGCCGTACTACGCCCCCATGCCTGGCTGATGCTCGGCCATTGCGCCGGCCTGCGCAACAGCCAGATGCTGGGCGACTACGTGCTCGCCCACGCCTATGTGCGCGAGGATCACGTTCTCGACGACGATCTGCCGGTCTGGGTGCCGATCCCGGCGCTGGCGGAAGTGCAGGTCGCGATGCAGGATGCGGTGGCGGATGTCACCGGCTATGAGGGTTACGACCTGAAGCGGATCATGCGCACCGGCACCGTCGCCACCATCGACAACCGGAACTGGGAGCTGCGCGACCAGCGCGGCCCGGTTAAGCGGCTTTCCCAATCGCGCGCCATCGCGCTCGATATGGAATCAGCCACGATCGCGGCCAACGGGTTTCGTTTTCGCGTACCCTACGGCACCTTGCTGTGCGTTTCGGATAAGCCGCTCCACGGCGAACTGAAACTGCCGGGCATGGCGACGGCCTTTTACAAGACGCAGGTCAGCCAGCATCTGCAGATCGGCATCCTTGCGCTGCAGAAGCTCGCGGCCATGCCTGTCGAAACACTGCATTCGCGCAAGCTGCGCAGCTTCTTCGAAACGGCTTTTCAATAGCGTCTAAAGCGTGTCGCGATCTTTCAGATTCGCTCATACGCTTTAGATCTTTGTTTTTGCGCATGTCTTTTCGCAAAACCGCTGCACACTTTTGCGAGACATGCTTTAAAGAGCGGAACGAAGGGCGCACCGCTCAACCGGCGTCCGCGCCGACGAGGAGCTTGAGCTCGCCGGGATGAATGCGCAAGGCGACATCCCGGCCGAGCGGCAACAGTTCACCGTCGATCACGCAATTGATCCGCCCTGACGTTTTGGGAAAATGTAGATCGACGGCCTGACTGCTCGTCTCGGTGATAACGGCGCTGTCGCGGAACTTGCCACGCAGGATGTCGAGAGCGAGCCTGGCAACACCCGCCGGCTTCAACGGCGGCGCCGTGTAGAAACCGAGATGACCGCCCGTGACACTCTCGGCATACATCAGCGTATCGCGACCAAAATGATTGTTCGATACTGAGATCGCCGAGATCTGCCTGCGCTCCTCCTTGCCGTCGATATGAATATCGACCTCGAACTCCGGCGGGTTGAAAATGACCCCGACCGCAGCGCGGGTGCTGGCCAGGATTTTTCCCGGACGCGACGCGAAACTATAGCTGTCGCGCATGCGAACCATGCGGGCATGCAAGCCTGTCGAAAACTGATGGACAAAGGCGCGTCCATCCGCGCTGCCGATATCGGCATCGATGATATGTCCCGTCGCCAGAACATCCAGCACCTTCCAGATATCGAGCGGCAATTTCAGGCTGCGGGCGAACAGGTTCATCGTTCCCGCCGGCACGATGCCAAGCGGCATGCCATTCTTCCAGGCCACGGCCGCCGCCGCCGAAATGGTCCCGTCGCCGCCGCCTGCGATAATCGCGTCGAGGTCGTCGCGACGGGCGGCTTTCTCCAGCACATCACCCATCTCGCTACCGGAAACGGACGCGATTTCGATATCATGGCCCGCCGCGCGGAACACCTCATCGACCTTCGCACCATAGGCTTCCATATCGGTCGTTCTGAACGTGCCACCGTCACGGTTGAAAACGGCCTTCATCTTCATGTCGCATACCCTTGTCGTTGCGTTGCAAATATGGGGCTGCACCGCAAGTTTTCAGGGGGCGTTCAAAAATATCGCCGTGGGAAGGCCGCAAGCGATATCGGCACGAGCCATCCTGAAGCATCCGGCCAATTCCGTGTTCCCGCGGGAACGCTTGGGCGCGCACGCCAGCTTTACAGATGGTTCCAGCGCAACGGGGCGAAGATGCACCCTCCTCAGCCGGCTCCGCTGCGTTGCCCCCGCCAACGCGCCCGCATCGCTGGCGGGGGCCGACAAGGGTCATCCATCGGAGAAAAGACATGCCTTCCTTCATTCAATCCTTCACCGGCAGCGCCGCGTTCGGTTACGTCGCCCGCATCATTCTCACCTACATGTTCTGGGCAAGCGGCCTCGCGAAACTCATCGACTTCAACGCTGGGGTCGCCGAGATGGCGCATTTCGGGCTGGAGCCGGCGCGGCTCATCAATATCGCGGTCATCATCACGCAGCTCGGTGGCTCGGCGCTGATCATCGCAAACCGCTGGACGTGGCTCGGAGCAGGCGCTCTCGCCGTTTTCACCGCCCTTACCATCCCGATCGCCCACACATTCTGGCTGATGGACGAACCGGTCAGGACGATCGAATTCTATGTCGTGATGGAGCACATCACCGTCATAGGCGCCCTGATGGTCGTCGCCTGGAAATCCGCAACAGAACCGAAGGTAGCGGTCGGCGCCATCAGGCCCTTCCCCCAGGTTTGAAACTTCCGGCGTGAGCGGCAGGTTCAGCATCCGGTCACGCAGACGCCACCGAATCGGATTCGGTGGCGTTTTCCGTTTTCAGGACCGAGCCATCAGGCCTGCATGACGACGACCTGGCCACCGACCTCGACGCGCTGATAGAGGTCAACGACATCGTGATTGAGCATGCGCACGCAGCCGCTCGACATGGCAAGACCGATGGACTGCGGCTGATTGGTTCCGTGGATGCGGAACATGGTGTCGTTGCCGCCCTGATAGAGATAGATCGCGCGGGCGCCGAGCGGGTTGTTCGGGCCGCCGGGCAGACCGCCGGCATATTTGAGGTTCTTGCCGGGATCGCGGCGGATCATGTTGCCGGTCGGCGTCCAGGTGGGCCACTCGGCCTTGCGGCCGATATAGGCATTGCCGGCCAGCGAATAGCCGTTACGACCGACGCCGATGCCGTAACGCATCGCCCTGCCATCACCGAGAATATAATAAAGCCGGCGCGCGGGCGTATCGACGACGATCGTCCCCGCCTTTTGCGTCGTGACATAGGCGACTTCCTGACGGCGCAGTTCAGGATCGATCTTTTCGAGCGGCATGGCCGGCAGCGGGAATTTTTCTTCCGGCAATGCGGCGTAATTCGCCTTGTGGTTTGGAGCGTTGGTCGAACATCCCGCGAGAAGAGCGGACATTCCAAGCAGCAGGCCACGGCGCGAAATCGGCATCGGAGGATTCCCTAACGAACGGTTATGACGCCGAAATTAAGGAATTTATGGTTAATGCCCGGTTAAGGCAGATTTCGCCGGTAACCTCCGGAAAAATCATGGACGTACGAACGCGGTCGTTTGGCAGACTGCCGGGTGAATTGTCCTTGCCCGCTTCTCAGGGCGGCTTTCGTTCAGCCTCCTGTCAGGAGCGAAGGCGAAGCGTCTCCCCGTGTAAACGGGAAAATATCATGCATAAAATCGGAAAATGGCTCGGCCTCTCCGCAGGCCTGACCGGCATCGCTCTCGGCGCCTACCTCGTCGGGATACAATTGACTGGAAATTTCGCCGTCGTGGTTGCGAATGAAGTCTATCGTTCGAACCAGCCCAGCCCCGCCGAAATCGAAGCATACAGGGATCGCTACGGGATCCGGACAATCGTCAATCTGCGCGGACGCAATGAAGGGGCGGCGTGGTACAGACAGGAAACTGCGACAGCGGAAGCGCTGAAGATCAATCACATCGACTTCAGCATGTCTGCCGACCAGGAACTGACGCTCGACGAAGCGCGTAAACTCGTTGCCATCCTGCGGGATGCGCCAAAGCCCGTGCTGATCCATTGTCGCTCGGGCTCCGATCGTACAGGTCTTGCGTCGGTCATTTATCTCAACCGCATCGCCCATGTCGATGAACATACGGCCGAGCAGCAGCTCTCAATCCGTTTTGGTCATATCGGTGTGCCGTTCTTCTCGCCGACCTATGCGATGGATGAAACCTGGGAGCGGATAGAACGCGAACCAGCCATCGCCGGATGAGCGGCGTTGACGGCCCGCTCAACCGCCACTCCTCCCCGAACATCATCTATTCGGATAGACCGATCCTTCGCCGCGCTTTCTCGTGCGGGCGTCGGTGCGGTCCGGCCTCCCCGAACATCACATATTCGGATAGACCGGCCCCTCGCCGCCCTGCGGCGGCACCCAGTTGATGTTCTGGTTGGGATCCTTGATGTCGCAGGTCTTGCAGTGCACGCAGTTCTGGGCGTTGATGACGAACACATCCTCGCCGTCCT
>JAVBSF010000052.1:0-3820 GCA_031556925.1 Pararhizobium sp.
TCTCCGGCAAGTCGCCGCGCCGGCTCGGTAACGCCCATCCCAATATCGCGCCCTATCAGGTCTTTCCCGTCGCCGATGGCCATCTCATCGTCGCCGTTGGCAATGACCGGCAGTTCGTCAAATTCTGCCAGTTGCTCGGCCGTGACGATCTGGCCGCCGACGAGCGTTACCAGACGAATGCGCTGAGGGTAAAACATCGCGAGACGCTGACGCCGGCCCTGGCAGGCGAAACCGAAAAATTCCGGCGAGACGACCTCTTGTCAAAACTGGAAGAGGCGGGCGTGCCCGGAGGGCCGATCAATACCGTGGCGGACGTGTTTTCCGATCCGCAGATCGTGCATCGGGGCATGCGCGTCGATGTGCCCCATACCGGAGCCGCCAGCGGCACGGCGCCGGGCGTGCGCACGCCGATCCGTTTTTCCGCTGCGGAACTGTCGCTGGAGCGCGGTTCGCCGAGACTGGGAGAGCACACCGCCGAAGTGCTGCGCGAGATCGGCATGACACGCTGATGGATAGCCGAGGGAATGTCCCTCAGATATTGCCCATGCACAGATACTTCATTTCGAGATAGTCTTCCGCGCCATGGCGGGAGCCTTCCCGGCCGATACCGGATTGCTTGAGGCCACCGAAGGGGGCGGCTTCGGAGGACATGCGGCCGGTGTTGATGCCAATCATGCCGTATTCCAGTGCTTCCGCCACGCGCCAGACCTTCTTCAGTTCTGTCGCGTAGAAATAGGCGGCAAGACCGTAGATCGTATCGTTGGCCTCAGTGATCACATCCTCGATCGTTTCGAAGGGGATGATCGGAGCTACCGGGCCGAACGTTTCCTCGCAGGCGACCTGCATGCGCCGGTCGACGCCGGAAAGCACCGCGGGCGCATAAAAGGCGCCGCTGCCTTCAAGCCGCATGCCGCCGCACAGCAGGGTCGCCCCCTTGGCGACGGCGTCGGCGACATGGGCTTCGACCTTGGCCATGGCCCGCTCGTCGATCAGCGGACCGACGGTGACATCAGGCGAAAACCCGTCGCCGACGACAAGCTTTTTCGTTTCCTGCGCCAGTTTGCGGGCAAATTCCGCATAGACGCCGCTCTGGACATAGAAGCGATTGGCCGAGGTGCAGGTCTGGCCGGCATTGCGGAACTTCGCCTGGATCGCGCCATCGACGGCCGCATCGATATCGGCGCAGTCGAAGACGATGAAGGGAGCGCTGCCACCCAGTTCGAGGCTCACCTTCTTGATCTGGTCGGAGCACTGCCGCATCAGGATGCGACCGACCTCCGTCGAGCCGGTGAAGCTGATCTTGCGGACCTTCGGATGGCTGCAGAATTCGCGGCCGACCGCATCGCCTTCGGAGGCGAGAACGAGATTGAGAACACCTTCCGGAAAGCCGGCGTGGCGGGCGAGCGCATGCATGGCAAGCGCGACGAGCGGGGTCTGCTCGGCCGGTTTCAGGATGACGCTGCAGCCGACGGCCAGCGCCGGCGCGATCTTGCGGGCCACCATCGAGGCCGGAAAATTCCATGGCGTGATCGTGCCGACGACGCCGACCGGTTGCTTGATGACCAGCATGCGCCGGTCTGTCGAGGGAGAAGGGATCGTCTCGCCGTAAACGCGCTTGGCTTCTTCCGCGTACCATTCGATATAGGCGGCGGCATGTTGCAGCTCGGATTTCGATTCGGCGAGCGGCTTGCCCATTTCGGCAGTCAAAATGGCGGCGAGATCGTCGATATGGGCAAGGATCAGGTCATGCCAGCGGCGCAGGATCGCGCTGCGGTCCTTTGCCGGCAGGGCGGCCCAGGCCGTCTGCGCCATGCCCGCCGCATCGATCGCGGCGCGTGTTTCGGCAACGCCCATGTCGGGAAGCGTGGCGAGCAGGGCGCCGGTCGAGGGATTATGCACGGCGAAAATCTTGCCGTCCTTCGCAAACGGCGCGTTTTCGAGGCCAAGCAGGCCGGGTTGCTTCACGTGATCGTTCAGCTGGGCGGTAAAGATCATCGGTGATCCTTTCTGCCGCGATGCCCTTTCGGATGGTCGTGGACACCGGGCGTCGTGCGCGCGCGCGGTTCGCTGGAGGGACCGTCGATGTAGCGGATCGCCTGTCCTGAGTCCATCGGCGGTGCGCCGCCGATGGACTTCGCATGGCCGGTGCTCGGTGCTCAGGCGCGTGCTTCGAGGATCGACGCTTCGAGAATGTCGAGCGCTTCCGCGAAGACGCCGTCCTGAATGGTGATCGGCGCCAGGAAGCGGATCACATTGCCATGCACGCCGCAGGTGAGCAGGATGAGCCCCTTGTCGAGAGCCTTCAGGCGCACCTTGTTGGCGAAATCCGCGCTCGGCAGGTTGGTCGTGACGTCGTTGAATTCGACGGCGTTCATGAAACCGGGGCCGCGGATATCGACGATCTCCGGGGCCTTTTCACGGATCGCCGCAAGCCGCTGCTTCAGGCGGGCGCCCAGCTGTTCGGCGCGGTTGCACAGGTCTTCGTCCTTGATGACGTCGAGAACGGCATGGGCTGCCGCAACGCCGATCGGGCTGCCGGCATAGGTGCCGCCAAGGCCGCCGGGGCCGGGGGCGTCCATGACCTCCTTGCGGCCGGTAACGGCCGCGATCGGGAAGCCTCCGCCCAGGCCCTTGGCCATGGTCATCAGATCGGCGGCAATGCCGTAGTGCTCCATGGCGAACAGCTTGCCAGTACGGGCAAAGCCGGTCTGCACTTCGTCGGCGATCAGCAGGATACCGTGCTGGTCGCAGATGTCGCGAATTGCCTTCATGAAGTTGACGGGAACCGGATAGAAGCCGCCTTCACCCTGCACAGGCTCGATGATGATCGCCGCAACACGTTTGGGATCGACATCGGCGGCGAAGAGTTTCTTCAGGACGTCGAGCGACTGCTCGACGGTGGTGCCGTGCATCTCGAGCGGGAAGGGCGCGTGGAAAACGTCACCCGGCATGGCACCGAAGCCGACCTTGTACGGCACGACCTTGCCGGTCAGCGCCATGCCCATGAAGGTGCGGCCGTGGAAACCGCCGCTGAAGGCGATGACAGCTTGGCGGCCGGTGGCGGCGCGGGCGATCTTGACGGCGTTTTCGACGGCTTCCGCGCCCGTGGTGACGAAGATCGTCTTCTTTTCGAAGTTGCCGGGGGTGATGGCGTTCAACCGCTCAGCAAGCTCGACATAGTTCTCATACGGCACGACCTGGTGGCAGGTGTGGGTGAAGCGGTCGAGTTGATTCTTGACGGCCTCGATGACGCGCGGATGGCGGTGGCCGGTGTTCACGACAGCGATACCGGCGGCAAAATCGATGTAGCGATTACCCTCCTTGTCCCAGATTTCGGCGTTCTCGGCGCGGTCGGCGTAGATTTGCGTGGTCATGCCGACACCACGGGAAATGGCGGCATTCTTACGGTCGGTGAGAGAGGTCACGGTCGTCATCCTCGAGTGAAAGGGGTGTTTTTAAATCCTATATTTTTTCTGTAAGCTTGCAAATCAAAATTTGTGATCGGACCCTTACGTTGAGCGAATGCTTTTTCTTGTCAAACGGTAAGCGATGTGGCTACACTGGCGGAACATTGCAGCAATGGATATTTTCAACCTTGCGAATGGCTGAACCAGCAGGGCCGGCCGTTCGTGGTTCATATTGCGAGCGCCAACATGATGCCGGCTCATGAAATGCCGATCGGCTATCATTCGGGTGCCTCTACATATGCAGCAAGCGCCTCCTCTTGCGAGCGGAGCTGTTCGGCGGCACACGATTTGCGAGTGTTTATTTCGATGCTGCCCCTGTTTTGAAGACCAGGCAGGCCTACCCTTTCCTTTAA